>DATBZY010000069.1:0-22370 GCA_036512915.1 Pseudolabrys sp. | reverse complement strand
AGATTGCTCGCCTCGGCGGCTATCTTGCGCGCGCCAGCGATCCGCCGCCGGGCAACATGATCATGTGGAGAGGCCTGTCTCGCCTGACCGACATCGAGTTCGGCGCTACAATCGGGCTGAAAATTGTGGGTAATTGAAAGGGAGAGAACGACACTGTCGGCGTGCTCGGCGGACAGCAGGGACGGCCCGCGCGTCAAGATCAGCCGGCTGGCGCCGCGCATGCCCGCAAGGTGGGTGCCGGCCGGCAGCTTGAGATCGCCGGCGCGGTAGACGCCGGGCGCCATCATCAGCGGGACGCGGGCGTGCGCCGCCTGGTCGATGGCCCGCTGCAGGGCGCGGCTTTGGTCATCGATGGCGCCGGGACGCACGCCGAATTGCGCGGCGTCGAGGCCGAAGGCCGAGAGCGGCGCGGCGAGGACGGCAGCGCCGGACGAGAGACCAACAAGCAAGCGGCGGCGGTCGATTGGCATGACCGCATTTTGCGCTACCGGAGGTTAAAGCCGTGCTGCCGCGACAAGCGCCGTCAGGATCGAGTTCCCGGCGCGCATGAGATCGTCGAGGGAAAAGCGCGGCTTGGCTGCCCGGCGCGGCCGCGCGCCACGGCGATCGAGCGGCACATGGATGAACGCAGCAACGCGCGGGCCGCGGGGTTTGCTGGCCGCTTCGGCGGCGCGCCAGCACAGGTAGTTGCACAGATAGCGTCCGGCATCGCGCGAGAGCGCGGCCGGCACGCGTGCGGTGCGTGCGGCCGCGAGCAGGCGGTACGCCGGCGCCGGCATGGCCAGCGCAGCCATTTGGCCGGCCGTGATGGTGCGGCGGGGCAGCGAGCTGCCGCCCGCGTCGGGCATGAGCGCCAGCGCATTGCGGGCGCGCAGCTCGATGCGCAGATGGGGTGTGCGCGTCGCCAGCCCGAACATCAGCAGCGCGTCCGGCTGGTGCCGTGCGATCAGCTTGGGCAGATCGCGGTCGACGGCCGCGTAGCTGGTCGGGAAAATATGCGGGACGATTGTTACGTCTGCCAAAGCCGGCCGTCGCAAGCGCGCCAGCCGCTTGACCAGCGGCCCGGTCGGGTTGAACGGCGCGCCGGGAAACGGGCCAAAGCCGGTGACGAGAATGGTGACCGCCATCACACTCCGAGCAGTTGCGCGATCTCTTCCACCGCCAGCGTCGGCGCCAGCTTGCCGGCGGCGACTGCCGCTTCTGCTTGGCGCAGCTTGGCACGCACCGCCGGATCGCTGCGCAGCCGCGCGGTGAGCCGCTCCTCCAGCATGCTCCACATCCATTTCACCTGCTGCTCGCGCCGGCGCGCGGCCAGTTCGCCCGAACCGGTCATTTTCTCCTTGTGCGCCAGCACTTGGCTCCACAACTCGGCGATGCCATTGCCGGTGAGCGCCGAATAAGTGAGCACCGGCGGCGACCAGTTGGCCGAGTGCGGGCTGAGAATATTGAGCGCAGCGCGATATTCGGCCGCCGCTACCTTGGCGCGCTGAATATTATCGCCGTCGGCCTTGTTGACCGCGATCATATCGGCGAGCTCGACGATGCCTTTCTTGAGGCCCTGCAACTCGTCGCCGGCACCGGGCAGCATCAGCACCAGAAAAAAGTCGGTCATATCGGCGACCGCGGTCTCCGACTGGCCGATGCCGACCGTCTCCACCAGCACCACGTCGTAGCCGGCCGCCTCGCACAACAGCATGGTCTCGCGCGTCTTGGCGGCGACGCCGCCGAGCGTGCCGGAACTGGGCGAGGGGCGGATGAAGGCCTGCGGGTCGCTGGCAAGCCGCGCCATGCGGGTCTTGTCGCCGAGGATCGAGCCGCCGGTGCGGGTCGAGGACGGATCGACCGCCAGCACCGCGACCTTGTGGCCAAGGCCTGTGAGGGAGGTGCCGAGCGCATCAATGGTGGCGGATTTACCGACGCCGGGTGCGCCGGTGATGCCGAGCCGCACCGCCTTGCCGGTAAGCGGCAACAGTTCCTGCACCAAAAGATGGGCGGCCTTGCGATGGTCGGCGCGCTTGCTCTCGATCAGCGTGATGGCGCGCGCCAAGGTCGCGCGGTCACCTTCGCGGATAGCGGCGGCGAGGGCGGAAGCGTTGGCTGCGGGCAATTTCATGGGTTTCAGGTTACGCTGGCTGCACCGTCACAGGTAGCGTTACCATGCCAATGGGTGGGGAAAAGCCACCGGCAACGCAGCGCCAGGCCGATCAATCTTTCTCCTCATCGCCCTTTGGCCGCTCCCCGCCGAACAGCGCTGCGCCCTCTGACGACAGATCGTCCTTGAACGTCCGCCAGGACACGAACGCGCTATAGGGCCCTTCTGCATAGGAGCCGACGGCGTAAGGCGAGAAGTAGAACACCAGCCCGGCGCTTTTGCCCGTTGCGGTCGAGGGCACCAGCGCGACCGCTCCCATCTTCAGCAGGTCGGGTTGCACATTCGCCAGCTCGGTATCGGTGTCGGGATCGACGGTGTCGCCACCGCGCGCTTTCTTCTCGACGGCGAGCTTGCCGCGGATCGCTTTCGCGAGACGGTCCAACGTGGGTCCGCCTGGTGCGGTTTCTTTGAAGAAAGGCCTGATGCTGACGCGCTTCTTGGCGATCGCGTCCCAGAGGATGGTGTTAGTTTCGCTATTCGGGTGGGCGCCGAGGCTGTTTAAATAGTCGCCGCGCTCGACGCTGACATAGCGGCCGATAGCCGAACGCTGCGTGTAGCGCCGCTCAAAACTGTAGCGGCGGCCGTCTGCGAAAGCATCCGGCGCGTCCTTGCGGTCCTTGTCGGCCGACACGCGCCACTTCTCAATTTCGCGGCGGCCTTCGGCGAGCAGATTGTCGGTGAGACCGGGATAGGCTTTCAGTTTGTCGTCGATGCTGACGCTCGCCTCGATCGACTTGGTCTTGATTGACAGCACCGGCTTGGGATCATCAGCATGGGCCAAAGCCGGCAGGCACAGCGCGGCCGTGATCAGGATGGCGCGGAACAATGAGCGTGAATCAAGGCGTGTTGTCATTCGGGATATTTCCAAAAGGCGAGCCAATGTCAGCGTCGCGGTTTGCGCCGGGCCGGCCGTTCGGTGTCTTCGGGTAGCCGGATGACGAGCCCGCCGTCAGTCTTCTGGCGCGCCGCGGTGGCGCGTGCGAAAGCGAGCAACTGGTCGCGCGTTTCGATGCGGCACGATCGATCGTTCTTTTCGCCTTTGCCGCAATAGGCCGCTCGGGTCGGCTCGTCGGCGTCGGCTTCGTCAATGACGACGAGTTGATAGACCCCATCCATAAGCTTGTGCATGACCGCGTATTCGGTGATGCGGGCGCGATTGGCGGGCACGCTCTGAATGATGAAATCGCCGGCTTCGAACGGGTGCACCGAGAATGCGCTGACATCCTTCATGCCGCCGCTGCTATGGGCATAGAGCGCGCCGTTCCAGGTGAACGTCGCCTGCTCCGGGTCGACGGCGAGGCCCTTGCGCATGCCGAAAAGCTGAAACCGCGCGCGCTGCCCGAACACGGGTTGTGAGTCCGGCAGGATCGGACTTGCGGAGTCGATGCAGCCTGAAACGGACAGGGCGCAAAGCGCAGCGAATGCCGCGCGGACAATGAACGGTTTCACTCCGCCGCCTCTTTCCCGTGCCCCAACCGTTTATGCAGCGTCTTGAGTAATTTCTCCGCAGCGTCGGCGATCACCGTGCCGGGCGGGAAGATCGCCTCGCAGCCTGCCTGCATCAGCGCATCGTAATCCTGCGGCGGCACCACGCCGCCGACCACGATCATGATGTCGTCGCGGCCCTGCGCGGCCAACTCTTTCTTGAGCTCCGGCACCAGCGTGAGATGGGCGGCGGCGAGCGAGGACACGCCGAGAATGTGCACGTCGTTTTCCACCGCCTGGCGCGCGGCTTCCGCCGGGGTGGCGAACAGCGGTCCGATATCGACGTCGAAGCCGAGATCGGCGAAGGCGGACGCAATCACCTTCTGCCCGCGGTCGTGGCCATCTTGGCCGATCTTGGCGACCAGCAGCCGCGGCCGCCGGCCCTCGGCGGCCTCGAAGGCTTCCACGGCAATGCGCACCCGTTCGACGGCGCCGGTCATGCCGACCTCCCGCTTGTAGACCCCGGTGATGGCCTTGATCGAGGCCACGTGGCGGCCGAATACCTTTTCCAGGGCCATGGAAATTTCGCCGACGGTCGCTTTGGCGCGCGCGGCGTCGATCGCCAGCGCCAGCAAATTGCCGTTGCCGCGGTCGGCGGCGCGGGTCAGCGCATCGAGCGCCTCTTGCAGGGCCTGCGGATCGCGCTCGGCCTTCAGCCGCGTCAGCTTGTCGATCTGCAGCTGCCGCACGGCGGAATTGTCGATTCTGAGCACCTCGATCGGCGCTTCGTCGGTCGGCTGGTATTTGTTGACACCGATCACCGACTGCAGGCCGGCATCGATGCGGGCCTGCGTTTTGGCGGCGGCTTCCTCGATGCGCAGCTTCGGAATGCCGGCTTCGATCGCCTTGGTCATGCCACCGAGCGCCTCGACTTCCTCGATGTGGCCCCAGGCCTTGCGTGCGAGCTCGTAGGTGAGCCGCTCAACATAATATGAGCCGCCCCACGGGTCGACGATGCGCGTGGCGGCCGCTTCCTGCTGCAGCACGATCTGAGTGTTGCGGGCGATACGGGCGGAGAAATCGGTCGGCAGCGCCAGCGCCTCGTCGAGCGCATTGGTGTGCAGCGACTGGGTCTGGCCTTGCGTCGCCGCCATCGCCTCGATCATGGTGCGCGAGACATTGTTGAACACGTCCTGCGCCGCCAGCGACCAGCCCGAGGTCTGGCAATGCGTGCGCAAGCTGAGCGAGCGCGCGTCTTCCGGTTTGAACGGCTTCATCAGCTTCGCCCACAGCATGCGGGCAGCGCGCAGCTTGGCGATCTCCATGAAGTAGTTCATGCCGATCGCCCAGAAGAACGACACGCGCGGCGCGAACTGGTCGATGGTGAGGCCGGCCTTGATGCCGGCGCGGACATATTCGACGCCGTCGGCGAGCGTGTAGGCGAGCTCGAGATCCTGCGTCGCGCCGGCCTCCTGCATGTGATAGCCGGACACCGAAATCGAATTGAACTTCGGCATCTCGGCGGAAGTGTAGGAAAAAATGTCGGAGATGATGCGCAAGGATGGCCCGGGCGGATAAATATAGGTGTTGCGCACCATGAATTCTTTGAGAATGTCGTTCTGGATGGTGCCCGACAGCTTGGCGTGCGGCACGCCCTGTTCCTCGGCGGCGACGATATAGAGCGCCAGCACCGGCAGCACCGCGCCGTTCATGGTCATCGACACGCTCATCTGGTCGAGCGGGATGCCGGAGAACAGCGTGCGCATGTCGTAGATCGAATCGATCGCGACGCCCGCCATGCCGACGTCGCCGGACACGCGCGGATGGTCGCTGTCATAGCCGCGATGGGTGGCAAGATCGAAGGCGATGGAGAGGCCTTTCTGCCCGGCGGCGAGGTTGCGCCGGTAGAAGGCGTTGGAATCCTCGGCCGTGGAGAAGCCGGCATATTGCCGGATGGTCCAGGGCTGCGCCGCATACATGGCCGGATACGGCCCGCGCAGGAACGGCGGTTTGCCGGGGTAGCTGTCAAGGAAGTCGAGCCCGGCGAGATCGGCCTCGCCAAAGACGGGCTTGACCGCGATGCCTTCCGGCGTGACCCAGGGCGCAGCCGTGCTGCCTGCCGGCGCCGGCCCGGCATCGGCAAAATCGACCGTGGCGAAGTTGGGGACCTGATTCATTTCATAGCCAGAATATCATGGGCGGCCTGCAAGGTCGAAACTACGTCGCAGCCCATAAATGCGAAGGTTTTTACCCCTGCCTGCTGCCATTCGGCCTCCAGGTCGCGCGGGCGGCCGGCGAGATGCACGGTGGCGCCCGCCGCGGTCAGCGCCTTGGCGGCCCCGGCGGCCTGTTCCGCATAGGCCTTATCTGACGAGCACAGGCAGGCGAGCTTGGCGCCTGAGGCCTTGAAGGCGGCGATCATGCCGGCCTGGTCCTTGAAGCCGTCATTGCTCACTGCCTCGATGCCGCCGGCCTCGTAGAAATTCTTTGCGAACATGGCGCGCGCGGTGAAGTCGGACAGTCTGCCGAGATTGGCGAGGAACACCTTCGGCCGCGCGCCGGTCTTTGCAAGCCAGCGGTCGGACGCATCGCGCAGCGCCTCGAACGGCTCGGCTAGGCGGATGCGCGGCAAAGCTTCGATAGTAACAGCGGCGGCGCGCTCTTTCGGCGTCACGATAGGCGCCACATCGAGCACCGCGGCGGGCTTTTCATGCAGGTTGGGGAAATCGCTGGTGCCGGTCAGCGCATCCTTGCGGCGGGCGGCGGCCCTTTGGCGCTCGGCGCGCACCGCCGCGACGTTTTTCTGAACGACGCCGCGTTCCAGCGCACCCCAAGCGCCGCCCGCGGCCTCGATCGCCTGAAACTGCGCCCAGGCGGCGGCGCACAGCTTGCTGGTCAGGTCCTCGATGGCGCCGGCGCCGGCGGCCGGGTCGGCGACTTTCGCCAGGTTCGATTCCTCAAGTAGAATGAGTTGCGTGTTGCGTGCGATGCGGCGCGCGAAGGCATCGGGCAGGCCGAGCGGTGCGGTGTGCGGCAGCACCGTGATGCTGTCGGCGCCGCCAATACCGGCGGCGGTCACTGCGATGGTCATGCGCAGCAGGTTCATGTAAGGATCGCGCTTGGTCATCATCCGCCAAGCAGTCTCGGCCGCGACGTAAGCCGGCTTCGGCGCAAGTCCGCAGGCGTCCTCGACGCGCGCCCACAATTTCCGCAGCGCGCGGAACTTGGCGATAGTGAGAAACTCGTCGGCGTCGGCGGACATCCGGAAATAGATCATGCCGCGCGCGGCATCGAGCGGTATGCCGCTGGCCGCGAGCGCGCGCAGATACGCGACCGCGCTGGCGATCGCGAAAGCCACTTCCTGCGCTTCCGAGCCGCCGGCATTGTGGATGATGCGCCCGTCCGCGACGGCGAACGGTCCGCGAAAGCCTTGGTCGGCGAGTTCGCGCACCATGGCGGCGAAACTTTGCGAAAGTTCGCCCCAGCGGCGGGGGCTGCTGCCCAAGGCGGCGAACCCGCCAATCGGATTGATGCTGGCGCGCATGTCAACCGACGCTGGTGCGATCTTGCGGCTTTTCACCAGCGTGGCGAAATGCTGCACGGCGTTGCGCGTCGGCGGGCTGAGATTGAAGTCGATGGTGATGCCGGCGTCGAGCGCGACGCCGTCGAGCACGCGGGCCAGCGTCGCCGGAGAGGCGTCCAGGCCATAACCATTGGCGTTGACCGAGCCAGCCATCACCAGCGTCAGCCCGGGCGTGCCGTTCTCCAGGTCTTGCAGCGCTTGCGCGTTCGCAGCCGCCGGGTCGGGATGGTCGACCCGCTGCATCAGTGTCCAGGCCGCCCCGGGCGTGCGCCCGGCCACAGGGTTGAGCCCCACCGCGCGCGGATAGAGCGGCTCGACGCGCAGGCCGTCATAGGTCTGGCTGACCAGGCGCTTCTCGAACGAGGCGCCCTTCAGCGCTGCCTCGACAAGCTGGCGCCATTCCGCCTGGCTGGTGGCTGAGAATTCAGCGGCGAGGGGGAGGTGGTCGGTCATTGGCCCGAAAATGGCACAGTCGGCATGGGGGCGCTATTGAGATAAAGCAAATTACGTGCCCGGGAACGGCAGCAGCCGCTCGATCCCGGCGGCATCGATGCCGGCCAGCGCATCGCGCACTTTGCGCCCGCCGATGACCCGATCCGGCGCGATTTCGGCGAGCGGTAGTAGCACGAAGGCGCGCTCGAACAGGCGCGGGTGCGGCAGTGTCAGGCCCAGTTCGTCCACCGCAAGGTCGTCATAAGCAATGATATCGATGTCGGCGGTGCGCGGCCCCCAGCGCTTTTCATGCGCGCGGTCGCGGCCGAGTTGCAGCTCGACTGCCTGCGCGCGCGCCAGCAGATCGCGCGGCCCAAGTTCGGTCTCGACCGCGATGCACAGGTTGATGAACGGCGACTGATACTTGAAGCCCCAGGGCGGCGTGCGGTAGTCGGACGAGCGCGCTGTCAGCCGCACCTCTTTGCCGTCGCACAGCAGGGCCACGGCGCGGTCGAGAATGGCCCGGCTGTTGCCGACATTGCCGCCAAGCGCCAGCAGCGCCTCGGTCATGATCTGGAATTTGTCCGCGTGCGCATCAGCGTCACGCCGACATCGCTGAAAGTGGCGGCGATCGGCGCGTGCGGCTTGTGGATCGTCACCTTCACCGAACGCACGCGCGGGAATTTCGCCAGAATTCCGTCGGCCACTTTTCCGGCGGCGGCCTCGATCAGCCGGAAGCGCTGCGCGCTGAACACGTCACTCGCGCATTCGACCACTTTGTCATAAGAAACGGTGTCCACCACCTTGTCCGAGCGCGCGGCGTCGGACAGATCGATCTCGAGCTCAAGATCGATGGCGAAGCTCTGGCCGACCTTGGCCTCGTGCGGCATCACGCCGTGATAGGCGTGCAGCGCCAGCCCGTTGATGAAGATGCGGTCGGTCATCTTGCGGCCTCGATCGCCGCGGCCACCCGCAGCGCCTGCACGGTTTCCGCCACGTCATGCGTGCGCACGATCGCCGCGCCATTCGCCGCCGCCAGCAGATGGCTGGCGATCGAGCCGCCGATGCGTTCGTCCGGCGGCGCCGGCGTCACCGAATTGATGAAGCGCTTGCGCGAAGCGCCGACCAGCAGCGGCAGGCCGAAGCGCTTGAATTCGGCAAGCCGCGCGATGCAGACGATGCTTTGCTCGGGCGTCTTGCCGAAGCCGATGCCGGGATCGAGCACGATGTTCGCGCGCGCGATGCCGGCGCGCGCGGCAATCTCCAGCGAGCGGGAAAAGAAAGCGACGACGTCGGCGACGATGTCGATGGCGGGGTCAGCAGCGTCGCGGTTATGCATCACGATCACCGGCACGCCGCGCTCGGCGACGAGCGCCGCCATGCCTGGGTCGCCCTGCAGGCCCCAGACGTCGTTGACGATTCCCGCGCCCTGATCGAGCGCCCAGGCGGCGATGCTGGCCTTGATGGTGTCGATCGACACCGGCAAGCCGAGCTTGAGCACCGCGGGCAACACCGCTGCAAGCCGTGCCCTCTCGTCGTCGGCCGACACCGGCTTGGCGCCGCCATAGGGCCGCGTGGATTCCGCGCCGATATCAAGAATGTCGGCGCGCTGTTTGGCCATCGCGCCGGCATGGGCGATGGCAACCTGAGGATCGAGGAACTGGCCGCCGTCGGAGAAGGAATCCGGGGTGACGTTGAGGATGCCCATGACCAGCGGCCGGCCCAGCTTGAACAGCGCGGAAAACGCCTCCGGCGCCGGTTTCTGCGCGGTCCCTGCGGTCTTCGCGATGGTGCGGGCGAGCCCCATGCCGGTCGATTTGCGCGGTCGGGGAGGGGCTGTCAAGCGGCCGGAGTTAGGCGATTAGTACGTAATCTTGAGCGGCAGCTTCTTGGCGCTTTCGATCCAGCGGCACACTACCTTCTCGGACGGTAGCAGGCGGACCATTTTGCGTTTCTTGTTGGTGTCCGCCATCGCAGTGGCGAGATTGGCCGGGTTGCGATACTTGAGTTCCTTCACCGTATCGACGCCGGCGGCCTGCAGCAGTTCGGCGTATTCCTTGCTGATGCCCCTGATGCGCATGCGGTCGGCGACGTTCGCCCAGTACAGCAGCTGCTTCTCGTCGAAACCGGTTTTTTCGGCGAGCGCTTTGCGCCCCTTTACGGTGCGCGCGGTCTCGAGCAGGCGTTCGGTTGATCGGATCCCGACTGACTTGAGGGTCGTGGCCACTTCGCCATCGATCCCGTCGATATCGGTGATGGGATAGGACATCCGCGTCTCCTCGCCTGCTTCTAATCTTTGTCGACTAACTCGAGTGGAACATTCAAATGAACTGACTCAAACCGGGAATCGCGCCGACGATCTCGCCGATCGCATCTTCGCCAGCCTTTTCGCGGGTATAGGCGATGACTTCGCGGGTAACGCCTTGCACCTGCGCCATGCTCAGACCCGCCGCCATCATCTTGGTGCCGGCGCCCATGATACCGCCCATGGCGAACATGCCGCCGCTGGCATCCACACCTTGTTGGGCTTGCATCAGCGCTTCCGCCCCGGGAAGGCGGTCGATGAGGGCCTGCACCTTGTCGGCGGGGCCTTCCTTAAGCAGGAAGCCGAGGATGATGCCGACGGCTTTTTCCGCTGCAACCCGATTGACGCCGACATTGGCGACGAGACGTGCAACCAACTCATCCATGTTTTCCTCGCGCCCCCGCACTGGCGGCGGGTTGTCGTTATATTGAACGTCGTTCATGGCGATGACAAGCATGATGCGTGGTCATGTGCGAATGTTTTTTGTTGCGCGCACCCATTCTCGCGCCCGTGTGTCAAGTAAAATGAGGAGCACGACACGCGATGACACGATCACGGCTATGCTGTCGCGCACGGCGCCGCCGCTCCACCAACGCGCGCATGTCGGGTACCGCACAATGGAGTTTGAGTGTAATTTTGAAATCCTTGGTGATGATGGGCGGCAATTTAGAAATTCGACCGACTTTCCAATAATACCAGTAAAATAATTAGTAGAATTGCGATCAATAATTTTCTGATGGGGCGTCCGCGCCAGCGGTGTTTGCTTAAAAAATGCTAAAAACGAAGAGAAAAATCGGTATCAACCAGCGTAGCTCGTGACTTTAGCTTGGCGGACGGTCGCCGGTCTCGATCAGGCGATCTGCCTATGCCAGGGAGCGGCACCGATGCTGGTGACCTGCTGCGGCCGGTCGTATTCGGCATGCCGAGTCTCCATAACTGCGCTTCTCAGCCAGCGGATGCATTGCTAGCTTGGGTCCGAAACCCCAAAGGGAGCCCGTCATGAGCACACTCGACGCGGTGCTGAGCCGCATCGACCAGGATATCGACCAAAGCGTCGAGCGGCTGTTCGCGCTGCTCCGCATCGCCTCGATATCGACCGATCCGGCGTTCAAGCAGCAATGCCGAGCTGCCGCCGAGCACGTGGCCGCCGACCTCAAATCCATCGGCTTCGAGACAAGCGTCCGCCCGACCGAGGGCCATCCGGTGGTGGTCGCCAAGGCGAACGGCGCCGCCGGGCCGCGGGTGCTGTTCTACGGCCATTATGACGTGCAGCCGGTCGACCCGCTGAGCTTATGGAAGACGCCGCCGTTCGAGCCGCGCATCGAGACGCTGCCGGACGGGCGCAAGATCATCGTCGCGCGTGGCGCCTGCGACGATAAAGGCCAGGCGATGACCTTTATCGAGGCCTGCCGGGCGTTCAAGGTGATTATCGGCAAGCTGCCGCTGCCGATCACCATGATGATCGAGGGCGAGGAGGAGTGCGGATCGCAGCACCTGTTCGCTTTCGTGCGCGACAACGCCGCCGAGCTCAAGCTCGACATGGCGCTGGTGTGCGACACCGCCATGTGGGATCAAAAAACGCCGGCGGTCACCACTTCGCTGCGCGGGCTGGTCTATGAGGACGTGAAGATCACCTGTGCCGATAGGGATCTGCATTCCGGCGTGTTCGGCGGCGCGGCGCAGAACCCGATCCGCCTGCTCGCCAAGATTCTGGGCGCGATGTGGGACGACAATGGCCGCGTCACCATCCCCGGCTTCTACGACGGCGTGAAGGAACTGCCGGCCGACATCAAGGCCGACCTCAAGGCGCTCGACCTGACGCCGGAGAAGTTCTTGGGGCCGATCGGGCTGAAAACGCCGGCTGGCGAGAAGGACCGCATGCTGATCGAACAGATCACCACGCGGCCGACCGCCGAGATCAACGGCATCATCGGCGGCTACACCGGCGAGGGCGCCAAGACCGTCATCCCGGGACAGGCCTCGGCCAAGGTGTCGTTCCGCCTGGTGGGCGAGCAGGACCCGGCCAAGATCCGCGACGCCTTCCGCGCCTTCGTGCGCGCGCGGCTGCTGGCGGACTGCCAGGTCGAGTTCGAAAATTTCGGCCTAGCGCCGCCGCTGCAACTGTCGTTCGACAATCCGGCGCTCAACAAGGCGCGCGCGGTGCTGGCCGAGGAATGGGGCAAGAAGGCGGTGGCGGTCGGCGCCGGCGGTTCGATCCCGATCGTCGCCGATTTCAAGAACGTGCTCGGCATGGATTCGCTGCTGGTCGGGTTCGCACTCGACGACGACCGCGTGCATTCGCCGAACGAGAAGTTCGACCTGACCTGCTACCACAAGGGTATTCGAAGCTGGGCGCGGATTCTGGCGGCGTTGGCGGAAGCGTGAAATCCTGCGGCTTAACCGCCGAATTGGCGCGCGCCTAGAACCGCGTTCAAGCCGCCGAAGGCGAAGGAATTGCTCAAGGCCGCGCGCACGGGCATGCGGCGCGCTTCATTCGGAACGTAGTCGAGGTCACAGTCGGGGTCTGCGCCCAAGTAATTCATGGTCGGCGGAACGACGCCCTCACGAATGGCCATGACGGCGGCGATGAATTCCAGCGCGCCCGCGGCGCCGAGCGCATGACCGACAACGGACTTCGTGGACGACACCGCAAGGTGCCGCGCATGCGCTCCGAAGCTCCGGTGCAAAGCCGCCGTCTCGGCCGTGTCGTTGGCGACGGTGCCGGTTCCATGCGCGTTGACATAATCGATTTGCTCCGGCGCCAAGGCCGCATCGGCCAGCGTCCCGGTGATGGCGCGCGCCATTCCGTTGGGGTCGGGCGCGGTCAAGTCTTTGGCGTCGGCGCTCATGCCGAAGCCGACGATCTCGGCCAGGATATCCGCGCCCCGGGCGCGCGCGTGATCCAAGGACTCGAGCACCACCACCGCCGCTCCTTCGCCGATCACCATTCCCTTGCGATCCTTGGAAAAAGGTCGGCAGGTGTCGGACGACATGATGCGCATGGCCTCCCAGCCTTTCATTGCGCCGAACGTGATGCTCGCCTCAGTTCCGCCGGTCACGGCGCAGGTCACGCTGCCGCTGCGCACCATATGGAAGGCCACGCCGATGGCATGGGTTGCCGAAGCGCAGGCCGAGGAGATCGCAAACGCCGGACCTTTGATGCCGCAATACAGCGAGACCTGGCTCGCCGCGGCACTGATCATGGCCTTCGGGATGGTCAGGGGATGCAGGCGCGCGGCGCCGTCCGCATAGAGACGGTGGAAGTTATCATCGACGGTCGTATGCCCGCCCGATCCGGTTCCGATGATCGCGGCGGTTCGCTCGGCAAGCTCGTCGCTCAGTGCAAGCCCCGATTGCGCCACGGCTTGCCGGGCGGCGACGATGGCGAATTGCGAAACCCGGTCGAGCAGCAGGATCTGCGATGGTTCAAAATGCGCCGCCGGATCGAAACCCTTCACTTCGCCGACCAGCTTGCTGGTGGCCTGCGCGGCGGTTCCGAGCGTCGGCGGCGCGAAGCCCGACCGGCCCGCGATCAAGGAATCCCAATAGGCTCGCGTGGATTGTCCGACGGACGAGACAACGCCGAGGCCGGTGATAACGACCCTGTTCAAGCCGGTTTTGCCTTCGCGGCGACGAGCTGATCGACCGTTTGAATGAGATCCGCCACGGTCTTGCTTGTAATGTCCAAATTCGCGTTGAAGGGGAGCTCGATATTGAATTTCTCTTCGATATCGAACGTCAACGAGACCACTTCCATAGAATCCAGTCCCAGCTTATCGAGCGGGTCCGACAATTGAATCGCGCCGCCGCTGTAGCTGCTCCGGCTTGTAATCATTTCGATAATGTCATCCGCGGCGGTCGCCATGCATGTCCACCTTTCTCGAGACCAGCGCCGCCGAGTCGGCGCGTCGGAGACTTAGCTACGATCTTATGTTGGAAATTCTCCAAAAAAACAATGCGCTTTTATAGCGCATAAGTCGAGCTTCCGTCGAGTTGCGCTGCGAGACGGCATGCGTTCTGCGCGATAGAGGCGGGGCGCTGGAGCGGTATCGTTTGGGGTTGAATCAGAGCCTGGGCCTAACGTTTTGCTCGGCGCATGATCTTTTCCGAAAACCGGTTCCCACTTTTCGGGATCATGCGCTAGTTCTTGAGCCGGTAGCCGGTCTTGAAAATCCACCAGATAATCGCAAGGCAAAGCCCTAAGAACAACAGCGTCATGCCGGCGCTGATGCCCGGGCTGACGTCGGCGATCTCGAAGAAGCTCCAGCGGAACCCGCTGATCAGATAGACCACCGGGTTGAACAAAGTGATGGTCTGCCAGAGCGGCGGCAGGACATGGGTGGAATAAAAAGTTCCACCGAGAAAGGTCAGCGGCGTGATCACCAGGAGCGGCACGATTTGCAGCTTCTCGAAACCGTCGGCCCAGATGCCGATGATGAAGCCGAGCAGGCTGAAGGTCACCGCCGTCATCACCAGGAAGACCAACATCCAGACCGGATGCGCGATGTGCAGCGGTACGAACAGGAACGACGTGGCCAGGATGATCAGTCCCAGGATGATCGACTTGGTCGCCGCCGCCCCGACATAGCCGAGCGCGATTTCGAAGGACGACACCGGCGCCGACAGCAGTTCGTAGATCGTGCCGGTGAAGCGGGGGAAGTAGATGCCGAACGAGGCATTCATTGTGCTCTGCGTCAGCAGCATCAGCATGATCAGCCCCGGCACGATGAAAGCGCCGTAGCTGATGCCCTCGATCTCGGTGATGCGTGAGCCGATGGCGGCGCCGAACACCACGAAATAGAGCGACGTGGAGAGCACCGGCGACACGATGCTCTGCCAAATCGTGCGCGCGGTGCGCGCCATTTCGAAGCGATAGATCGCGTGGACGGCTCGCAGGTTCATGGTCGATCGCTCACCAATCCGACGAAGATGTCCTCGAGCGAGCTTTGCTCGGTGCGCAGGTCGCGGAAGCCGATGCCGGCGCGGTTGAGGTCGTCCAGCAGCGTCGTGATGCCGGTGCGTTCGAGCTGGGTGTCGTAGGTAAAAATCAGATCGGTGCCGCCGGCCGCAAGCGTCAAGGCATGCGCGGCAAGCTCGGTCGGCACGGCAGCGAGCGCTTTCTGCAGATGCAGGATCAATCGCTTCTTGCCGAGCTTGCGCATCAGCTCGGCCTTGTCTTCGACCAGGATGATTTCGCCCTTGTTGATGACGCCGACGCGGTCGGCCATGTCCTCGGCTTCTTCGATGTAGTGCGTGGTCAGGATGATGGTGACGCCGGAGGCGCGTAAGTCCCGCACCACCTGCCACATGTCCTTGCGCAGCTCGACGTCGACGCCGGCGGTCGGTTCGTCGAGGAACAGGATCTGCGGCTCGTGCGAGAGCGCCTTGGCGATCAGGACCCGGCGCTTCATGCCGCCGGACAGCGTCATGATCCTGTTGTCTTTCTTATCCCACAGCGACAGATCCTTGAGCACCTTCTCGATGTGCGATGGGTTGCGCGGCTTGCCGAACAGGCCGCGGCTGAAGCTCACGGTCGCCCACACCGTCTCGAACGCGTCGGTGGTGAGCTCCTGCGGCACCAGCCCGATCAGCGAGCGGGCGGCGCGGTAATTCTTGATGATGTCGTGACCGTCGACGGTGACGGAGCCCTGCGATGGGTTAAGGAGTCCGCAGACGATGCCGATCAGCGTGGTCTTGCCGGCGCCATTGGGGCCGAGCAGGGCGAAGATCTCGCCGCTCCGGATGTCGAGGTTGATATCCTTCAGCGCCCGGAACCCGGCCGCGTAGGTTTTCGACAAGTTTGCGATGGAGATGATTGGTTGCATGGACTGGGATTGTTGCGGCGAATATTGGCTGGATGCAGCGCATATAGTCGGCTGCGGATAGGGGCGCCAGCCCCCGCGCACTATCCTCGAAATATGCGCATGATCTTTTCCGAAAACCGGTGCCCCCTTTTCGGGATCATGCGCTATGGTTGCCCGGATACAATAGCAAACGGATGCGGGGAAGTTGAATGGCGCCGGGGCAGGACTGGTCGAAGACTTGGACCTTTTACAAAGGCGATTGGCACGAGGGCAACATCCCGATCATGGGCGTGCGCTCGCACGCGGCCTGGCTGTGTTCCTCGGTGTTCGACGGCGCGCGCACTTTCGAGGGCGTGACGCCCGACATCGACCTGCATTGTGCGCGCGTGAATGCCTCGGCCGCCACCATGCATCTCAAGCCGGTCGTGTCGGCCGAGACTTGGGAAGGTCTCACGCGTGACGGCATCAAGCGCTTCGACAAGGATGCGGCGCTCTATATCCGCCCGATGTACTGGGCCGAGCGGAGCGGGACGCTGTTGGTCGCGCCTGACCCGGACTCGACGCAATGGTGCCTCTCGCTCTACGAGGCGCCGATGCGCGCAGCGGAAGGCTTCTCCATCACGCTGTCGCCTTACCGCAAGCCGAGCATGGAGACGATGCCGGTCGACGCCAAGGCCGGCTGCCTTTATCCCAACAATGCGCGCGCACTGATCGAGGCGAATTCGCGCGGCTTCGGCAATTGCGCGGTGCGCGACATGCTCGGCAATGTGGCGGAGCTTGCCACTGGCAATCTGTTTACGGCCAAGGACGGCGTGGTGTTCACGCCGGCGCCGAACGGCACATTCCTCAACGGCATTACCCGCCAGCGCGTCATCACGCTGTTGCGCGATGCCGGGGTGAGCGTGGTCGAGACCACGCTGCGCTACAGCGACCTGGAGAATGCCGACGAGATTTTCTCCTCCGGCAATTATTCCAAGGTGATGCCGATCAACCGCATCGACGCGCGCTCATTGGAGCCCGGCCCGCTCTACCGCAAAGCGCGCGAGCTCTATTGGGAATTTGCGCATGGCTGACGATTCCCCGGTTGCCATTATCGGTCTTGGCTTGATGGGCGAGGTCTACGCCCGGCGCCTGACAGACGCGCGAATTCCGGTGACCGGATTCGATGTCGATCCCGCCCGCCGCGCGCGCTTGGCCGAGATCGGCGGACGTCCGGTCCGTACGATCGCCGAGCTTGCTGCGCCAGCGCGCTGCATCATCATCGCGGTGTTCAGCACTGATCAGGTCGAGGACGTGATCGAGAACCATCTGCTGCCGGCGCTTGGCGAGGGGTCGAACAAGATCGTGCTGTGCATGAGCACCTGCGATCCCGATCGCGTGGCGGCGCTGGCCGGGCGCATTATTCCGCGCGGCATCCGCTATCTGGATGTGCCGGTTTCCGGCACCAGCGACCAGGTGCGGCGCGGCGATGGCGTAGCCCTGATCGGCGGCGATAGTGCCGTGGCCGACGAGGTGAAGCCGGTACTGGATGCGCTGTTCGTCCGCCGTTTCCATGTCGGAAAGATTGGCGACGGCGGACGCGCCAAGCTGGCGGTCAATTTGATCCTCGGCCTCAATCGTCTCGCGCTGGCCGAGGGCCTGGTCTTCGCCGAGCGCCTCGGGCTCGATCCGGCCGCGTTCCTTGATGTGGCGCGCGGTTCGGCTTCATACTCGCAGGTGATGGAGACCAAGGGGCTGAAGATGCTACGCGGCGATTTTTCGCCGGAAGGCCGCGTCAAGCAGACCCTGAAGGATTGCCATCTCATGCTCGATCAGGCGGCCGCCGTCGGGCAGAAGCTGGCGATGCTCGAAGTGCATGCCGATGTGCTGGGGGCCTGCGTGCGAGCCGGTGAAGCGGAGCTGGATAACAGTGCCATCATAAAAGAAGTGCGTCGCCGGGGCGTGAAGGCTTGAGCTTTCGGCCATAGGACGGCGTCATGGGGAGATTGCTCATGCAGAAGCTCTTACTGACGTTCGTTGCCGCCTTGACGCTGGCCGCGGGGCTTGCGAAGCCCGCGTCCGCGCAAGACTGGCCACAGAAGTCGATCCGCATCATCGTATCGTTCGGGCCCGGCGGCGGCGCCGACATCATCGGCCGCATCCTCGCGGAGTCGATGCAGGGCAAGCTTGGCAAGCCGGTGGTGATCGAAAACAAGCCCGGCGCCGGCGGCACCCTGGGCAACGAAGCGGTCGCGAATGCCGAGCCGGATGGCTACACGCTCGGCATCATGACCGCTGGCCAGATCATCGCCGCCGTCACCAAGAAGAATCTTCGCTACGACACCCTCACCGCATTTGCGCCGGTGACCCAGGTGGCGACCGCCAGCCTGATGATCGTAACGCGTCCGGATTTTCCGGCCAACAACGTGAAAGAGCTGGTCGCCGCCGCCAAGGCCGATCCCGGCAAGATCGTGTTCGCGAGCCCAGGCTTCGCCGCCACCCAGCATTTTGCCGGCGAAATGTTCAAACAGATCGCGGGCGTGAATCTGCTGCATGTTCCGTTCAAGACATCGCCAGAAGCCATCAACGCGGTCCTCGGCAAGCACGCCGACGTGCTGTTCGACACGGTGTCGGCCTTGATCGGGCACGTGCAGAGCGGCCAGCTCAAAGCCCTGGCGGTGACCGGCAAGGATCGCTTTCCGGCGGTGCCGAATGTACCCGCTGCCGTGGAGTCCGGCGTTCTGCCGGGTTACGACGTCACCACTTGGTACGGCGTGTTTGCGCCGCGCGGCACGCCGCCGGCCGTCATCGCTAAGCTGAACAAGGTGCTCAATGAGGGTCTTGCCGAGGACGAAGTGAAGAAACGTATGGTCGCCGTCGGCGTCGTCGTTAAGGGCTCCACGCCGGAGGCGTTCGGACAATTCATGGCCGAGGAATACAAACGCTGGAACGCCGTCCGCGAAGCCGCCGACATTCCGCAACAGTAATTAGTTACGCCCGACGGTGACCGGACCGCCGTCCGCCATCGAGCGGATGATCGCCTCGAAGGTACCGACGACGTCGAGCATGTCGGCAGTGGAGACAGGAAATGGCTTGCCGGTCTCGACGCTCCCGGCAAACGCCTCCAGCAGGACGCCGAGCGAGTCGACGGGCGCAAACACTTGCGTTTTTGGTTTCTCGCCGACCAGGGCGACGGTGAGCGTCGTTTCGTCGCGCGCTTCCGCCCAGCCTTTGGTGCCGAACACATGCACGCGCCAGAACATCGGCGCGGCGCGCACGGTCGCCAGCAGGCCAGTCGCGCCGCTCTCGAATTGCACCAGCGCGGCGCCTGCGTCGCGCGGATCGGGCGGGGGTTTCTGCGCAAAAACTTTCGCATCCACCGTGGCGATGGGGCCGGCGAGATTGATGAGCGCATCGATGACATGCAGGCCGGCACCGGTCATGCCGCCGCCGGGCGATTCGCGCGGATCGTCGCGCCAGCCGCCTTTCACGCGCGTGCTGTGCTCGTTGGTGAAATTGCCTTCGATATGCAGCACCTCGCCGATGGTGCCGTCGGCGACGGTCCGCTTGAGCTCGCGCATCGACGAAAAGCAGCGCTTGTTGTTGCCGAGGCCGAACACCACGCCGGCCTTGGCGCAGGCGGCAATGGCGCATTCGGCGTCGCTACGCGTGAGCGCCAGCGGCTTCTCGCACCAGACCGGCTTGCCGGCCGCCGCTACCGCGGAAATCTGCTCCACATGCAGGGAATGCGGCGTTGCCAGGAAAACCGCCTGCACTTGGCGGTCGGCAACCGCCTCCTCGAAATCCGTGGACAGTTCGAAGCCCTTAGCCGCGGCGAAATCGCGGACCAGCTCGGGCTCCTTGCTGACTCCACGGATGAAACGAAGGCGCTTGCTCTTGCCCTGTGTTGCTTCGACGATCGACTTGCCCCAGCGTCCGAGGCCGATAACGGCGGCGTTGATCATGGGTGCGGGCGACAGGCGGACGGGAAAAAATATGTCATAGTTGGCATTCTAGCCGCGCGAAGGCGCGATCGGCAATCGCGGTGATGCTTTCAGACAAGGAAACGAGCCATGGACGACAAAGCTCTTCACGAGCGCGGCCTGAAGCTGCGCATCGAGATGTTCGGCCGCGATGCGGTGGAAAAACGCATGAACGCGTTCGGCGATTTTGGCAAGCCGTTGCAGCACATCATCAACGCCTATGCCTACGGGGATGTCTGGAGCCGATCGGCCTTACCGCCGGCGACGAAATCTCTCGCCATGATTGCGATGATGGCGGCGGCCGGCCACCTCAACGAATTGCGCGTGCATCTCAAGGGCGCCTTGAAGAATGGCTGTACGCCTGAGCAGATCCAGGAAATTCTTCTGCTGCTGACGCTGTATTGCGGCATTCCGGCTTCCAACGAAGCCCATCGCATCGCGACCGAGGTGCTACGCGAGCAGAGCAATGTCTGAATGCACGAAGCCCGGTCAGCCTCACGGCGGCGGCTCGGTCAGCAGGTTGGGAACTGGAAGGCCGCGGATGTCGTAGACGCGGGCATAGACCACGCCTTCGCGTTCGATCTCGACCAGCGGCGGCCCGTGCAGGTCGCGGCAGTAAAACGTGCCGAGCATCATCGCAAAATCCGCGCGCTTGCGATCCCAGGTGATTTCGAATTGCGGGCCGAGCGCCACTTCGGCGCCGCGCTGCGGACCGCAGATTTCGATGGTCCAGCGGCGGCCCGCCGGCGGGCTTTCGTGCCGTTCATCGAGCTTGGCGCGCAAGACTTCGGACGCCTGTTTGAAGGCAAGGCCCCAATAGTCGAGCATGTAGTTGTCGTGCGCCATGCGCACGCCACCGGAGAGCCAATTGAAGGCCGTGTATTGGTACGGATGCAGGCGCACCATATCGATCACCGGCAGCGTGACGCCACCGATGAAGATGGCGGCCAGCGCGCCGAGTGCGGCCTTACCATGCGCGCGGACGCGATCGACGAGCCACGCGCTGCTGAGTCCGCCGAGCACCGCGAACGGCGGAACGACAAAGACGAAATGGCGCAGGCCGTTATAGAGCGCCGGATGCGTCACCGTGGCGATCGCCACCGGCAGCACAGCGGCGAGTGCGACGGCGAGGAGGGCAGCGCGGCGGTTGACCGGTACGCTGCGCCGCCAGGCTACGACGAATGCGCCCACGGTGCCGATAAGCCCAAGCGTCAGCATGATTTCGGGCAGCTTGAGCGCAAACAAATGCGGCAGGTAGCTCACCGGCATGTCGGGGACGGAGATCAACTGGCCTTCGTACAGTTCCCGCCACGGCTTTTCGAAAAAATTGGCGAAGTATTCGCTGGCCAGCAGAGGATTGAGCGGCGACCGAATTCCCCACGGCCACAATAGCCCCATGATCAAATAGCCGAGCCCCAAAGCCGGCAGCATCAGCCAGAGAAATTGCCCAAGCCGCGTCATGGCCGCGCGCGAGCTCGTGGCGCGGCTCTCCGCAACGAGGATCAATAACAGCGCGGCTAACGCACCAGGCGCGGCTACCGCGGCAAGAATGCGCGATCCAAACGCGAGGCCCAAGCCGACGCCGGCCAGCACCATGGTGCGTGGGCTAGGCTTCGGATACTCGTCGAATGTGCGCACCATGCCGAGCAGCAGCACGATCATCGCCGTCGCGAAGGGGGAATCCTTCGCGTTCATGAACATGTGGCCGTAATAGAGCGGGCAGGTCGCGAGCAGCACCAGTGCGCAAAGGCCTGCGAGCGGGCCGCCGAGCCGGCGGCCGAGCCGCCAGGTGGCGAACAGACCGATGATGCCGACCGCTGCGCCGATCAGCCGGCGGGTTTCGAACAGTCCGAACGGCAGGACTTTCGCCGCGAGCGCCGCCGCCATGTCGAAGCCGCCGCCATACATGTAGAGATTGACGAAGGAAAACGCGCGCGTGTCGGTAAAGCCCGAGCCATAGAGCGCAAGCAGCAAGTCGCCATATTGCGAGTGAGTGTAGTCGTCCCAGCCGAGGCCGTAGTCGCGGAAGGTGAGGGCGGCGACGATTGCCACCGCCGCCAGCATCGCGATGGCCATGCGGTCGGCGACGGTGTTTGCCGACCGCATGTCGCTCATGATCGTTGAAGATCCGAATCCGTCACTTGGCTGCGGCTTCGAACATTTCTTCGACGTGCTCCCAATTCACCAAGTGATCGAGGAAGGCTTTGATGTAATCGGGGCGCCGGTTGCGATAGTCGATGTAGTACGAGTGTTCCCACACGTCGCAGCCGAGGATCGGCGAGGAACCGTGCACGAGCGGATTTTCGCCATTTGGTGTCTTGCTCACGATCAGCTTGCCGTCCTTCACCGCGAGCCAGGCCCAGCCGGATCCGAACTGGGTCACGCCGGCCTGGGTAAAATCTTCCTTCATCTTGGCGACACCGCCGAGATCGGAATCGATTTTGGCCTTCAGCTTGCCCGGAATCTTGTCGCCGCCGCCGTTCGGCTTCATCCACTTCCAGAAGTGCGTGTGATTGTAATGCTGGCCGGCATTGTTGAAGAGGCCGGCGTTCTTGCCAAATGCCCCCTTCACGACCTCCTCGAGCGATTTGCCTTCGAGTCCGCTGCCTTCCAACAGCTTGTTGCCGTTGTCGACATAGGCCTTGTGGTGCTTGTCGTGGTGATATTCGAGCGTCTCGCGCGACATATACGGCGCCAGCGCGTCATG
>DATBZY010000068.1:0-5087 GCA_036512915.1 Pseudolabrys sp. | reverse complement strand
GTAATAATCCGGATGCGTGATCGGCGGCGAGGCGATGCGGAAATGCACCTCCTTGGCGCCGGCATCGCGCATCATCTGCACGATCTTGCGCGAGGTGGTGCCGCGCACGATCGAGTCGTCCACCAGCACGATGCGCTTGCCGGCGACCACCGCGCGGTTGGCCGAATGCTTGAGCCGCACACCCTGATCGCGGATCGACTGTGTCGGCTGAATGAAGGTGCGGCCGACATAGTGATTGCGGATGATGCCGAGCTCGTAGGGGATGTTGGACTCGCGGGCGAAACCGATCGCCGCCGGTACGCCGGAATCCGGCACCGGCACGACCACATCGGCCGGTGCCGGCGCCTCGCGCGCCAACTCGGCACCCATGGTCTTGCGCACATTGTAGACGTGGCGGCCGCCGACGATGGAATCGGGCCGCGAGAAATAGACGTATTCGAAGATGCAGGGGCGGGCCGCCATCGGCGGGAACGGCTTGTGCGACTGCGCGCCGTCTTCGTCGAAGATCACCACTTCGCCGTTCTCCACGTCGCGCACATATTGCGCGCCGATGATGTCGAGCGCGCAAGTCTCCGAGGCCAGGATCGGGCAACCGTCGAGCTTGCCGATCACCAGAGGTCTAATACCAAGAGGGTCGCGCGCGCCGACCAGCTTCTTGTTGGTGAGCCCGACGAAGGCATAGGCGCCTTCGAGCTGGCGCAAGCCGTCGATGAAGCGATCGATGAAGCGGTTGCGGTTCGACTTCGCCACCAAATGCAGGATCACTTCGGTGTCGGTGGTCGACTGCATCATGGCGCCTTCGCGCACCAGCTCGCGCCGTAGCGTGAGGCCGTTGGTGAGATTGCCGTTGTGGCCGATCGCGAAGCCGCCGGCATTGAGCTCGGCAAACAGCGGCTGCACGTTGCGCAGAATTGTTTCGCCGGTCGTCGAATAGCGCACATGGCCGATCGCCGAGTTGCCGGGCAGCCGGTCGATCACTTCGCGGCGGGCAAACGCGTCGCCGACGAGCCCGAGGCGGCGCTCGGAATGGAACCGCTTGCCGTCGAAGGAGACGATACCGGCGGCTTCCTGGCCGCGATGCTGGAGCGCGTGCAGGCCGAGCGCGGTGATTGCCGCCGCATCGGGATGGCCGAAGATGCCGAACACGCCGCACTCCTCGCGCAGGCGGTCGGCATCCGGATCGAATGGGGTGTCGGCCGTCTCCACGAGGTCCTGCGGCTGCTTCTGCATCGCTATCGGGTTCCCCTCGCTTTGGTTTGGGCGACTTGAGCCTGGATCATCGGCGATTGCTGCTCTGAACGCTTGTCAGGACCGACATCGGGCGCGTCCTCCTGATCTTCCGGCTTGGGCTTCTTCAACCGTTTTAAGATGGTGCTTTCAGGGTCATCCGGCAACATGGACATGAGCCATTGTCCCGTACTTTGCAGTACGACCTTCGACTTGGCGCTGCGCACCCATTCCGGCTGGCTGCGGTCGGGCACCAACCAGACGAAGAACAGGAACGCGACAACCACGATGATCAGGCCGCGCCCAAGCCCGAACAGGAAGCCGAGCGTGCGGTCGAGCGCGCCGACCCGGCTGTCGAGGATCATGTCCGATATGCGCACGGTGATGATCGACACGATCAGCAGCGTGAGCAGGAAAATACCGCCGACGGCAACGCCGGCCGCCACCATGTCGCTTGAGAAATACTGCTTCGCCAGCGGCAGCACGCGCGCATAGGAATAGAGCGTGACCAGGGCGGCGATGCCCCAGGCGCCGATCGACAGGATCTCGCGCATGAAACCGCGGATCATGGCGAGCAGCCCCGAAATCAGCATGACCACCAGCAGGAGGATGTCGAGCAGTGTGATCGGCATCGGGGCTCAGGCGCTCCGCGGATAGGCGCAACCCACGCTGCGCCAGGCACAGCGCCAGCGCAGCGAATCCGGGAAAGCCTTAGCGGCTCCCGAACAGGGCGGCAATGTCGACCTTAAGTGCTTAATTTTATGACCATTTCTGTTTCGCGGCCGCCCGCTTGAGAAAGCCGCCAGAGCCGGTTTGCCGGTTTCGACGCGCCGTGTATAGCGGGGCGTCACGGTGCCGTCACCCGTCTTGTCCACGGTTTTTGCTGGCGGTGCCCCGGTTGCCGCGAGCGGCGATGTCGGCGACCAGATTGGTCAGGTTGCTCATCATCGTCACCTTGAGGCCGCCCTCGCCGGCCTCCGAGCGGGCGGCTTCCGGAACGACAGCGCGGGTAAAGCCGAGCTTTGCGGCTTCTTTGAGCCGGGCGGCCGCCTGCGCCACCGGCCGGATCGCGCCGGACAGCGACACTTCGCCGAAATAGACCGCATCCGCCGGCAGCGGCGCATTGGCGAGCGACGACACCAGTGCCGCGGCCGCGGCGAGATCGGCCGCCGGCTCCTGGATGCGCATGCCGCCGGCGACGTTGAGATAGACGTCATAGCCGCCAAGCTTCACGCCGCAATGCGCCTCCAACACCGCCAGCACCATCGACAGCCGGCTCGGGTCCCAGCCGACCACGGCTCTGCGCGGGGTGCCCAAAGATGTTGGCGCCACCAGGGCCTGGATTTCGACCAGCAAGGGCCTGGTGCCCTCCATGCCGGCGAACACCGCGGTGCCGGGTTGCCCAAGATCGCGCTCCGACAGGAACAGTTCGGACGGGTTCGCCACTTCTCGCAGGCCGGCGCCGGTCATCTCGAACACGCCGATCTCGTCGGTCGGGCCGAAGCGGTTCTTCACCGCGCGCAGGATTCGGAACTGGTGCGAGCCTTCGCCCTCGAACGAGAGCACCGCGTCCACCATGTGCTCGACCACGCGCGGGCCGGCGATCTGGCCGTCCTTGGTGACGTGGCCGACCAGGATGATCGCCGCCCCGGACTTCTTCGCAAAGCGGATCAGCGCCTGCGCGCTGCCGCGCACCTGCGTCACCGTGCCGGGCGCGGATTCCACCAGCTCGGTCCACATGGTCTGGATCGAGTCGATGACGATCAGCCGCGGCGTCTTGCCTTCCGACAGCGTGGCGATGATGTCCTCGACCGAGGTTTCCGCCGCCAGCTCGACCGCGGCTTCGCGCAGGCCGAGACGTTCGGCGCGCAAGCGCACCTGGGCGACCGCCTCCTCGCCGGAAATATAGACCGCGCGGTGGCCGGCGCGCGCCAGCGCGGCGGTGGCCTGGATCAGCAGCGTCGATTTGCCGATGCCGGGATCGCCCGCCATCAGCAGGACCGAGCCGCGCACGAAGCCGCCGCCGGTGACGCGGTCGAGTTCGGCGACGCCCGACGGCAGCCTTGGCGCCTGGTCATGCGCTTCGCCGGCCAGCGGCTCGAGCGCGAACAGGCGGCCCTTGCCGGGCTTGCGGCCGGGGCCAGCGGGGCGCTCGGCGCCTTCCTGAGCAAGCGTGTTCCATTCGCCGCAGGCCTCGCACTTGCCCTGCCAGCGGCTCGCGGCCGCACCGCAGTTCTGGCAAATGAAGCTGAGGCTGCGTCGGGACATGGGGGAATCGCTGCAAAAACGGTGTTCTTAGGCTAAAAGGTCGATGAGAACATTACAAGAACATTCTTTACAAAGTACCTCATTTAAGGGGAATTCGGCCAAATCTGGACGGCCAGGCCTCGGTGCCATCACGCCGTGCGGTAGACCCGGTGGTAGCGGCGGCCAAGGCTGGTGAGCACCTCGTAGCCGATGGTGCCGGCGGCCGTGGCGAGGTCATCGACGCTGATCTCGTCGCCGATCAGGGTGGCGAGATCGCCGCGCCTGGCGGCCCCGTCCGGCAGCTCGGTGATATCGATCGCCAGCAGGTCCATCGACACCCGTCCGGCGAGCGGGCAGCGCTTGCCGGCAACGATGGCATCGGCGCCCGGCGCCGCGTCGGAGGCGCTGGCGGCGCGCAGATAGCCGTCGGCATAACCGACCGCAACCACCGCCAGTTTGGTTGCGCGCTTGGTGGTCCAGGCGGCGTCGTAGCCGACGGTTTCGCCCTTCGCCACCTGCCGCACCTGCACGATGCGCGCCTGCAACTCGATCACCGGACGCATCGGATTGCTGCGGCCAGGCGTCGGATTGACGCCGTACAGTGCAACGCCCGGGCGCACCATGTCGCAATGGGCGGGATTGCCGAGGAAAATGGCGGACGAATTGGCGAGCGAGGAGGGGATGCCGCGATAGAGCATGCGCACTTCGCGGAACAGCCGGATCTGGCGGTCGTTGAGCGGATGCTCGGGCACTTCGGAGCAGGCGAGGTGGCTCATCAGCAGCGTGATGCCGTGATTCTCGCTACGGATACGCGGCGCCAGCGCCGCCGCCTCGTTGGCGGAGATGCCGAGCCGGTTCATGCCGGTGTCCACATGCAGCGCGGCGCCGCCACGCCATTGATTGGCGGACACGAAGGCGTCCCATTCCGCCAGTTCGACCAGGTTGCCGATCACCGGCCGCGCGCGCAGATCGGCGTAGGCCGCCGCGGTGCCGGGCAATAGCCCGTTGAGCACATAGATCGCCGATTCGGGCGCGGCCGCGCGCACGCGCCGCGCCTCGGCCAGATCGGCGACGAAAAACGTCTTGCAGCCGGCATGGCTAAGCCGGGCGGCGACCGGTTCGATGCCGCAGCCATAGCCGTCCGCCTTGATAACGCCGGCGCATTCCGAGGGCATGGCGCGGCGGCCGAGCGCGCGCCAATTGGCTTCGATGGCACTGAGGTCGACGGTCAGGATGCCGCCCGCCTCAGTCGCCGGCGGGCCGGAGGTGACGTCCTTTTCCGCGCGGTCGGCGACCGGCGGGCTTAAATCTTGCTGAGTTGCATTTTCGACGATCGACATGACGCTAGGGTTTAGCGGCCGAAACGCTGCCCGTCCATGCGGGGCCAGGCCGCTTGAACGAGGGCGTGAACGGCTGCAAACAAAAACAGCAGGATCGTACCGACAGCATGAAAGGTGTGGTTGATGCGTTGGTCGCATTGCGTCGTCTGAAATGCTCCCGGATGGTGACCTGTTGCCTCACCTGATTTGTTCCCCGCCGGTGTTCAGCGGTGGGGGTGGGTATGAGGCGGGTCAGCATGGCGACGCGTGACGAGTTGGTGGTGGTCCTCAGGG
>DATBZY010000067.1:0-4958 GCA_036512915.1 Pseudolabrys sp. | reverse complement strand
GATCTGCGGCAGTGGCGTGCTGGTGGCGATTGCCTGGGTCGTCAATTCGATGGCCGACTCGCTGTTCCTGCTCTACGTCGGGGCCGCGATCGGCGGCGTCGGCGCCGGCGTCATCTATGGCGGCGCGGTCGGCAACGCGCTGAAATGGTTTCCGGATCGGCGTGGGCTTGCTGCGGGTCTTACGGCGGCGGGCTTCGGCGCCGGCTCGGCGCTCACCATCATCCCCATCGCCAGCATGATCCAAACGAGTGGCTACCAATCGACCTTCCTATGGTTCGGCCTCGGGCAGGGCATCGTCGTTTGCATTGTCGGGTTGCTGCTGAAGGCTCCGCAGGCCGGCGAGGTCGCGATCCCGGCGGCACCGGCTGTGCAACAGACGCGGCGTGACTATGGCCCGGCCGAAGTGCTGAAAACGCCCCCGTTCTGGGTCATGTACGCGATGTTTGTCATGGTGGGTGCCGGCGGATTGATGGCGATCGCGCAGCTTGCGCCCATTGCCCTCGACTACAAGATTGCGGGCATACCGGTCTCGATCCTGGGGCTGACCCTGCCGGCACTGACATTCGCCTTGACGATCGACCGGGTTCTCAATGGCATTTGCCGGCCGTTCTTCGGCTGGGTCTCCGATCATATCGGCCGCGAAAACACGATGTTCATCGCCTTCTTCCTCGAAGGCGTCGGCATCTATGCGCTGCTGTACTTCGCAAACAATCCGATCCTGTTCGTGATCCTGTCCGGTATAGTGTTCTTCGCCTGGGGCGAGATTTACTCGCTGTTCCCGGCGACCTGCACCGATCTTTACGGCAGGAAGTTCGCGACCACGAACTACGGCATGCTGTACACCGCCAAGGGGACGGCTTCGCTGCTAGTTCCGTTGTCGAGCGTGCTGACCGCGGCCACCGGCAGTTGGCTTGCGGTGTTCTACGTCGCGGCGATCCTCAATATCGTCGCGGCGCTCATGGCATTGTTCGTGCTCAAACCGATGCGCATCAAAACCATGGCCAAGGGCTGATCGAGGCTCTCGGCTTATGAGCTAGCCGCCCGCGGGAACTCCCGCGGGCGGTATTTCTGTGCCGCGGCGCGCACGTGGTTCCAAGCGCCGCATCGAAAAAGCCTTACCGCACTGCACCAAACCGACGTTTCGGCACCCTAAAATTTTAGAATGCGGTTGCGCGTGCCGGCACATCTGGCATATTGTATACCAGTCATGAGTAACCGAGACCGTACCTCCCGTCGCGTCAGTGGGCGTGCCCGCGGAACCGCCACCGCCACCGCCGCGGTTGCTCCGCAGCCGGCACTCGCGCCGATCGACGCCACGCCGAGCTTCAAGCACAAGGCCTATGCGGCCTTGAAGAATGCCATCGTGGCGATGGACATCTATCGCAGCCGCGACGACATCCGCCTCGACGAACGCAAGCTGGCGCAGGACTTCGGTATCAGCCGCACCCCGGTGCGCGAGGCGATGGCGCAGCTTGAGAGCGAAGGTTTCGTACGTCTGGTGCCGCGCCGCGGCATCTATGTGGTGCGCAAGACCAAGCGCGAGGTGATCGAGATGATCACCGCCTGGGCCGCGCTCGAAAGCATGGCGGCGCGCCTGATCACGCAGTCCGCGAGCGCGGAGGAAATCGCCGGCCTGCGCCGCATGTTCACCACCTTCGAGAACGGCAAAGTGCGCGCCCATCTCGACGAATATTCCGACGTCAATATCGAATTCCACCAGGCCATCATCAAGCTCAGTCACAACCGGGTGCTGATCGATCTGGCCGAAAATCTGTTCACCCACATGCGCATGATCCGGCGCAAGACCATCGGCGAGCAGGATCGCGCCGACCGTTCGATCCGCGACCACATGACCATCATCGAAGCTTTGGAAGCCCGCGCCACGGATCGCGCGGGAGAACTGGTGCGCGACCACGCGCTCGGCCTGGCCGACCACGTGGCGCGCTTCGCCGACTATCTGGACTGAAAAGCCGAACAAAGAAAACCGGGAGGATTCCCATGGCTGACGCAGCAGTGAAAGAAAAACCCGCAATTCCCGCCGAAGCAGAGCGGGAACTGACGGACGGCTTTCACCTCATCATCGACGCGCTCAAGCTCAATGGCCTGAACACGATCTACGGTGTGCCCGGCATCCCAATTACGGACTTCGGCCGTATGGCGCAGGCCGCAGGCATTCGCGTCTTGTCGTTCCGCCATGAACAGAACGCCGGCTATGCCGCCTCGATCGCCGGCTTTCTGACCAAGAAGCCCGGCGTCTGCCTCACCGTGTCGGCGCCCGGATTTCTCAACGGTCTGACCGCGCTGGCCCACGCCACTACCAACTGCTTCCCGATGATTCTGATCTCGGGTTCGTCCGAGCGCGAGATCGTCGATCTGCAGCAGGGCGACTACGAAGAGATGGACCAGCTCGCCATCGCCAAGCCGCTGTGCAAGGCGGCGTTCCGCGTGCTGCATGTGCAGGACATCGGCATCGGTCTCGCGCGCGCGATCCGCGCGGCCGTGTCGGGGCGCCCGGGCGGCGTCTATCTCGATCTGCCGGCCAAGCTTTTCGGTCAGGTGATGGATGCCGAGGCCGGGCAAAAGTCGCTGGTCAAGGTCATCGACGCGGCGCCGGCGCAGATTCCGGCTGCGGCCGCGGTCAAGCGTGCGCTCGATGTCCTCAAGAGCGCCAAGCGCCCCCTGATCATCCTCGGCAAGGGCGCGGCCTACGCCCAGGCCGACGATGCGATCCGCTCACTGGTCGAAAAGAGCGGCATTCCGTTCCTGCCGATGAGCATGGCCAAGGGTCTTCTGCCGGACACGCATCCGCAGTGCGCCGGCGCGGCGCGCTCGACGGTGCTGAAAGACTCCGACGTCGTCATGCTGATCGGCGCGCGTCTCAACTGGCTGCTGTCGCACGGCAAAGGCAAGACCTGGGGCGAAGCGCCGAAGAAATTCATCCAGATCGACATCGAGCCGAAGGAAATGGACTCGAATGTCGAGATCGTTGCGCCGGTGGTCGGCGACATCGGCTCCTGCGTGTCCGCGCTGCTCGACGGCATGGGCAAGTGGCCGTCACCGCCGGCCGACTGGGTCGACGCCGTCAGCAAGAAGCGCGAAGACAATATCGCCAAGATGGCGCCGCGCCTGATGAACAACAACTCGCCGATGGACTATCACGGCGCGCTCGGCGTCCTACGCACCATCATTAAGGAGCGGCCCGACGCCATTCTGGTCAACGAAGGCGCCAACACGCTCGATCTCGCACGCGGCGTCATCGACATGTACAAGCCGCGCAAGCGCCTGGACGTCGGCACCTGGGGCATCATGGGTATCGGTATGGGCTACGCCATCGCCGCGGCGGTCGAGACCGGAAAGCCGGTGCTGGCGGTCGAAGGCGACAGCGCCTTCGGCTTCTCCGGCATGGAGATCGAGACCATCTGCCGTTACAACCTGCCGGTCTGCATCGTCATTTTCAATAACGACGGCATTTATCGCGGCACCGACGTCAATTCCGTGAGCTCTGATCCTGCGCCGACCGTCTTCGTCAAGGGCTCGCGCTACGACAAGATGATCGAAGCTTTCGGCGGCGTCGGCGTAAATGCAACATCGCCCGACGAGCTCAAGCGCGCCGTCAACGCGGCCATGGACTCCGGCAAGCCGACCCTGATCAACGCGGTGCTCGACCCGGCGGCCGGCAGCGAGAGCGGCAGAATCGGCAACCTCAACCCGCAAAGCGTGCTTCGCAAGAAATAAAGGAGCACGCAATGAAAGCACTGGAAGGCGTCAATATCCTCGACTTCACGCATGTGCAGCCGGGGCCGACCTGCACCCAACTGCTCGCGTGGTTCGGCGCGGATGTTATCAAGGTTGAATGTCTAGGCGTCGAATACGCGCCCGGCACCAAGAACCAGACGATGTACAAGTAACCCATTTTCCTGTCGTCCCCGCGAAAGCGGGGACCCAGTAATCCCTGCGTGACGATGGGTGCTGGATGCCCCGCCTTCGCGGGGCATGACACAAACAGTGATGAGATCAGTGGAGGACACGACGATGGCCAAGAAGAAACCGAAGCAAGCCAAGGCGAAAGCCGCGGCCAAGAAACCCGCCCGCAAGGTGGTGAAGCTCGCCGCATCCAACAAGAAGGCGAACGGCAACGGCAAATCTAACAATTTGCCCAAGGCGAGCAGCAAGCCCTATGGCCAGGCCGGCAAGGCGCTGACCGGCGTGCGCATTCTCGATTTCACGCATGTGCAGTCGGGCCCGACCTGCACGCAGCTCTTGGCCTGGTTCGGCGCCGACTGCATCAAAGTCGAGCGCCCGGGCGTCGGGGACATCACGCGTGGACAGCTGCGCGACGTGCCGAACGCCGACAGCCTCTACTTCACCATGCTCAACCACAACAAGCGCTCGATCACGATCGACTCCAAGCATCCGCAGGGCATGCGTGTGCTCAACGAGCTGATCAAGAAGTGCGACGTGCTGGTGGAGAACTTCGCGCCCGGCGCCCTCGACCGCATGGGCCTCACCTGGGACTACATCCACAAGCTTAATCCGCGCATGATCGTCGCCTCGGTGAAGGGTTTTGGTCCCGGTCCCTACGAGGACTGCAAGGTGTACGAGAACGTCGCGCAGTGCGCCGGCGGCTCGGCCTCCACCACCGGGTTCCGCGAAGGCCCGCCGCTGGTCACCGGCGCGCAGATCGGCGATTCGGGCACCGGTTTGCATCTCGCGCTCGGCATCGTCAGCGCGCTCTACCAGCGTATCCGCACCGGCCGCGGCCAGAAGGTGCTCGTCGCCATGCAGGACGGCGTGCTCAATCTCGCCCGCGTCAAACTGCGCGATCAGCAGCGCCTCGCGAAAGGCCCGCTCACCGAGTACAGCCAGTACGGCGAAGGCGTTCCGTTCGGCAAGGCGGTGCCGCGCGCCGGCAACGACTCCGGCGGCGGCCAGCCGGGCTGGATCCTCAAGTGCAAGGG
>DATBZY010000066.1:0-2998 GCA_036512915.1 Pseudolabrys sp. | reverse complement strand
CCGCTGGTGGTCTTGATATAGATGCGGTTGAGGTCGTTCGGGCTCTGCTGGAACTCCGGCTTGGTCTCCAGAATGACCTGGTAGTCGTTCGCCGGCGTGTAGATGGTGGCGACCTGGCGCGAACCGAAGGCGTTGTAGAGCTCCTGGCGCACCTGATCGATGCTCACGCCATAGACCGCGGATTTCTCGCGGTCGACCTCGACGGTGACCTGCGGGTTCTTGATGTAGAGATCGGTGGTGACGTCGAGCAGCTCCGGCAGCTTGGCGATCTTGTCGCGCAATTCGGGCGCGATGCGATAGAGCGCCTCGGTGTCATTGGACTGCAGCGTGTACTGGTACTGGCTTTTGGCCAGTTTGCCGCCGAGATTTATGTTCTGGATCGGCTGGAAAAAGATCTGCATACCGGCAACGACGTTCGCCTTGGTCCGCAGGCGCGCGAGAATCACCGGCAGCGCGTCGCGCTCGTTGCGCGGCTTGAGCGCCACCAGCATGCGGCCGCTATTGCCGACCGTGTTCGGTCCGCCGGCGCCGACGGTGGAATTGACGTAAGCCACGGCCGGATCGGTGCGCACGATGTCGGCGATCTTGCGCTGGTGGTCAGCCATGGCCGGGAAGGCGATGTCGGTGTTGCCCTCGGTGATGCCGATCACATAGCCGGTGTCTTCGGTCGGGAAGAAGCCCTTCGGCACCACGATGTAGAGCCAGATGGTGCCGACGATGGTCGCCAGCGTCACCATCAGCATGATCGACTTATAGGCCAGCACGCGGCCGAGCGACCACTCATAGGCGCGCAGCCCTCTTTCGAACATGCGCTCGAAACTGCGCAGCACGAAATTCTGCTTTTCCTCGCCGTGATGGCCCTTGAGCACGCGCGCGCACAGCATTGGCGTCAGCGTGAGCGACACGAAGCCGGACACGATGATCGCCACCGAGACCGACACCGCGAATTCGCGGAATACGCGGCCGACCATGCCGCCCATCAGCAGCACCGGGATGAACACCGCGATCAGCGAGAAGGTGATCGATACGATGGTGAAGCCGATCTCGCGCGAGCCTTTCAGCGCCGCCTCGAACGGGCGCATGCCGCCCTCGATATGGCGCACGATGTTTTCCAGCATGACGATGGCGTCGTCGACCACGAAGCCGACCGACAGCGTGAGTGCCAGCAGCGTCATGTTGTTGATCGAGAAGCCGAAGGCGTACATCGCCGCGCAGGTGCCAATCAGCGACACCGGCACCGCCAGGGCCGGAATGATGGTCGCCGACACCTTCCGCAGGAACAGGAAGATTACCATGATCACCAGCGTGATCGCGATCGCCAGCGTCTCCTGCACGTCGCTGACAGCGGCCCGGATCGAAATCGAACGGTCGAACAACGGCGCCATGTTGATGGCGGGCGGGATTTGCGCGCGCATGGCCGGCAGCTTGTTGCGGACCAGATCGACCACTTCGACGGTATTGGCGTCGGGTTGGCGCTGGATCGCCAGCACGATGGCGCGCGCATCGTTGAACCAGGTGGCGATCTTGTCGTTCTCGACGCTGTCGATGACGCGCGCCACTTCGTTGAGCTTGACCGGCGCGCCGTTGCGGTAGGCGACCACCACGTCGCGGTAGTCGGCGGCGTGGTTCATGGCGCCGGTGGCGAGCAGCGTCACCGACTGCTGCTCGCCCTGCAAGGTGCCGACCGGGGCGCTGGAATTGGCCTTGGCGACGACGCTGCGGACATCATCCAGCGAAATGTTGCGCGCCGCCGCCGCGACCGGGTCGACCTGGACGCGCACGGCGAATTTCTGCGCGCCGAAAACAAGCACCTGGGCGATGCCGGGCAATTGCGAAATCTGCGGCGCCAGCACGGTCTCGGCATAGTCGTCCACCGCCGACAGCGGCATGGTGTCGGAGCGCATGCTGACGTAGAGCACCGGGAAGTCGCCCGGATTGACCTTGCGGAAAAACGGCGGCGTGGTCATTTCCACCGGCAGCCGGCGCTGCGCCACCGCCAGCGCGGTCTGCACGTCGAGCGAGGCGCCGTCGATGTTGCGGCCGAGGTCGAACTGGATGGTGATCTGCGAGATGCCGAGCGACGACGACGAGGTCATCGACGAGATGCCGGCGATGGTCGAGAGCTGCCGCTCGATCGGCGAGGCGACCGAGGCCGCCATGGTCTCCGGGCTCGCGCCCGGCAAGGTCGCCGTGATCTGGATGGTCGGGAAGTCGACGGCGGGCAGCGCCGCCACCGGCAGCAGCCGGTAGGCGAAGGCGCCGAATACGATCAGCGACGCCGTCATCAGCGTCGTCAGCACCGGTCGGCGAATGCAGGTTTCCGAGATGTTCATGGATCAGCTGCCGGCGGCTTTTGCGTTGCGCGGATTGACGCGCGTGCCGTTCGACAGCAGCAATTGACCGTCGGTGACGACGGTCTCGCCGCCCTTAAGCCCGCTGCCGATCACCGATAAGCCGCCGACCGTACGATCGACCGTCACCGGCTGCACCTTGGCCACGTTGTCGCTGATCACAAACACGAAGCTTCCGGTCTGGCTGACCTGAACGGCATTCGACGGCACCACCACCGCCTGCTCGATCCGCAAGGTCAATTCGGTGGTGACCAGGGTTCCGGGCCAGAGCACTTCATGCTCGTTCGGCATGGTGGCGCGGATCGTCGCCATGCCAGTGGCCGGGTCGACGGTATTCTCGATCATCGTCACCTGGCCGTTGGCGCGCTTCTGCTCGCCGGGGACGACTGCCTCGATGGTGGCGGTTTCCGCCGCCAACGCCTGGCGGATTTCCGGCAGAACCTTCTGCGGCACCGTGAAGCTGACATAGACCGGGGCCATCTGGTTGATGGTCGCCATCGCCGCGGTATCGGCCTGCCGTACGAAATTGCCGACCTTCACCGCCGCCGCGCTGATGCGGCCGTCAATCGGCGCGGCGATGGTGCAATAACTGAGCTGGACTTTGAGATTATCCAGCAAGCCCTGGTCGGATTTGATGGCCGCGCGGT
>DATBZY010000065.1:0-2693 GCA_036512915.1 Pseudolabrys sp. | reverse complement strand
CGCTTCCTTCACGATCCGACCGTTCCCTTCACCAACAATCAGGCCGAACGCGACGGGCGCATGATGAAGCTCCGCCAGAAAATCTCCGGCGGCTTCCGATCGTTCGAAGGCGCGATGGACTTCGCGGTCATCCGCTCCTTTTTCTCGACCGCCAAGAAGCAGAGCTGGAACATCATCGACGCCGTGACCAGCGAGCCCTCAAACTTGGCGAAATCCCTACGCCTTTCGTGAGCTATCCAGCCAACCTGGGCAGTAACCACTTCGGCTGAACTTTCGGATCACCACCCGGACTGCCCGGCGGCGTGATCATCGGCATCGAACCGCCCGGCGGGGTCGGCGCCTTGATAGCGGGATCCACCTGCGACGGCGGGCAGATGACGCCACCGGAGCGGGCAAGCCGGTCACTCAAGTTGCGTCCGTCGGCCTTTTTAGTCTCCAGATCGCCTCCCTCTCCGATCGTTGCAGGCTCATGCGCGCAGCCGTTAGAATCGAGTTGCTCGCTCTTGGGGGAACCGGCGGCGCCTCGGCTTTGGGCGGCGCGTGTGCTGTTGCCAGAGCCGGCGTCAATATCGCGGCCATCAGCCCCGTTAGCCTGAGAACGCGCAAATCGCGGCCCATCGAAAGCTCCCTACCCGCCACATAAACGCGCGGTACAACAGATAACTGTCGAGCAGGCGGGAGAGTTCCGGATTTAGACCTAGCGCATGGTCTCAACCAAAAACCGGTTCCATCTCCGATCAAATCAAGGACAAGCTTTTCGGAATCTCTCAAGCCGCGCTGCGGCGCTCGCCATCGGCTAGGCGTTCGAAACGGATCAGCGCGAAATGCCCAAGCGGCGTCATCGGGCGCCGCTCGATGACGCGCACGGCGCCGTTGCGCACGGCCCAGTCGGTCAACCGCTTGAAGGAAAATTCCGGCCGCCAGCCAAGCCATCGCGCAACCGGCGCAAAGGCTTGCTCGAACACGCGGCGCAGCCCGCCCTCGGCGCCGATGTGGTTGATCAGCACGATCTCGCCGCCCAACCTGGTGACGCGCGCGAACTCGTCGAGCGTGGCTTCCGGATGCGGCACCGTGGTGATGACATATTGCGCCACGACTACGTCGAAGGATTTGTCGGGCAGCGCCAAATGCTCGGCATCCATCACCGCCAATCCTTCCACATTGCTCAGCTCATACTCGGCAACGCGCGCGCGCGCTTTGCGCAGCATCGGTTCGGACAGGTCGACGCCCACCAGGCGGTTGGAGCGCGCATAATCCGGCAGCGAAATTCCGGTGCCGACGCCGACCTCGAGAATGCGCCCGCCGATCCGCTCGGCCGCAACGATCGCGGCATGTCGCCCGCGCTCGAAGATCGCGCCGAACACCAGATCGTAGATCGGCGCCCAGCGCGCATAGGCACGCTCGACGTTTGCTTTGTTAAAATTGGCCCCCATGCTTTTAGCGTCCGCGTATGATCTTTTCCGAAAACCGGTTCCCACTTTTCGAGATCATGCGCGACAGTCTAATTGCGCGCGGCTGCCGCCGCCATGGGTTGATCGGCAGAGCGGGTCCCGTCGACCGCTGCCACCGCGCTCTTGATGAAGCCGCCGCCGAGCACGCGCGCCTGGCCAACGCCGGCGTCATAAAAGACGCAGGCCTGGCCGGGCGAAACGCCGTCCTCGCCGTCCACCAGGTCGACCTCGTAGCCGCCGTTCGCGGCCGTGAGCCAACCGGCTTGCGGCGGACGGGTCGAGCGCACCTTCACGAACACCTCGCGCCGGTCATCGGCGAGCACCGCTTCGATGCTGCCCTCGCCGATCCAATTGACGTCGCGCAGCACGATGCGGCTGGTGCGCAGCGCCGCGCGCGAACCGACCACGACCTGGCGGCGCTCGGCATCGAGCCGCACCACATAGAGCGGCGCGCCAGTCGCCAAGCCCAGTCCGCGGCGCTGGCCGATGGTGAAATGGATGATGCCGGAATGCGCGCCCAGCACGTGGCCCTCGAGATCGACGATCTCGCCGGCTTCCGCCGCGCCCGGCTTCAACCGCTCGATCACGTCCGCGTAGTGACCGGACGGCACGAAGCAGATGTCCTGGCTGTCATGCTTGTCGGCAATCGCCAGCCCGAACCGGCGCGCCAGTTCGCGCGTCTCGGCCTTGCTGCGCTCGCCGAGCGGGAAGCGCAGCAGGTCGAGTTGCTCGCGCGTGGTCCCGAACAGGAAATAGCTCTGATCGCGCTCTTCCTCGCGCGCGCGATAGAGCGCGCGCCCGCCCGAGGCTAGCTGCCGCGAGGCGACGTAATGGCCGGTGGCCAGCACGTCGGCGCCGAGTTCGCGCGCGGTGATCAACAGGTCGTGGAATTTGATCGACATGTTGCATTCGATGCACGGCACCGGCGTCTCGCCGTGGATGTAGCTCTCGGCGAAGCGGTCGATCACCGCTTCCTTGAAGCGGCTCTCGTAGTCGAGCACGTAATGCGGAATGCCGATGCGCTCGGCAACGCTGCGCGCATCATAGATGTCCTGCCCGGCGCAGCAGGCGCCCTTACGGTGGGTGGCGGCGCCGTGGTCATAGAGCTGCAGCGTGACGCCGACCACGTCATAGCCCTCGGCCTTGAGCAGCGCGGCGGTCACCGAGGAATCGACGCCGCCGGACATGGCGACGACGACACGGGTGTCTTGCGGGCGGCGATCGAGATCGAGGCTGTTTGGC
>DATBZY010000064.1:0-9880 GCA_036512915.1 Pseudolabrys sp. | reverse complement strand
CGACATACCCCGCAAATCGCGATTCACTGTCGTCTGCCGCTCGGAGATCCATATCAACCCCCATCTGCTGATGTCTGAATCTCTCCCCTTACCAGAGTCGGGTCGTGCCTCGCGTGCGACTTTCTGACTCAGTAAGACTAGTTGATCGGCGGGATGTTGTTGGCCTTGATGATCTTGGCCCATTTCGCGATCTCGGACTCCATGAACGCCTTGAATTCCGGCTGCGTCATGGTGATCGGAATGGCGCCTTGCTCGCCCCACGCCGCTTTGATGTCCGGGCGCGAGAGGATCTTGGTGATTTCCCGGTTGAGCAGGTCGACGATCGGCTGCGGAGTTCCGGCGGGCGCCATGAAGCCGACCCATAAGGTGGCGCGGAAGCCCGGCACGCCGGCTTCATCGAGCGTCGGCACGTCCGGCAGGATCGAAGAGCGGGTCTTGCCGCTGGTGGCGAGCGGTCTCACCAGTCCGCCCTTGATCAACGGCGCCATGGTGGGGACCGAGTCGAACAGCATCTGGATCTGTCCGCTCAGGATGTCGTTGCGGGCCCCGGTTGAGCCCTTGTAGGGCACATGCACGATGTCGATGCCGGTGAGGTTCTTCAACAGCTCGCCGGCCATGTGATAGTTCGAGCCCGGTCCGGACGAGCCGTAATTGAGGGTACCCGGCTTCGCCCGCGCCAGCGCGAGCAGCTCAGGCACGGTCTTCACCGGCAGCGACGCAGGCACGACCAGCACCAGATCGGTGTCGATCAGCGGCGCGATCGGAACGAGATCGCGCATGAGTTGATACGGCTTCTTGCTGTAAAGCGTCTCGTTGACGGTCTGTGTCCCTGAAATCATCAGCAGCGTGTAGCCGTCGGGTGGCGCTTTCGCGACCGCGTCGGTGCCGATGGTGGTGCCGGCGCCCGGGCGGTTCTCCATGACGAATATCTGGTGCAGGGACTTTCTCAGTTCCTCCGCGATGGCACGGGTATAGACGTCGGTCGGCCCGCCGGCGCCGAACGGAACGATGATTTTGACTGTCCGTGACGGGTAGTCCTCGGCCGTCGCCGGATAGGCGGCGAAAGTCAGCGCCGCGGTCAGGACGAGCAGGGATGCGGTTCTTTGCAGGATGGCCATGCGGTTCCACGGGTTTAGGCGCGCTCATTGCCGGCGCGCGCACATAACTATCGACCGCGCCTTGCGCTACGTCAATTCTGGCGAAATGCGGCTGCAGATCGCCCCCGCGCGAACGCATCGTGTATGCCTCCAATGTCGGCTTGCCACCCATTGTGCGCTGCGCTAAGCCTCAGCCGCTCCCGTCCTTGAGCTACTCCAAACATGGCAAGGGCGTTTTGTGTGCGGGGTTTCGGCGCCGGTACCGGCCGCCGAGCAGTCCAGGGCGGGCGTATATCCGGGTCGGGGCGGTTCTGTACGCTGAGGTCGCCGATGAGCACATTGCTGTTGGACTATCTGCCCCTGGTCGTTTTCATCGCGGTCGCGCTCGTGATCGGGCTCGCTCTGCTGATCGCTCCTTTCCTCGTCGCCTATAAGCAGCCGGACCCGGAAAAGCTCTCCGCGTACGAGTGCGGATTCAACGCCTTCGACGACGCACGCATGAAGTTCGACGTGCGATTCTACCTCGTCGCCATCCTGTTCATCATCTTCGACCTCGAGGTGAGCTTCCTGTTCCCCTGGGCGGTGGCGTTCCGCCAGATCGGCCTGTTCGGCTTCTGGTCGATGATGCTGTTCCTTGCCGTTCTGACCATCGGCTTCATCTATGAATGGAAGAAGGGCGCGCTCGAATGGGATTGATTTGCCCATGACCCTGGTCGCACCCGCGCCGCAAGGAATTCTCGATCCGCGCACCGGCAAGCCGGTCGGCGCCGACGATAGCTTTTTCGTCGGCGTCAACAACGAGCTCGCCGATAAGGGCTTCATCATCACCGCCGTCGACGACCTGATCACCTGGTCGCGCACCGGCTCGCTGATGTGGATGACCTTCGGGCTCGCCTGCTGCGCGGTCGAGATGATGCACATGGCGATGCCGCGCTATGATTGCGAGCGCTACGGCTTCGCGCCGCGCGCCAGCCCACGCCAGTCCGACGTCATGATCGTCGCCGGCACGCTCACCAACAAGATGGCGCCGGCCATGCGCAAGGTCTACGACCAGATGCCGGAGCCGCGCTACGTGATCTCGATGGGATCCTGCGCCAACGGCGGCGGCTACTACCACTATTCTTATTCGGTTGTGCGCGGCTGCGATCGCATCGTGCCGGTCGATATCTATGTGCCCGGCTGTCCGCCGACTGCCGAGGCGCTGCTCTACGGCGTGATGCTGTTGCAGAAGAAGATTCGTCGTACCGGCACGATCGAGCGTTAAGCGGAGCAGAAATGGACGAAGCGCTCGACAGGCTTGGGACAACGATCAAGACCGCGTTGCCGGCGTCCGTCACCGGCTACGAGGTGGCGAATGGCGAACTCACCGTCCTCGCCAAGGCCGCCGACATCGTCAAGGTCGCGACCTTCCTGCGCGACGATCCGGCCTGCCAGTTCATCTGCATCATCGACGTCACCGCGGTCGACTGGCCGAGCCGCGCGCAACGCTTCGACGTGGTCTACCATTTGCTGTCGCCGCGGCTGAACCAGCGCATCCGCGTGAAAGCGCCGACCGACGAGGTGACGCCGGTGCCCTCGCTGATCGGGGTGTTCCGCGGCGTCGATTGGTACGAGCGCGAAACCTTCGATCTCTACGGCGTGCTGTTTACCGGCCACCCCGACCTGCGCCGCATCCTCACCGACTACGGATTCGAGGGCCATCCGCTGCGCAAGGATTTCCCGCTCACCGGCTTCGTCGAGGTGCGCTACGACGACGAGCTGAAGCGCGTCGTCTACGACAAGGTGAATCTGGCGCAGGAATTCCGTACCTTCGACTTCCTCTCGCCCTGGGAAGGCACCGACTACGTGCTGCCCGGCGACGAGAAGGCCAAACCTGAAGGCAATAAGCCGGAAGGCAAGGGGTCGTGATGGGCGAAACCGACATCCGCAACTTCACCATCAATTTCGGGCCGCAGCATCCGGCCGCCCATGGCGTGCTGCGCCTGGTGCTGGAGCTCGACGGCGAGATCGTCGAACGCGTCGACCCGCATATCGGGCTGCTTCACCGCGGCACCGAAAAGCTGATCGAGCACAAGACCTATATGCAGGCGGTGCCCTATTTCGACCGGCTCGATTACGTCGCGCCGATGAATCAGGAGCACGCCTTCTGCCTGGCGGCGGAGAAGCTGCTGGGCATCCAGATTCCCAAGCGCGGCCAGCTTATTCGCGTGCTCTATTCGGAAATCGGCCGGTTGCTGTCGCACATTCTTAACATCACCACGCAGGCGCTGGACGTGGGCGCGCTCACCCCGCCGGTGTGGGGCTTCGAAGAGCGCGAGAAGCTGATGGGATTCTATGAGCGCGCCTCGGGGGCGCGCATGCACGCGGCCTATTTCCGCGTCGGCGGCGTGCATCAGGACCTGCCGAACAAGCTGATCGACGACATCGAGGCGTTCTGCGATCCGTATCTACAGTTCTGCGACGATCTCGAGGGTTTGCTCACCGACAACCGTATCTTCAAGCAGCGCCTCGTCGACATCGGCGTGGTCAAGCTGGCGGACGCCTGGAACCGGGGCTTCTCCGGTGTGATGGTGCGCGGCTCGGGCGCGGCCTGGGATTTGCGCAAGGCACAGCCCTATGAGTGCTATTCCGAGATGGAATTCGACATCCCGATCGGCAAGAACGGCGACAGCTACGACCGCTACTGCATCCGCATGGAAGAGATGCGGCAGTCCATCAGGATCATGAGGCAGTGCGTGGAGAAACTGCGTAGCCCGGAGGGCCAGGGCCCGGTTTCGGTCGTCGACAACAAAATCGTGCCGCCCAAGCGCGGCGAGATGAAGCGCTCCATGGAATCGCTGATCCATCACTTCAAGCTCTACACCGAAGGCTTCCACGTGCCGGCCGGCGAAGTGTATGCCGCGGTCGAGGCGCCCAAGGGCGAGTTCGGCGTCTATCTGGTCGCCGACGGCACCAACAAGCCATACAAGTGCAAGATTCGCGCGCCCGGCTACGCGCACTTGAGCGCGATGGATTTCATGTGCCGCGGTCACTTGCTGGCCGACGTGTCCTGCATCATGGGCACGCTCGACATCGTGTTCGGGGAGATCGACCGATGAGCGTTCGTCGTCTCGCCCCGCCGGAACAGCAGCCGAAGGAGTTCTCCTTCAGCAAGGACAACCTTGCCTGGGCCAAGCAGCAGGTCACGAAATATCCGGAAGGCCGTCAGCAGTCGGCGATCATTCCGCTGCTGTGGCGCGCGCAAGAGCAGCAAGGCGGCTGGCTGCCGGAAGTGGCGATCCGTTACGTCGCCGACTTCCTCGGCATGGCGCATATCCGCGCGCTCGAAGTCGCGACCTTCTACACGATGTTTAATCTGGCGCCGGTCGGCAAAGTTCACGTGCAGCTGTGCGGCACCACGCCGTGCCGGCTGCGCGGCGCCGACGATATCGAGAAGGTTTGCCGCAAGCGCATCGGCGAGCAGGGCCACGTCAGCGATGACGGCAAGTTCTCCTGGGTCGAGGTCGAGTGCCTGGGCGCCTGCGTTAACGCGCCGATGGTGCAAATCAACTTCGATTTCTATGAGGACCTGACGCCGGAAAGCTTCGGCAAGATTCTGGATCAGTTCGCCGCCGGCAAGACGCCCAAGGCGGGCCCGCAGGTGGACCGGCAATTGTCGGCGCCGGTGGGCGGGCCGACCACGCTCACCGACCCGTCGCTCTATGCGACGACCAAAACTAAATCGAAATGATCACAGATGCTCGCTGACAAGGATCGCATTTTCAGAAATCTTTACGGCCTGCACGATTGGGGCCTCAAAGGCGCGCGCGCGCGCGGCGCCTGGGACGGCACCAAGGCGATCCTGGAAAAAGGCCGCGATGCGATCATCGAGGACGTGAAGGCCTCCGGCCTGCGCGGCCGCGGCGGCGCCGGCTTCCCGACCGGATTGAAATGGTCGTTCATGCCGAAGAAGTCGGACGGCCGGCCGCATTATCTGGTGGTCAATGCCGACGAATCCGAGCCCGGCACCTGCAAGGATCGCGAGGTCATGCGGCACGATCCGCATCTGCTGATCGAGGGCTGCCTGATCGCCGGCTTCTCCATGGGCGCCAATGCCGGCTACATCTATATCCGCGGCGAATTCATCCGCGAACGTGAGCGCCTGCAAGCGGCGATCGACCAGGCCTACGAGGCCAAGCTGATCGGCAAGAATAATGTGCACGGCTGGGACTTCGATCTCTACGTCCACCACGGTGCCGGCGCCTATATCTGCGGCGAGGAAACCGCGCTGCTTGAGAGCCTGGAAGGCAAGAAGGGCCAGCCGCGCCTGAAGCCGCCGTTTCCGGCCAATGTCGGCCTCTATGGCTGCCCGACCACGGTGCAGAATGTCGAGTCGATCGCGGTGGTGCCCGACATCATGCGCCGCGGCGCGGCATGGTTTGCCGGGATCGGCCGGCCGAACAACACCGGCACCAAGCTGTTCTGCATTTCCGGCCACGTGCAAAAGCCCTGCAACGTGGAAGAGGCCATGGGCATTCCGCTGCGCGAATTGCTGGAAACGCATGCCGGCGGTGTGCGCGGCGGCTGGGACAACCTGCTCGCGGTTATTCCGGGCGGCTCGTCGATGCCGCTGATCCCGGCCGGTGCCGACCAGGCCGATACCCTGCTGATGGATTTCGACGGCTGCCGCGACAAGAAGTCGGCGCTCGGCACCGCCGGAGTGATCGTGATGGACAAGTCCACCGACATCATCCGCGCCATGGCGCGCATTTCTTATTTCTACAAGCACGAGAGCTGCGGCCAGTGCACGCCCTGCCGTGAAGGCATGGGCTGGATGTGGCGCGTGCTCACGCGCATGGCGGAAGGCCGCGCGCAGAAGCGCGAGATCGGCATGCTGATGGAGGTGACCCAGCAGATCGAGGGCCACACCATCTGCGCCTTCGGCGACGGCGCTGCCTGGCCGGTGCAGGGCCTGCTGCGGCATTTCCGGCCCGAGATCGAGCGGCGCATCGACGAATATTCGCGCAATGCCGACGCGCATGGCGTGCGCGAGGCGGCGGAGTGATGGACGTGGAGCGAATGGATGTCGTGGGAAAACAAGAATCTGCGATGCCGCGACTGCAAGTTCTGGTGGCCGACCGCGGAGGCAGCCGGTCATGAGCCGAGCCGCGAACGATCGATTCTCGGGCAATGCCGGCGGCACGCGCCGCCGACCTTGGTCGCCGATCTGCCCGACCACAGCCGGCACTATCCGGCCTGGGCGACGACCAAGCGGGATGACTGGTGCGGCGAGCATCAGCATCTGGAGATGTGAGTTCTAGACCACAACGCATTGAGTGACCTGAAGACGAGAAACGATGGCCAAGCTTATCATCGACGGCAAAGAGATCGACGTTCCGCCGGAGTACACGCTGCTCCAGGCTTGCGAAGCCGCGGGCGCGGAAATCCCGCGCTTCTGCTTCCACGAACGGCTGTCGATCGCCGGCAACTGCCGCATGTGCCTGGTCGAGCTCAAAGGCTCGCCCAAGCCGGTGGCGAGTTGCGCCTGGGGCGTGCGCGATTGCCGCCCGGGCCCGAACGGCGAGCCGCCGGTGATCAACACCAAGACGCCGATGGTGAAGAAGGCGCGCGAAGGCGTGATGGAATTCCTGCTGATCAACCATCCGCTCGACTGCCCGATTTGCGACCAGGGCGGCGAATGCGATCTGCAGGACCAGGCCATGGCCTATGGCGTGGACGCCAGCCGCTACAGTGAGAACAAGCGCGCGGTCGAAGACAAATATATCGGCCCGCTGGTGAAGACGATCATGACGCGCTGCATCCACTGCACGCGCTGCATTCGCTTCTCGACGGAAGTTGCCGGCGTGTCTGAGCTCGGCGCCATTGGCCGCGGCGAGGACATGGAGATCACCACCTATCTCGAGCATGCGATGACATCGGAGCTGCAAAGCAACGTGGTCGATCTCTGCCCGGTCGGCGCGCTCACGTCCAAGCCTTATGCCTTCGCGGCGCGGCCGTGGGAACTCAACAAGACGCAGTCGATCGACGTGATGGATGCGCTCGGCTCGGCGATCCGTATCGACACGCGCGGGCGCGAGGTGATGCGCATTCTGCCGCGCACCAATGACGAAGTGAACGAGGAGTGGATCTCGGACAAGACCCGCCACGTGGTGGACGGCTTGCGCACGCAGCGGCTGGATCAGCCCTATCTGCGCACGAATGGCCGGCTGCGGCCGGCGAGCTGGAAGGAAGCCTTCGCGGCCATTGCCGACAAGGTCAAAACCGCAAGTGGCAAACGTATCGGCGCCATCGCTGGCGATCTTAGCGGCGCAGAAGAAATGTACGCGCTCAAGGACCTGATGGGTCGGCTGGGCAGCGGCAATATCGACGCGCGGCAGGATGGCGCGGCGCTCGATCCGAAGTGGGGCAGGGCGAGTTACCTGTTCAACGCCACCGTCGCCGGCATCGAGCGCGCCGACGCAGCTCTGATCATCGGCTGCAATCCGCGCCGCGAGGCGCCGGTGCTCAATGCCCGCATCCGCAAGCGCTGGCGCGCCGGCAATTTCCCCATCGGCCTGATCGGCGAGAAGGCCGATCTCACCTATCAGTATGACTATCTTGGCGCCGGCGCGGAAACGCTCGCCGGGCTAGCCAACAGTAAATTCGCCGACGCGCTGAAAGCGGCCGAGCGTCCGCTCATTATCGTCGGCGCCGGTGCGTTGGCGCGCAAGGACGGCGCCGCCATTGCTTCACTTGCCGCCAAGGCGGCAGTCGAATTTGGCGCGTTCAAGGACGGCTGGAACGGCTTTTCCGTGCTGCACAGCGCCGCCTCGCGCGTCGGCGCGCTCGATCTCGGTCTGGTGCCGGGCGCGGGTGGGCAGGACGCCGCGCAAATGGCAGCGGGCGGAGTCGAGGTGCTGTTCCTGCTCGGCGCCGATGAGATCGACGTCGCGCCTGGACCGTTCGTCGTCTATATCGGCACCCATGGCGACCGCGGTGCCCATCGCGCCGATGTGATCCTTCCCGGCGCGGCCTATCCGGAAAAATCCGCGATCTATGTAAACACCGAAGGCCGCGTGCAGCAGGCGAATCGCGCCGCGTTCCCGCCGGGCGACGCGCGCGAGGATTGGGCGATCCTGCGCGCGCTCTCCGACATTGTCGGCCACAAGCTGCCCTATGATTCGCTCAACGCTTTGCGGCAGGCGATGTTTGTCGCGCATCCGCATCTCATGCGCGTCGATCAGATCGCGCCGGCGGACGCCGCCGATATCGGCAAGCTCGCCAAGCTCGGCGGGGCGGCCGACAAGGCGCCGCTGCGCTCGCAGGTCGCCGACTTTTATCTCACCAATCCGATCGCGCGCGCATCCGCCATCATGGCCGAGTGTTCGGCCCTGGCGAACGCGGCGGTCAAGACGGCGGCGGAGTAGGTCATGGAGGAGTTCTTCTTCACCTATCTCTGGCCGCTGATCATCATGCTGGCGGAATCGGTGCTGATGCTGGTCTGCCTGTTGGTCGTGCTCGCGTACCTCATCTATGCCGACCGCAAGATCTGGGCGGCGGTGCAACTGCGCCGCGGTCCCAACGTGGTCGGACCCTGGGGTCTGTTCCAGTCCTTCGCCGACATGCTGAAATTCTGCTTGAAGGAGCCGACGATCCCGTCGAGCGCCAACAAGGGCGTGTTCGTGCTGGCGCCGCTGATCTCCTCGCTGCTGGCGCTGGCCGCCTGGGCGGTGATCCCGGTCAATATCGGTTGGGTGGTCGCCGACATCAATGTCGGCGTGCTGTACATTTTCGCGATCTCTTCGTTGATGGTCTACGGCATCATCATGGGGGGGTGGGCGTCGAATTCGAAATACCCGTTCCTGGCGGCGATGCGCTCGGCCGCGCAGATGGTGTCCTACGAAGTCTCCATCGGCTTCGTCATCATCACCGTGCTGTTGTGCGCCGGTTCGCTCAATCTGTCGGCCATCGTGCAGGCGCAGGATACGCCCTACGGGGCGCTCGGCTGGTACTGGCTGCCGCTGTTCCCGATGTTCGTGATCTTCTACGTCTCGGCGCTGGCGGAAACCAACCGCCCGCCGTTCGATCTGGTGGAAGCGGAGTCCGAGCTGGTCGCCGGTTTCATGGTGGAATACGGCTCCACGCTCTACATGCTGTTCATGCTCGGCGAATACGTGGCGATTATGACGATGTGCGCCATGGCCACCATCTTCTTCATGGGCGGCTGGCTGTCACCGATCCCGTATCCGCCATTCACCTGGGTGCCGGGCGTGATCTGGTTCTCGCTCAAGGGGTTGTTCTTCTTCTTCCTGATCGCCATGGCCAAGGCCATAGTTCCGCGTTATCGCTACGATCAACTCATGCGGCTCGGCTGGAAGGTGTTCCTGCCGCTGTCGCTGGCGATGGTGGCGATCGTCGCGTTCGTTCTTCAATACGGCGGCCTGGCGGCTGGCGGGCTAAAGTGAGGATGCGATGAGGCTCGATCGCGCGGCCAAGCAGCTGTTCATGTGGGAGCTCCTGACGGCGTTCGCGCTGTGCATGCGCTATTTCTTCAAGCCGAAGCCGACCCTCAACTATCCCTTCGAGAAGGGGCCGCTGTCACCGCGCTTCCGCGGCGAGCACGCGCTGCGTCGCTATGCGAACGGCGAGGAACGCTGCATCGCCTGCAAGCTGTGCGAGGCGATCTGTCCGGCGCAGGCCATCACCATCGAGGCGGGGCCGCGCCGCAACGACGGCACGCGCCGCACCACGCGCTACGACATCGACATGGTCAAATGCATCTATTGCGGCCTGTGCCAGGAGGC
>DATBZY010000063.1:0-18854 GCA_036512915.1 Pseudolabrys sp. | reverse complement strand
TGGAAGCCTCCCTCTACACTTTGCTCCAGATTTTCTCGGTCACCATCTTCGAGAAAATGCCGATGCCCCAAGCACTTTCCGAAACCAGGACCACATTCGAAGAAAACGCAATCGGCAGCCAATTGAATCTGTTCAGTTTTTAACCGGACAGAGATGAAGCGATATAGCAGCCGATTCCGCCGACGCAATAGTTTTTAGCGCGTCTCCGGCTGCGTGAACCCGGCCCGATAAACGCTGGCCACGACGAGCACGCCGAGCGCGATCAAGAGCCCGCTCAGATTGCCGAGAAATTGGCTGGCGGCCTCGATATTGTTGCCGATCCCATAGCCGAGCCCGAGATAAGCCGAGGTCCAGATCAGCCGGCCGACCAGTGCGAACCCCAGGAAATGCGCGAACCGATACCGGCTGACGCCGGCGAGCAGGCTGACGACCGAGCTCAGCGAGGAGGTCAGCGTGCGCGAGATGATCACCGTGACGCCGCCCCATTTTTGCAGCAGCGATTGGATATGATTCTTGCGTTCCGTGGTGTAGCCGACCCAGCGGCCATGGCGGGCGAGGAAGTCCTCGCTCACGGCGCGACCGATGCCGTAGGCGATCATATCGCCGGCGAATGACGCGATGACCGCAGTTGCCGCGGCCCAGCCCCAATGCAGATTTCCCAGCACCGCGAGTGAGCCGGCGAGCACGGCCGCGACCCCGATTGGCAGTGGCAAGCCGATCGCCCCGAGCAGCAGCGTCAGCGCCAGCGCCGGATAGCCGTAGATCAGCAGCGCCGAGAGGACGCGATCGGTTAGTCCGCCAGAGTTTTGAGCATCGGCAGGCGCGGGCGGCGGTGCCGCGGTGAGTGTCTCGCTAATCGTGCGCTGCACCTGCCGCACAAAATCGAAACGCGGCACATCGCGCCGATCGGTGATCGATCTGAGGCTTTCATCGCGTTTGGTATCCGGCGGCAGGCCGAGGCGCGGAATCAACTCGTTCAACGGCACGCGATAGGTTGCCGCCACATGGTCGAGCGTCATCCACGCGCGCAGACTGCTCACCTGCGGCCGGCCGGCTTCATAGGCCGATCGCAACAGCAGGAACGAGCCGTAGCTGCGCAATCCGAAAAATATCGAAGCCAGCGCACTCAGCGCGATCACCAGCAAGAGAATGTGGCCGGTACGTTTGCTCATCGCGCCTCGACGGACGAATTCGTCCCTCGCCAGCGTCCATAGCGCCACGGCGTCCACCAGCGCGCGCTCTCTGGCAAAGTCGTGGGCACGAAGTCGAGACCCGACGTTCCGAACGGTTGGCAGCGCAGGATGCGCGCGAGCGCCATCCAGCCGCCGGCCCACAGCCCGAAGCGAGTGAGCGCCTCATCGGCATATTCGGAGCAACTCGGCAGATGCCGGCAGCGCGGGCCGATCAATGGCGCCAGCGTGTAGCGATAAATCGCCACCAGCCCGCGCCCGGCGAGTCGCGGCAGCCGCGCGAAACCGCATGCTGTGGCCCGCTGTTCGCTCATTTCCGGCATCGAAAGTCCGAAAGTTCCATCGCGTGGAACTGCTCAAGTTTTGACCAAATTCGGTGACCGATAGCGACCTTTTTACACTAGACCCGAATCTGGTCGCTTATTAAATTTGACACGTTCGGGGTTCTAAAACCGCCAAGTCTAGCAAGAAGCGTGCGCAACCACGCCAACAAAGGTTCGGCGGCGAGAAGGGGGAAGAATGCGTCGCTCCCTTGCGATGGCCGTTGCGCTGGCTTTGACAGCGCCAGGCTTTCTGTTGCCGGCATCGGCGCGCTCGTCCGATCGCACGCTGCCGATGCGCTTCGATCTGCGTCTGCAGGGACCGGCGGAAACCTGCGGCGCCACGTGCAAAACCTGGATCTCGGCGACCGGCGCCATCACCGCCGATAGCGCGCGCGACTTCAAGCAGTTCGCGCAAGGCCACGATCTCAGCAACGCCACCATGGTGCTCGATTCCGACGGCGGCTCGGTGCTCGGCGCCATTGCGCTCGGGCGCGAAATCCGCCGCCTCGCTCTGGCCACCACGGTCGGCCGCACCGTCGATCTTGGGCAGCCAGCGGAACATGACCAGGCGCGCGCCGTGCTGTCGCCGCGTGCCGATTGCGAGTCGATGTGCGCCTTCGTGCTGCTCGGCGGCGTGCAGCGCAGCGTGCCGCCGGAAGCGCGCGTGATGGTGCATCAGATTTGGCTCGGCGACCGCCGCGAGGATCCGACCGCGGCGAATTATTCGGCCGAGGATCTCGTGCTGGTGCAGCGCGATATCGGGCGGCTGGCGCAATACACCGCCGACATGGGGGCCTCCATCGACCTGCTCGATCTCGCGCTGCGGATTCCGCCATGGGAGCCGATGCATGCCATGACGCGTGACGAAATGCGCCGCATGGGGCTCGCGACCGGCGAGGCGGACGCGCCTGCGGCGGCAACCGTTGCCGCCTCGCCGCCCGCGGCGGCATCGCCACCGGCACCACGCGTGACCGACGGCCTGCGCGCGACCGCGATCAGCGAACGGCGCTGGGCCATGGTCGATCGCGCCGGGGTCGCGGCGCTGGCGCGGCATCATCCGCTCACCGTCGAAGGCGAGGACATCGGCAGCTTCGATCTCGTAGTGGCATGCGGCGCCGGCAACGAGAGCTTCGACGTGAGCTATGTCGAGCGCCGCCATGCCGGCGACCGCACGCCGGTGCCGGCGAAGCTTGGCGCGGTCACCATGCGGGTCGGCGCCTCGGCGACGCTGCTCAAGGTGGCGTCCTCCGAGCGCCGCAGCCAGCCGGACGAGCTCGTCACCTATGCGGCGGGACCGGTGCCGGCCGCGCTGATCGACGGCTTCGCCGCCGCCGGCAACCACTCGTTGGTGATCGAGACCGAGAGCGATGGCATGGTCACCGTCATCCGCGTCGGCAACACCGGCGCGCAGCAGAATCTGCCGCAGTTGGCGGCGAGTTGCAGCAAGGCGATCGGCGACCGCGCCGAGCTGGCGGTGAGGAAGACCGGCGGCTTAGCCGCCGCGCAATGATTTATTCGGCGACCTGCGCGCTCTTTTGTGTTCGCTTGGCCTCGATCTGGTCGAGCGCCGACACCACCGCATCGAAGGTGAGCATGGTCGAGGCGTGGCGCGCCTTGTAGTCGCGCACCGGCTCGAGCAGTGCGATATCGGCCCATTTGCCAGCCGGCGGCGGGCCGTTTTCCTTCAGCATCTTGCGCACGGTCTCGCGCAGTTCGCGCAATTCGCTGGGCTGGGACCCGATCACGTGGCGGGCCATGATCGAGGACGAGGCCTGGCCGAGCGCGCAGGCCTTCACGTCATGGGCGAAATCGGACACCACCGGGCCGTCCATCTTGAGGTCGACGGTGACCGTGGACCCGCACAACTTGGAATGGGCGGTGGCGCTGGCATCGGGCGCATTAAGCCGTCCCAGGCGAGGAATATTGCCCGCCAGGTCGAGGATTTTGGCGTTGTAAACGTCGTTAAGCATTGAGGTTTTATCGATTTTCCTAGGTGGCGGATTGCCTCGGCCGCGCAAACGAATATATAGGGGCTGACCCGATGGCGCGAGAAGGGGTTTCCGCGCCAAGCTAGGCTTTTAAAAGCCATGCCGAATGGGAATGCGGCGTCCAGGCGCCCCGCATTGGACCGAAAGGTCGCAAGCGGGATACTGGCGCGGCCACCCCGGTGACACTCCCGGTGCTGCTCTTTCGTTGAGCGAGGACCGGTCGAACGGAGAGAGCCGTCATGGACGCGAAGAATACAATTGTAACGCCGTGGCCGAAGCAGGGCTTGTCCGAGCATGTGCGGGCGGCGCCCACTCCGGTGGAGCCGCGCCCGTCGCGCGAAGCGGCTGAGGCCGCGGTACGCACGCTGATCGCCTATACCGGCGACGACCCCAAGCGCGAAGGCGTGCTGGAGACGCCCAAGCGCGTCATCGACGCCTATGAGGAAATCTATCAGGGCTATCGCGAAAGCCCGGTGGAGGTGCTCGACCGCACTTTCAGCGAGACCGGCGGCTATGACGACTTCGTGCTGGTCAAGGACATCGGCTTCAATTCGCATTGCGAGCACCACATGATGCCGTTTTTCGGCAAGGCGCATATCGCCTATATGCCGACCGAGCGGGTGGTGGGCCTCTCGAAGCTGGCGCGTTTGCTCGACGTCTATGCACTGCGCCTGCAGACGCAGGAGCATCTCACCTCGCAAGTGGCGACCGCGATCGAGGAGATCCTCAAGCCGCGCGGCGTCGCGGTGATGATCGAGGCCGAGCATATGTGCATGTCGCTGCGCGGGGTGAGTAAGCCCGGCGCGCAAACCGTGACCACGCATTTCACCGGCGCATTCCGCGACGACGCCAGCGAGCAGGTCCGCTTCTTGACCATGCTGCGCGCCGGGCAGCGGTAAAATTTGTCCTGCGCGGGTTAACCCGCGCATTAATACCGCGTTTCAACAGTCGACGTTCATGAGATGGATTGCCGGGTCAAGCCCGGCAATGACGGTGGTTGCTATGGCGGACAAATCTGCTTTCGCGCCGCGCGGTTCGCATGCCGAAATCGAGGAAGGCTTAGCCTTCGCTCCCAAATTCGACGCCGACGGGCTGATCACCGCGGTCGCCACCGACGCCAAGTCGGGTGACGTGCTGATGGTCGCGCACATGAACGACGAGGCGTTGCGTAAAACTATCGCCAGTGGCGAGGCCTGGTACTACAGCCGCTCGCGCAAAGCATTGTGGAAAAAGGGCGAGAGCTCCGGCCATGTCCAGCGCGTGGTCGAATTGCGCGTCGATTGCGATCAGGATGCGCTCTGGCTCAAGGTCGAGCAGCTTGGCCCCGGCGCCTGCCACAGCGGACGGCGGTCGTGTTTCTATCGCGCGCTGCCGCTCGGCAAAAGCGGCGCAGTGACACTGGAATTCCGCCAGGCTGAGAAGACGTTCGATCCGGGCAAGGTTTACAATAAAAAGTAATCCGCCATCCTTCGAGGCTCGCTTCGCTCGCACCTCAGGATGACGGAGCTATTGTTGCCAACAACCTTTGCGCCCGGATCAGATGCGGGCGGTCGAACATCTTGCCGTCGATGCCGATCGTGCCGGCGCCGGGCTGCGCGGCAAAGGCCGCCACCACCGCCTTGGCTTTCTCGATCTGCTCAGGGCTAGGCGTGAACACCTCATTGATCACCGGCACCTGCGCCGGATGGATCGCCAGCCGCCCGGTGAAGCCGTCGCGGCGGGCGTCTTGCGTGTCGCGACGCAAGCCCTCCGAATTGCGAAAATCCACATAGACCGTCTCGATCGCCGGCAGCTTTGCCGCCGCCGCGCCGTACAGACACATCGAGCGCGCCAGCCGATAGGGCTCGGTGAGCTGGCCTGCGGTATCGCGGTTGGCCTCGGCGCCGAGCTCGGCGGAGAGATCCTCCGGGCCCCAGGTGAGGCCGATCAGCCGCGGGCTGGCATCGCGGAATGTGCCGGCAAGAAATAATCCGGCCGCCGATTCCACCGCCTGCGCCAGAATCTTGATTCCGCCCTCGGGCAGGCCGGCGATGGCTTCGCGCGCGGTCAGCTTGGCGTCGAGATGCACGACGCTTGATCCGCCTTCCGCCTTCGGAAACACGATGGCGTCGGGCTTTCCCGGCACGATCGCCTCGAGATCGGCATCGGTCATGCCGGTGTCGAGCCCGTTGATGCGCACAAGGATGCGAGGCCTTGCAGTCTGCGCTGTCGCATCCTTCAAAAAAGACAATGCGGCGGCGCGGGCTCGCTCTTTACGCTCGGGCGCGATCGAATCCTCGAGATCGATGATGACGGCGTCGGCGCCGCTCGCCATCGCCTTGTCGAGCTTGGTGCCGCCGTCGGCGGGGACGAACAGAAGCGAGCGCATCACTTTTTCCGCTTCACTTGTTGGGTCACTTCGGCCGCATGATGATGAAGGCTTGGCGGTGGCATTCGGCCACCAGCGTGCCGTCCTGCTTGAAGGCCTGGTGATGAAATTCAACGATGCCGGCGCCGGGGCGCGATTTCGACGCGCGCTTGCTCACGACCTGCGTGCTGCAGTTGACGGTGTCGCCCTCGAACAGCGGATTGGGAAATTTCACGTCGGTCATGCCGAGATTGGCAATCGTGGTGCCGACCGTCATGTCGGAAACCTGGATGCCAATCATCAGCCCGAGCGTGAACAGCGAATTCATCAGCGGCTGGCCCCACTCGGTCTCGGTCTCGCAAAAGTGGCGGTCGATATGCAGCGGCTGCGGGTTGAGCGTCATGTTGGAGAACAACATGTTGTCCATCTGCGTCACGGTGCGGGTGTAGCGGTGCTCGTAGAGCTTGCCGACCTCGAAATCCTCGAAATAAAGGCCGCCGCGCTTGTGTCGCTGAATTGTCTCCGTCATCGCTCACCTCCGAAAAGAAGCCCGCTTCCGTCTTTAACGCTTCATTTACCATAAATACTCATGGTCGACAGGGCCGCCATAGCGGCGCGTCGTGTAGCGCATGGTCCCGAAAAGTGGGAACCGGTTTTCGGAAAAGACCATACGCCAAGTAAGCCCATAGCAGCCGAGTTATTCCCAGGGCAACCGGATGGCCGTCGATTCCGTCATTGCGAATGCTGCGCCGCAGATCGCCGGCGCGATCCGGCAGGCGGCACGTTCGACCGGCATCAGCTTCGAATATCTGCTCACCACCGCGCAAATCGAACCCAATCTCAACCCGACGGCACAGGCCTCGACCTCGTCCGCCAAGGGTCTTTATCAATTCATCGATCAGACCTGGCTCGCCACCATGAAACAGGACGGGCCCGCGCTTGGACTTGGCCGCTATGCCGACGCCATCTCCCGGTCGGCGGATGGACGCTACGACGTTTCAAATCCGACCACGCGCACGGCGATCATGCGGTTGCGCAGTGATCCGGCCGCGAGCGCGATGATGGCCGGTGCCTTCACGCGCGCCAATGCCGAACAGCTTCGCGGCGCGATCGGCCGCACACCGACGGAAGGCGAGCTCTATATCGCCCATTTTCTCGGCTCGGACGGAGCGGGGAAGCTGATCGGCGTCGCCGCGACGCAGCCGCGGGCGAACGCCGCCGAGATGTTTCCGCAAGCCGCGGCGGCAAACCCAAACATATTCTACGACGCCTCCGGCCGCCCGCGCGGCGCGGGCGATGTCTATGCCAAGCTGACCGGCCGTTTCGAGGTCGCGCGCGCGATCAGATTCAACCCCGGCCTGCGCACGGCCGACAGCACGAGCGCCGCGCAGACGTCTTCGCCCGACACCGCCGGCGTCACGCAAGCTCTTGCGCAGGCCAATGACGACCGTCCGCCGCTGCCGGACACCAAGCCGCTGTTCCAGGCCATGTTCACCGACCGCGCGCGCCAGGCGGTGACGAAAACCGTGAGCAGTCTGTGGGCGCCGGACAAGAGCGGGACGCCGGCCACGGCCAATGCAATGGCTGCGAGCGAGCCGGTGCGGCCGCTCGAGCTGTTCACCGACAGCGCGCCCGATACGCGCAAGCTGTTCGGCGGTAACGCCGGATAATCGCGAGCGACGCCGGCGTTCGCATCGTTAACAGCTCATCAATATCTATGGTGAGCGCTTTGTTAAGCCTCCTCCGCTAGGCTTGAGCCGAGCCGTCAGTATGGACGGCAGTGTCGTAGCGTCGGTTTGTGCCATGATCGTTCGTCAGTTTTTGCAATGGGTCCGTAATGCGCCGCCCGGAGAACGGGCCGAGGCCACGTCCGCCCTGGCGCGCGCCTATCTTCATTCCGATTTATCCGCCGCCGATCTCGCCGCCGCCGAAGGCGCGATGATCATGTTGCTGGACGATCCGTCGCCGCTGGTGCGGCGCGCGCTCGCCGACGTGTTTGCCTCCTCGCAGAAGGCGCCGCAGATCGTGGTGCATGCGCTCGCAGCCGATCAGCCGGACGTCGCGGTGCCGGTGCTGTCGCGCTCGCCGCTTCTGCTCGAGGACGATCTCGTCGACCTGATTGCCACCGGCCAGGCGGAGACGCAAATCGCGATCGCTGGCCGCGCGCTGTTGTCTCGTCCGCTCGCCGCGGCCATTGCCGAAGTCGGCACGGCGGAGGCTTGTCTGGTGCTGCTGGAAAGTGCCGACGCCGATATCGCGCTGTTCTCCATCGATCGCATCGTGGAACGGTTCGGCCATCTGGCGCCGATCCGCGAGAATCTGGTGGCGCGTGACGATCTGCCGATGGCGACGCGCCAGGCGCTGCTCAGCAAGCTGTCGCAGATGCTCGCCGGGTTCGTCACGGCACGACAATGACTGGGGCCGGAGCATGCTGAATATGCAGCCCGCGAAGCCTGCGAGAAGGCGACCGTCGCGCTGGCCGCCGAGACGCCTTACGACGAGGTCGCCGCGCTGATGCAGCATTTGCGTTAGAGCGGCCAGCTCAACGCCGGCATGATCCTGCGCGCGCTGCTCTCCGGCAATGTGGTGCTGTTCGAGGAGGCGCTGGCGGAATTGTCTGGCCTGCCGCTCGACCGCGTCACCAGCTACATCACTCCGGCATCCGCGCGCTCTACCGCAAGGCCGGGCTGCCGGACGCATCCGGCGTTCCGCGAAGCGATCGCAGCGATGCGCGACGGCATTCTGGTCGGCGAGCAGGGCGGGGTGGCGCGGCTCAAGCGGCGGATGGTCGAGCGCGTGCTCGCGCGTTGCGCCGGCGAACGCGGTTCAGATATGGCGTCGCTGCTGGCCTTGCTCCGGCGCTTCGCGGTCGAGGCCGCGCGCGAGGAAGCCCGCATGTTCTGTGACGATCTGGTCGCCAACGATTATATGATCGGCGACGGCAGGCGGGTGGCGTAGCGCTGACCGTCATCATCCGCGAAAGTGGATGATCCAGTAATCCCAGTCTTCAAAGAACTCAGTTGGCGCTAGCGAATGCTGGATGCTCGCTGCAACCTGTCGCCGCGCAGGCGAGGGCGGGGCATGACAGTCGCGGCTTATCCCGCTTGATCGGGCACGATTGACGGGCCCATGATCTGTTCGAGCACGTCCGGCCGGTCGCGGTTCTCATAGATGAGGAATTCGTCGGTAACGTCACGCAGCCGCTTGGTCAGCGTCGCGGCTAAATCCACGGCGTCGGAGCGGGCATATTCACGATAAATCGCGCGCACGGCGTCGACGTGCTGGTCCACCAGCTTGATCGGAATGCGGGTCGGATCGGGCGTGTGCTCGATCAGCCGGCACAGGCTGTCGGCCGCCGCCGCCGTGGCCGGGAAGCCGAAGGTCGCGGCTTCGCCCTTGATGTCGTGGGCGGCGCGGAACAGCGCTTCCTTGTTGGCCTTGGTGAAGCTGCCATTGATGACCACTTGGCGCGCCTTGTCGAGCCGCTCGCATTCGGAATCCATCCAGGATGCGAATTCCGTAGACAGCTCGACCAACGCCTTTTCCGCGCGCGCGACCGGATCCTCTTCGCCGGGCAAGAACGGTTGGATGGTAACCGCGTTGCGCAGCTTGTTTTCCGGAACGATGACCTCGTGATCGCCGTAAGTGGCGACTGCCGCCGTGTTCTTCGGGGGGCCATGGAAGTTTTGCCTTTGTCAGCTTGGGGCGCGAACTTTTTCGAGCAAGGGAACTTGTCGGATCACGTCGGCCTTGCCGCCCTTGCGGCGTTCGGGACCGACATAACTGGGATTGACGTTGCGGCGGCGATCGGGACCGAAATAGGTCTTGGTCTTGATGAACGGACGCGGATTGGCGACCACGTTGACGATGCGCTGATACAGGCCCTTGGCCGAGATCGGCTTGGCGAGGAATTCGGTGATGCCAGCGTCGCGCGCCGACGTGAGACACGCTTTTTCTCGGAATGGCCGGTGAGCATGATGATCGCCACGTAAGGATTGGAATTGGCGCCGGGCTGGCGGATCATCTGTGTGAGCTCAAGCCCGTCGAAGATTGGCATCGCCCAGTCGGTGATCACGATGTCGGGGATGTAATGGGTGAAGGCTTCCCGGCCGGCCGCGCCGTCTTCCGCCTCGTAGACTTCGCGCGCACCGAAGCCGTGCAGCAGCGTGCGCAAAATCCTGCGCATATGGGCGTTGTCGTCGATGACGAGAAAACGCAGACGGTTGAAATCGATGCGAACCATGGTGCCCCGGGCCTCGGGCGCTTTCGCCCGATACCGTCCGTAAAGCTACCGGGGCGTCGTTAACGAATTGTTTAGGATAGGGGCCGACGCAGCCGCGACTGCTACTCTTTGAGCAGCGTCGTCATGATGCGCTCGCGCGTCAAAGGCAGGTCACGGATGCGGGCGCCGAGCGCATGCGACACTGCGTTGCCGATGGCGGCCGCGGTGGGGCCGGCGGTCACTTCGCCGACGCCGAGCGGCACCTCGTCCGTGGTGTTGATGAGCTCGATATCGATCTCCGGCACCTCGCTGAACAGCAGCACCGGGTAGGTCTCCCAATCGATCGAACTCACCCCGTTATCGAAACGGACCTGCTCCTTGAGCACCCAGCTTGCCGACTGGATGATGCCGCCTTCGAGCTGATTGATCACGCCGTCCGGATTGATGACGAGCCCGGCATCGGTCGCGCACCACACATGCCGCAGGCTGATCGTCTCTTCGACGTCGAGCTCGACCACGACGGCGGAGTAGGCGGCGCGGTTCTTGTAGCGCGCAAAGGCGATGCCGCGGCCGCGGCCGGCGCCGCCGGGCTCGCCCGCTTTCCAGTTGGCCATGGCGGCGACCTTTTCGATCACGGCGCGGGCGCGTTTATCGGCGGTGATCGAGAGCCGGTATGCGACCGGATCCCGCCCCGCGCGTTCGGCCAGCTCATCGATGCAGCATTCGAGCGCGAACACGTTCGGCATGGCGCCGAGACTACGCAGCGCCGAAGTGCGCACCGGCGTTTCCGTCACCAAATGATGGATGATGCGCTTGGCCGCAATGTCGTAGAGCGGCTCGGCGTTGCGGGTCGCACCCCCGCCATTGGCTTCCGGCACGTCTGCCGGCGGCGGCTCAGGCGGCGGATTGGGCAGCGCTTCCGCGCCCAACAGGTTACCGCCGGCGCCCGGCCGTTTATTGTGCGTGCCGCTCCAGATTTCCGCCGTCCAGTCGGCGGGCTTGCCCGCTTCGTCGAGCAGGGCGCGGACTTTCACCACCATCGCCGGGCTCTTCGGCTCGTAGACGAACTCCTCCTCGCGGCGCCAGCGCACCCGGATCGGCTTGCCCGGCATTTTCATCGCGATGATGGCGGCGTCGGCGGCGGCATCGTCGGCGCCATTGTGGCCATAGCAGCCAGATGACTGCACGTGGTGCACGGTGATGGCGGAGGCATCGAGCTTTAGCGTGCGCGCCAGCGCCGCTCGCAACGGATAGACGCCCTGGCAGTGCGTCCACACCGTCAGATGGCCATCGTCATAAAGTGCTAAGCCACATGACGGCGAGATCGAAGCATGCGCCAGATGGCCGCGCGTATAGGTCGCCTCGAAGCGCACGCGGCCTTGGGCATCGGCGGGTTCCGGCGCGCCGATGATGCGGTAGATCGCCGGCCGTTGCAGCAGCCAGGACGCCTCCTGCTGCAGCGCGGTCGGCGTCTCGACGTGTTGCCAGGTGACGTGATTGGGCGCGGCGGCGCCGGCCAGCTCGACGGCGGTCTCGTTGTCACCGACGATGGCGAGGAAATTGCCGTTGCGCACGAATTCGATCCTGCCCTTGGCGGCGTGCAGAATCGCCTGTTCGTCGATGGAATCGATGGTGGCGCCGCGGTTCGGCTGGCGCACGACGCGCGCATGCAGCATGCCGTCGAGCACCATGTCGTGGATGAAGGCGGCCGCGCCGAAAATCTTTCCCGGCAGGTCGCGGCGGGCGCTGCTCTGGCCGATGCATTGGAAGTCCGCGACCGATTTGCGCGCGCCGCGGCCGGTCGCCTTGGTCGCCAAATTCACCGCGCCCGCCAGCGTCCAGTAATCCTGGCCGGTCGAAGCGCCCTGGCGCAGGATGCTGCCGTCGCGAATGCTGAGCTCGCTTGTCCCGCAGCCGAGCACTTTCGCGGCCTGATCGAGGAACAGGCCGCGCACGTCGGCGCAGGCCTGCCGCATGGCGACGCCACCGAATTGAATTGACTGGCTGCCGGCGGTGTAGCCTTCGTTCGGCGTCAACGCGGTGTCGCCGGAGCGGATGGTGATGCGTTCCATCGCCACGTCGAGCTCGTCGGCAGCAATTTGCGCCATCGCCGTCAGCACGCCCTGGCCGAGTTCGACGCGGCCGGTGTTGACGGTGACTTTGCCGGGCGCGGGAAACGACACCCAGCGATCGAGGCTCGGATTGTCGGCGAGCGGGCCAGGGAGGACGGGTGCGTTCATGAAAGGCATCCAATGCGCATGATCTTATCCGAAAACCGGTGCCCACTTTTCGGGATCATGCGCGGGCTCCCGCGCGCATCTGCGCCGCCGCTTTTTGCACCGCGCGCATGATGCGGTTATGCGAGCCGCAGCGGCAGATATTGTCGTCGAGCGCAGCAGCGATCTCCGCGCGGGTCGGCGACGGATTGCGCTCGAGCAGCGCCTTCGCCGAAATCAGGATGCCGGCGAGGCAGTAGCCGCATTGGCCGGCCTGCTCGTCGATGAAGACCTGCTGCAGCGGGTGCGGGCGCGCTGGCGTGCCCAGGCCCTCGACGGTGGTGACGGTCTTGCCGGCGATGCTCCACACCGGCTTGCTGCAGGATTTCTCAGGCGCACCGTCGATCAGCACCGTACAGCAGCCGCACTGCTCGAGCCCGCAGCCGAAGCGGGTGCCCATCAGGCCGAGCTCGTTGCGCAAAACATTCAGCAGCGGCGTCTCCTCGTTGTCGAGCGAGACGCTCACGGGTTTGCCATTGACGGTGAAATCGAATTTTTGAGTCATGCGTTGCTTACGCTCGTACGATCGTAATGTTAGGCGGTCAAAAACCAAACTGCTCGCGCAAAATGCGTTCGTCGAGATTATGACCGGGATCGAATAGCATATTGAGCGAGATGCTGTGGTCCATGCTGACATCGACGCTGCGCACCGAGCGCACCTCGTCGTGATCGGCGACCGCGGCCACTGGCCGCTTGTCGGCGTCCTGCACCTCGATGGTGACCTGGGCCTTGTCCGGCAACAGCGCGCCGCGCCAGCGCCGCGGCCGGAACGGGCTGATCGGCGTGAGCGCGAGCAGGGGGGCGTTGATCGGGATGATCGGGCCCTGCACCGACAGGTTATAGGCGGTGGAGCCGGCCGGCGTCGCCACTAGTACGCCGTCGGCGACGAGTTGGGCGAGCCGCTCGCGGCCGTCGATCAGGATGCGCAGGTGCGCCGCCTGCGCGCTCTGGCGGAATAGCGACACCTCGTTGATGGCGTGACGCTCGTGCATGCGGCCGTGCGTATCGCGCACGCGCATCACCAGCGGATGCATGACGGTGAACTGCGCGGTGGAAATCCGCTCGACCAGGCCGTCGGCGGAAAACTCGTTCATCAGGAAGCCGACGGTGCCGCGATGCATGCCGTAGATCGGCTTGCCGGAATTCATGAACTTGTGCAGGGTTTGCAGCATCAGCCCGTCGCCGCCGAGTGCCACGATCACGTCGGCTTTGTTCGGCTCGGCATTGCCGTAGCGCTGTTCCAGCTGCGCATAGGCCTCGCGCGCCTCCGGCGTCTGGCTGGCGACGAAGGCGATGTGCTGAAAACGCGGGGCCGGCCGGCTCATTGATGAACTCTGCGACGAACTCTAGGGCTTAAAAATGGAACTCGCGGTGCTCGTCTATACGACCTACCCCTCTATTGTCGAGGCGGCGCAGGCGGGGCGGCAAATCGTCGAGCGGCGGCTGGCGATCTCGTTGACATGACTTGCTTTTCTTGTGCACTCGCATAGGCACTCATACATCCCCTCAGCGGAGAGTAAAAACGTGAGTGAACGTCGGATAAACCTGAGGGCAAGAAAGTCTGCGATGCCAGAGAATCGACCGTAACGGAATCCCGTTGCGCCGCCGGTCAGGAGACAGCTGCTGGCACTCGCCGACTTCCGCTTAGGTCACGAACGGCCCAAGAATTACGTCCGGGTTGAGTCCGTTCTAGCCCCAACTGCGGACACTGGCCGGCGGGGCTGATCGGAGTTTCGGAAGACACAGGTGCTTACGTGCCAGAACCCGAAAACCGTGGCTTCCGTCGGCTCTTGGCTGCGGGCAGTCCGATGACGATCACGATGCTTAAGAGCACAGCGGTCGCTGCAAGAGCCAGAAGGAGCGTCTGGCTTTTACATCTGTCATGTGGTTCCAGAGCGCTCGCGTGTCCGGTGAAAGCCGAGAATTTGTCGAGCGGTCTGTCGTTTTAAACGCCGCGCACAGATGGTTTCTGGCACCGAGCGTGAGGATTGTTCTGGTCGTCGCCCAGGATAGATCGATTGCTTTGGCCAGGATCAGTAGAAATTCGGCATACTCATCATTCAAATTGCGTTCGACGACATTGGTTGACATGTCCGACATGACTGCGAGCGCAACCACCGTCTCCTCGAACCGGTCGGCTTTGGCAAAGGCCTCCAATTTGGCGGCATTCAATTGTCCTGATCGGCTTAGGGATTCAACGAGCACCTGCGCTGCCGCGTATTCTGGCGATTGAACAGTGGCTTGAGTCCGAATTCGAGTGGTCACGTCGGTGACGACACGATCGATATCGCGTTTGGTGTGGGGACTCTCGGCTTCAAGCTTGGAGCGAACCGATTCTGACGCAGCTTCGAGCAGTTGCCGGAACAGTTGCGGGGGAATGTCCGGCCGGGACCCTACACATGTTGCAAGCCGGTCATCGGCGTTCGAGCGTTTGACGAGAATAATAAAGCCATTATTCGAAAATTTGGCGCCGGCATTCTGCGCTGTGCTCAGCACAACTTGCTGGTCTCCTCGCTCGACGAGAACGTCAGTCACCGCCTCACCAAGCGTCTTGCGGCGCGAGATAGCAAGCAAGTGCTCCTGGCTCTTGGTCTTGGCGCATTCGATCACGGTCAGGTCGTCGAGGCTCTCGGATTGGATGAGGACGGAGGAAGCGACATCAATTGCGTCATCGCACGCCAAGGCGCGAAGGATCATGGGCGGCGCCTTGGACATTGGTCCAAGACGGCTCGCCAACAACGCCCGCGAGGATTCCTCGATTGTCACGACGAGGCGGACGAAGACGTCGTCAATCAGGGCAATCTCATCGTCGGAATATGTATCTGAGTCGACCAAATAGAGATCTGTAAGGTGTCGGATCATCTGGGCGCGCCGATCGCCTGAACTATGCGCGATGGCGTTGTCGATCTCGTGGATAAATGTGAGTGGAGCATTCATTGGTGTTGGGACCACGTCCTGTGGTTGGCCAAGATTGGCCACGAGCTGGCATGCCGGTTGAATGGTTAATGCCGATTGAGAGCATAAGCGGGTTTGATTTAATATTTGCTGAAGTATAATCGATCAGGCGCTGGCCAGCCGGATACACGATTCAGGGGCATGGTCTTCCGCGCAGAAAGCAGACATTGACCGGCGGCTCATGCAGCTAAGCTTTTGGCTGCGCGCTTAAGCGGCCGGTCGCGGGCCCCCGTGGGGGGGTAGCGCCTTAGGTTAATGGGTGAGCCACCAAGCCTCGGCGAGCGCAATGAGCGCCCCTGAGTTCGGGCAATAAGTTTCCCACACCGGGTTGTTAGGATCGCGCTTCAAGTCGACCGCGCAGGCTTCCCGATAGCCGCAGCTCGTGCACTGCCGCCTGATCTTGTCGAACGTATCGCTGGCGCCACTTTCGATCGCGGAGAGATCGAGACCCAGCATGGCCATGCGACAGTCTAGAAGGCCGTCGTGTTCGACAGCTGTCGTGGATTTCCCAGTTAAGCGAGCATTGCGGATTTGCATCAAATCCTCCTGCGTTCTTGGCTGCAATCACGCTGAAAACTATTCATTCGTGCATTGACCTGCATCAAGTGCGACGTAAAAATCGGCGGCGCCGGCTAAATCTCCTCCGCCACCATGGCGATGGCGCCGCAAGGGCATTCCTGCGCGCACACGCCGCAGCCTTTGCAGTAGTCGTAGTTGAAGCGGAAGCGTTGGCCGGGGCCAAGCTTGATCACCGCATTGTCCGGACACACGCCGTAACAGTTGTCGCACTCGAAGCAATTGCCACAGGCAAGACACCGGCGCGCCTCGTAGAGCGCGTTGGTCTCGTCGAGCCCGCCCTGCACCTCCTCGAAAGTGCTTTGCCGGCGAGCGACTTCGAGCATCGGCCGCACCGTCTTCGGCGCGTCGGCGTAATACCAGGTATTGAGCTTGTCGATGCTCGCCAGTTCGTGTTTTTCCGGCGGCGCATGGACGGTGCCGCGCAGCCAGGCGTCAATGTGGCGGGCCGCCTTCTTGCCGTGACCGACCGCCACCGTGACGGTGCGTTCGGAGGGCACCATGTCGCCGCCGGCGAAGATGCCGGCATAGCCAGTCATCATGTTGGCGGCGACCTGCACCACGCCGTCGTTGATTTGCAGTCCGGGCACGCCGTCGAGTAGCGACAAATCGACATCTTGGCCGAGCGCCAGCACCAGCGAGTCGGTCTCCAGCGTCTCGAACTCGCCGGTCGGCTGGGGGAATCCCTTGTCGTCGAGTTGCATCTTTTCGACGGTGAGTGTGCCCTCGTCCATGCGCTTGATGGTCGAGAGCCATTTCATCATGATGCCTTCCTGCAGCGCTTCCTCGACCTCGAAGTCGCGCGCCGGCATGCGATCGCGGGTACGGCGATAGACGATGATCGCCTCGGTCGCGCCCAGCCGTTTGGCGGTGCGGGCGGCGTCGATGGCGGTGTTGCCGCCGCCGTAAACGACGACGCGCCGGCCGAGCAGCGGCTTGTCTTCGCCTTCCATCGATCGCAGCAGAGCGACGGCATCGAGAATCTTTGCCGCGGAACCGGCGGGAATATAGGAGCGCTTGCCGATATGGGCGCCGACGGCGAGGAATGCTGCGTCGAAGCGGCCGTCCCGCATGCTCTCGACGACGCGGTCGACCTTGCTGTTGAGCTTCATGACGACGCCGAGCTCGATAATGCGGTTGATCTCGGCGTCAAGCACGTCGCGCGGCAGACGATATTTGGGAATCCCGAAACGCATCATGCCGCCGCTGAACGGGCCGGCCTCGCGGATCTCGACCGCATGACCAATGCGCCGCAGGTGATACGCGGCGGACAAGCCCGAAGGACCCGCGCCAACCACCAGCACGCGCTTGCCGCTGTCGGCCAGCGGCGGCGCAAATCGCCAGCCGTTGCGGATCGCCTCGTCGCCGAGGAAACGCTCGACCGAATTGATGCCAACCGCTTCGTCGACTTGCGCCCGATTGCAAGCGCTTTCGCAGGGGTGATAGCAGACCCGGCCCATCACCGCTGGCATCGGGTTGTCAATCGTCAATGTGCGCCATGCGGTTTCGTAGTCGCCGGATTCGGCGTAATAGAGCCAGCTCTGAATGTTCTCGCCGGCCGGACAGGCATTGTTGCAGGGCGGCAAACGGTCGACATAGACCGGCCGCGAGGTGCGCCACGACCCGGTCAGGTTGGCGAGGCTGGTGCCGACATCAAGGCTGATCGCGAAGGGATGTTCCATTAAGCGTCTCCTTCATGATCGAGCAGACGATACTCGGCGATGTTGCGGTCGGCCAGCGCCTGCAGCTGACTGATGCGACCTTTCCCCTCGTCCGTGGTGAAGAGGTGGGCGAAGCGCCGCTGCAATTTCAAGTAATCGTCGACGGGAACCCGGCGGCGGATCTTGCGGCTGCCGGTGACGACGCCGTGCTCGGCTTCGAACACCGGGAACATCCCGCACTCGACCGCCAGCCGCGCCAGCCGGATCGTATCCTGCGAGGCCGAGCCCCAGCCGGGCGGGCAAGGCACGTGGATCTGCAGATAGCGCGCGCCATGAATGCCCATCGCCTTCACCACCTTGCGCTCAAGGTCGTGCAGGTCGGCGACTGTGGCGGTGGCAACATAGGGGATGCCGTGGGCGACGGCGATCTTTGGCATGCTCTTGCCGGTGCCGAAAACGTTTCCCGGCTCCGGTCCCATGGCCGGCGTCGTCGCGGTGCGCGCCGCCGGCGGCGTCGCCGACGAGCGCTGCACGCCGGTGTTCATGTAGCCTTCGTTATCGTAGCAGATATAGAGCACGTCATCGTTGCGCTCGAACATGCCCGACAGGCAGCCGAAGCCGATATCGGTGGTGCCGCCATCGCCGCCTTGCGCGACCGTCCGCACCTCGGGCCGTCCTTTCACGCGCATGGCGGCGGCAACTCCGGTCGCGACCGCGGCGGCATTGCCGAATAGCGAATGAAGCCACGGAATCTGCCACGAGGTTTCTGGATAGGGCGTCGTGAATACCTCCAGACAACCGGTGGCGTTCACCGCAATCAGATTGCCGCCCGCCGCGCGCAACGCGGTATCGAGCGCGTAGCGGGCGCCGAGCGCCTCGCCGCAGCCCTGACAGGCTCGGTGCCCGCAGGTCAATGCATTGGATCGGTCGATCGAAGCCTGAACCGAGCGATCTGCCTCCGACGCGAGGCGATTGCCGACGGTGAAGGTCCCCTTCTGATAGAAGCGCAGCTTCTGCGTCGCTGCTGAGCTGGTGCTATCGTCCATCTGCCGCTTCCTCATTCCGCCGCCGGTTTCTGCGCGCCAGTGCTAAGGCGTCGCAGGATGTTTTCCGCCGTCGGCCCGGAGCGCCGGACCTTGCGGACATAATGCAGCTCCTTGGCGATCATCTCCTCGTTGAGGTCGAGGAAATGCGTGCCTTCCCACGGCTGCACCAGTGTCTGGCGGAACAGACGGTGCAAGGACGAACGGGTGATCGGCCGCCCGCCGAGACCCGCCACCGCCGAGTGCACCTGCGGGGCGCCGGCAAGGTTGCGA
>DATBZY010000062.1:0-20905 GCA_036512915.1 Pseudolabrys sp. | reverse complement strand
TCAAGCGCTACAATGCCGAGTGGCTCATCGAGAAAAATGGACTATGCAGTCCGCGCCAAACCCGCACCGTCTGGGAGCAAGCCAGCATGAAGCAAGCCGCTTAACTCAAACTTGTGTCCAAAGAACCGGGTGCGGTACAATTTTTCCAATCGGAAATGGATTGTACCGCGCATGACCAAACGGACCGATCGAGTACGCAAAACGCCAGATTATAAATTGACACGTTTATATTTGCGGCAGCCAACGAATGGACTCCCTCCGCGAGATCACTCGCATAATCCAATGGATCAATCCAAAGGCTGTCTTGATTTGCCAATGCAAATCCAGTGTTTTCCAAGCCCATCAGCGCAACATGGTCAACGAAAGGGAGATTTCGCGCGATCCAACCGCATGTTTCTTTAATCTTCGGCGCGGTCACTGCATGTAAAACTACGCGCACTTCGACCTTCTGATTCTTATCTTTGAGCTTTAAGATGCCTAAGACTGTTTCGTCAAAAGCACCACGCGACTGTACAACATAATCATGTATGTGATCGATTGAAGAATAAATTGGGATCCCAGCGGATAGCTTATCGTGGCAAATATTCGACCAAGCCGAAACAATTTCACTGTCCGCAAATGCACGCCCGTTGCTTAAGACATGCACAGCCGTATTGGGCAGCACATCGCGGCAATCTTTCAGACATTCGATAAAGCCACGCCAATCAAGAAGCGGCTCTCCGCCGGTAAATGCAAACGATTTAGTGTCTCTGTCCACTAGCGGTATAGCCGCCCTAATTTCCCCAAGTAACCAACCGTCATCAATGTCACGCGGCGGCTGCGAGCACATGAGGCAATAATGATTGCAGCGCTCAGTCACGAGAAAGGAATTGTGTTTGGAGGCGCGACGAAAAAGAGAGCGAAACTTACCGTCCTTCGGGCGGATACCAATGATGTCTCCGTCCGAAAGATAATCAAATCGGCGCGGGAGAATTATAATACGAGGGAGAATGTTTGCACCGGGCAGCGCTGCACTTTTGCTGTCATCAAACACTGCTACGGCATTGAAACCCGCGGCACGCTGGCGTGGCTGCTGGAGCGCTACCGGGATACGTCAGCGTGGCGCGACCTGTCGATGGCAACTCGCCGGCAGCGCGAGAATATCTTCAAGGGCATCATCGAGAAGGCGGGCGGTGCGCCTTATAGGGCGGTCAGCCGCAAGAGCGTGACCGAGGGGCGCGACCGGCGTTCGGCGACCCCGGCGCAGGCCCGCAACTTTTTGGACGCCATGCGCGGGCTGTTCCGGTGGGCGCTCGGGGCCGACATGGTCAAGGTCGATCCGACTGCGGGGGTCAGCAACCCGAAGCGCAAGAAGAGTGCATGGCAAGTCGGCGCATGGTTTGCGCAAGGTCGGCGCTACACGGGCGGCAAACAATGGGGCAACCGTTGCGCAGCTTGAGGCGCTGTTCGGCTGGCATGGCGGCGGCATGGCTGCGCTTTACACCCGCAGCGCCGACCGCGTGCGGCTTGGCAAGGAGGCCGCCGGGCTGCTGGTGCGGAACGATATAGCAACTTCTATTCCCTCACCTGACCAAAAGGTGGGGGCGGCAACCGTAAAGCTTGAGCAAATACAATGACTTATTTTTTTGTTGGTGCGGCCAAGAGGACTCGAACCTCCACGGGTTGCCCCGCTAGCACCTCAAGCTAGTGCGTCTACCAATTCCGCCATGGCCGCTTATGAGAGAGATGAAAAGTCCTGAAAAACCTCGCTTCCCAACGAAGGCGGACCATGTAACAAATAGGGTCTTGAGGGACAAGGGCTGGCGGCCGCGCTTTTGGTCCGCCGAACCCTAAATTTGCGCGCGCCATCAAGCCGTTACGCGGATGCGCGGCGGCGACAGGCCCTCTGCCGGAAATAAATCGCTTAAAACCGGCGCGGCAGGCCGAGCCGAGCCGAGCCGCTCAGCGCATATCCGGCGGGCGCGCCAGCAGTTCGCCGACCTCGACCGCGATGCGGTTGCCATTGACCACCACCGTGCCCTTGGCCACCGGCAGGTTGTTGGCGAGGATGTGGACCGCGTCGTCTTCCGCGGATTCCAACTCGATGATGGCGCCGCGGCCGAGCCGGAGCACCTGGTGGATCGGCATCGAGGTGGTGCCTAGCACCACGGTGATATCCACTGAAACCTTGTCGAATGTGCTCACGGTCCCACTTCCTGTCTGTGCGCCTCGCATGAACGGGGCGTGCTTCAAGTCACCATGGTATGGTGAACGAGTGGTTAACGCGCGCAACGAATTGACCGTGGGCCTGCCCGCGCCGGCCGGATCGGCGCCGGTGGAGTGGCGCGTGAGCGATGCGCTCGTGTCATATGAAGACGCGGTGGCCGTCATGGAGGCGCGCGCCGCAGGCGTCGCCGCCGGCCGCGAACCGGAGTTGGTCTGGCTGATCGAGCATCCACCGCTCTACACCGCCGGCACCAGCGCGCGACGCGAAGACCTGGTGGACGCGCGCTTTCCGGTGTTCGAGAGCGGCCGCGGCGGCCAGATGACCTATCACGGGCCGGGCCAGCGGGTGGCCTATATGATGCTCGACCTCAAGCGCCGCGGCCCGGACGTGCGCCGCTTCGTCGCCACCCTGGAGGAATGGATCATCCGCACGCTTGGCGTCTTCAACGTGTGCGGCGAGCGGCGCGAGGACCGCATCGGCGTCTGGGTGCGCCGGCCGGAAAAAGGTGAAGGCTACGAGGACAAAATCGCCGCCATCGGCATTCGCGTGACGCGTTGGGTGACGCTGCACGGCATGGCGCTCAATGTGGATCCCGAGCTCTCACATTTTTCCGGCATCGTGCCGTGCGGGGTGAGCGAGCAGCGTTACGGCGTCACCAGTCTCGCCGATCTTGGCTTGCCGGTGTCGATGCCGGAAGTGGACAGGGTGCTGCGGCGGGAATTCGAGGTCTTGTTTGGCGCCACCGCGGATCAGGCGGTCGCCAGCACCGAAAACAATTCACCCGGACGGCGGGCTTTTAGATCGTCGGCACTGCCCTCCCGCTGATCGAGGGCATCAATGCGCGCGGCAAACGGCCCGCGCCGGCAGGCTTCGATCATCGCCGCCACCACATCGCGCGGGCCGGCGAACACCGCCTCGACCGAATCGTCGCGGCGATTGCGCGCCCAGCCTTCGACCCCGCGCCGGAGCGCCTCGTGCTCCACGAACGCGCGATAGCCGACGCCCTGCACGCGGCCGCGCACCGAGATGTGGCGAACGATATCCGCCGCTTCGCTCATGCGATCTCTCCTGCGTCGATCTCGCTGCTCATGCGAGCTCTCCACCGTCGATGGCGCGCGCGCCGGTCCAGCGAGAATGTGGTTATGGACAGCGAGGACTACGCAAACTCCATAATCACCGCATCCACCGCCAGGCTGTCGCCGGGCTTGGCGTTGATCTTCTTCACGGTGCCGTCGATCTCAGCGCGCAGCACGTTTTCCATCTTCATCGCCTCGACCACCGCCACGGTCTCGCCGGCCTTGACCTCCTGGCCTTCCTTGACGGCGATCGACATCACCAGCCCCGGCATCGGGCACAGCACCAGCTTTCCCGTATCCGCCGCCATTTTCACCGGCATCAGCCGCGCGTAACCCGCCTCGCGCTCGGTATAGACGAAGGCCTTGGTCTCGACGCCGCGGTAAGCCAGCGCGAAGCCGTTCCGAAGGCTGCGCACCTGCACCGCGATCGGATGGCTGTTGATGGTTCCGGTCCAGATCGGATCGCCCGGCTTCCAGTCCGAATGCACGTGCCGCAGCCCGGCCTTACCTTTCACCGCAAAGCGCACCTCGATGGTGCCGTTCTCGCGCTTCACCTCCAGCCGGTACTCGTGCTCGCCAAGCCACACCGCACGCTGGCTTTCGCGCGTGACGCTGCGCCCGGTCATCTGGCCCGCGATGCGGCGCTTGCGTTCGCCCAGCACGTGATCGATGCTGGCCGCGACCGAGGCGAGCACTTGCGCCGACTCGCCCGCCGGCGCGATCGGGTGGAAGCCGTCGGGAAATTCCTCGGCGATGAAGCCGGCGGAGAGTTTGCCCGCGCGCCAGCGCGGATGCGCCATCACCGCCGCCAGGAACGGAATGTTGTGGCGGATGCCGTCGATGACAAAAGCATCCAGCGCATCGGCCTGCGCCTCGATCGCCTGTGCGCGCGTCGGCGCATGGGTGACCAGCTTGGCGATCATCGGGTCGTAGTAGAGAGAAATCTCGCCGCCTTCGTAGACGCCGGTATCGTTGCGCACGGTGACGCCGTTGGCGCTGCGCTCTTGCGGCGGACGGTAGCGCGTCAGCCGTCCGGTCGAGGGCAGGAAATTGCGGTACGGGTCTTCGGCATAGACCCGGGTTTCCACCGCCCAGCCGGAAAGCTTCACGTCGCTTTGCGTGAGCGACAGCTTCTCGCCGGCCGCACTGCGGATCATCTGCTCGACCAGATCGATGCCAGTGACGAGCTCGGTCACCGGATGCTCGACCTGCAGCCGCGTGTTCATTTCTAGGAAATAGAAGCTCTTGTCCTGGCCGGCGACGAATTCCACCGTGCCAGCGCTGTCGTAGCCGACGGCTTTCGAAAGTGCGACCGCCTGCTCGCCCATCTTCTTGCGCGTGGCCGCGTCGAGCAGCGGGCTCGGCGCCTCTTCGACCACTTTCTGATTGCGGCGCTGGATCGAGCATTCGCGCTCGCCGAGATAAATGACATCGCCGTGCTTGTCGCCCAGCACCTGGATCTCGATATGACGCGGATCGGTGATGAATTTCTCGATGAACACCCGATCGTCGCCGAACGACGACTTCGCCTCCGAGCGCGCGCGCGCGAAGCCTTCCGCCACGTCGGCCTTGCTGTGGGCGATGCGCATGCCCTTGCCGCCGCCGCCGGCGGAGGCCTTGATCATCACCGGATAGCCGATCTCCTCGGCGATCTCGATCGCCTCGACCTCGTTCTCGATGACGCCGAGATGGCCGGGCACGGTGGAGACGTGGGCCGCGGCCGCCGCTTTCTTCGATTCGATCTTGTCGCCCATGGCGGCAATGGCTTTTGGATTTGGCCCGATGAACACGATGCCGGCCGCCTGCAACAGCTTGGGAAACGCCTCGCGCTCGGACAGAAAGCCGTAGCCCGGATGCACCGCTTGCGCCCCGCTCGCCCGGCAGGCGGCGATGATTTTATCGATCACCAGGTAGCTTTCGGCGGCCGGCGGCGGCCCGATGGCGATGGCGGTGTCGGCCATCTCCACGTGCAGGGCGTCCTTGTCGGCCTCCGAATAGACGGCGACCGTCTCGATCCCCATCCGGCGCGCGGTCTTGATGATCCGGCAGGCGATTTCGCCGCGATTGGCAATCAGAATACGCTTGAACATGCGGCCTTAAGAGTGATGCCCCTCGCCAGACCTGGCGGAGTTGGCTGCGGATAACCGACGTTTATTACAATACGGTCGGCATGGACGAACGCAAGGCGGCCAGCCGCTAACGATTACGGGCGCCGGAAGGCGAAGATTTTTCCTTCCAGCGCCGGTTCGCCACTGCTTTGTACTCTCCTGCGCTGATCCGACGCATGAACGGTCATCTTTGCGCCCCTAGCCTATTCCGCGCCCGCCCGGGCCCCTATATAAAGCCTCCGAACGCATAACGATCTTTAAGTTTTGGAGGTTTGTCATGGCATTGGCGATTGGCGATACCGCTCCGGATTTCGAGGCGGACACTACCGAAGGAAAAATCCGCTTTCACGAATGGCTGGGCAATTCCTGGGGCATGCTGTTCTCGCACCCGAAGGATTTCACGCCGATATGCACCACCGAGCTCGGTACCATGGCGCGGCTCAAGCCGGAATTCGACAAGCGCAACACCAAGATCATCGGTCTTTCGGTCGATCCGGTCGATAACCACAAAAAGTGGGCGATCGACATCAAGGACGTGGTGGGTTTTGCGCCGAACTATCCGATGATCGGCGACACCGATCTCAAGATTTCAAAAGCCTACGGCATGCTGCCGGCAAGCACCTCGGGCACCTCGGAAGGCCGCACCCCGGCCGACAATCAGACCGTGCGCAACGTCTTCATCGTCGGGCCGGACAAGAAGATCAAGCTGATCCTGGTCTATCCGATGACCACCGGCCGCAATTTCGACGAGGTGCTGCGCGTGCTCGACTCGCTGCAGCTCACCGCCAAGCATCGCGTGGCCACACCGGCCAACTGGAAACAGGGCGAGGACGTGATCATCACCGGCGCGGTCACCGACGACGAGGCCAAGAAGCTCTATCCGCAAGGCTGGAAGACGCCGAAGCCGTATATTCGCATCGTGCCGCAACCGAAGTGACACGCACTTTTGCGTTGCGCATGATCTTATCCGAGAACCGGTTCCCACTTTTCGGGACCCTGCGCTAGTGCGCAAAAAAAGGGCGCGGGTCGCGATCCGCGCCCTTGGCATTTTCAGGCGATGACAGACTTCAGGCGATGACAGACTTCAGGCGATGACAGACCTGGGCTTTATCCATCGCTTTGTCCCGGCGACGCGGCCGGGCTTGCCTCCCCTGCTCCTGCTGCACGGCACCGGCGGTGACGAGAACGACTTGCTGCCGCTCGCGGCGCAATTGTCGCCCGGCGCGGCGCAGATCGCGCCGCGCGGCAAGGTGCTGGAGAACGGGATGCCGCGCTTCTTCCGGCGGCTGGCGGAAGGCGTGTTCGACCTCGCCGACCTCAAGGCCCGCACGGCTGAACTCGCTGATTTCATCACGGCCGCGCGCACGGCCTACGGCTTGGCAATGCCGGTCGCGGTCGGCTTCTCCAACGGCGCCAATATCGCCGCTTCGCTGCTGCTGATGCGGCCGGGAACGCTGGCGGGCGCCCTGCTCATGCGCGTCATGCTGCCGTTCGAGCCACAGCCGCTTCACGACCTTAGCGCGACGCCGGTGCTCTTGCTTTCCGGCGCCGCCGTCAGTCATGAGGTTGTCCCCGCCGGTCATAATCTGACGCAGCGAGATCTCGCGCTCGCCGCGCAGTGGCTGGGAGCATTTGGGCTGGAGCATTTGCAATGAGCGACATCAACGAAGCGGCCCTCAAGCAGCCGGCATTTGCCGATTTCCTCGGAATGAAAGTGACGCATGTCTCGCCCGAGCGCGTCAGCGCCGAGCTGGTCATGCGCGAGGAGCTCAACAACCGCTTCGGCATTATGCATGGCGGCGCCATCATGGCGCTCGCCGACAATATCGGCGGCACCGCCACCATGGCCAATCTCAAGCCGGGGCAGACCACCACCACGGTCGAGAGCAAGACCAATTTCTTCGCCGCCATTCCGATCGGGGATGTCGCATTCGCCGAATGCACGCCGCTGCATCGCGGCCGCACCACCATGGTCTGGCAGACCCGTATCACCCGCGGCGACGGCCGGCTGTGCGCGCTGGTGACGCAGACCCAGCTCGTGCTCACCCGCGACAAAAAATAACGGTCAAACGTCGGCGTTCGCCGCCGCCGGCCGCGCGCCACGGTTAACCAGGACCACGCCGGCTGCGCAGACCACCATGCCGGCGATCGACAGCGCGTCCAGCTTCTCCCCGAATAGGATGAAGGCCATCAGCGCCGTCGCCGCCGGCACCAGATAAAACAGGCTGGCGAAGCCGGTGGCGGCCGAGCGGCGGATCAGCCAATACATCAGCCCGACGCCGGCGAGCGACAGCACGAACACTAAGTAAGCCAGGGCGAAGATTAATTCTCCGCTCCAGTGGATTTCGCGCGTCTCGAAGGCGAAGGCGCCGACCGCGAACAGCGCGCCGGCGCCGGCATATTGCACGAGGTTGCCGGTGCGCCAGTCGATGCGGCCGCAATAGCGCTTCTGATAAAGCGTGCCGAGCGCAATGCCGATCAGCGACAGAAAGCTCGCGACCCAGCCGAGCGGTGAGCCGGCCGCCACGATGGCATGGTCGTGCAGCACCAGCGCGACGCCGACCAGACCGAGCACGAGACCGACCCATTGCACGCGCGTCACCGTCTCGCCCATCCAGCGATTGGCGATGGTGGAGATGATGATCGGTTGCAGGCCCGGGATCAGCGCCGAGATGCCGGTCGGCACGCCCTGGCTGATCGCAATGAACACGCCGCCGAGATAGAGCCCATGCACCAGTGCGCCGGCCACCAGGCTGTGGCCAATCTCAGCGCCATTCGGCCAGCGCGCGCGCCAGATCAACGCAATGGCGGCCAAGATGAGCACCACGAATACCATGCGCACGGCCAGGAACGTCAGCGGCTCAATATAGGGCAGCCCATAGCGTGCACCGATGAATCCGCTGCTCCACAGCAGCACGAACAGCAGCGGCGCCGCGGCGATGGCCACTCTGCTCAGGCGCATGATGGTCTCGGCATGGGGGTCCGGGGCTGGGTTTACCGGCAAACAGGCGGCTGGCGACGGCTTAGCATTTTCGGCAGCCGTATGGCTTCCCCCTCTCGCCAGGCGCCAACATGTGATACTGTCCGCGCCGGTCCATATTTCGGAGAAACGCCGGTCATGAAATTGATCGTGTACTATGTCGTCTTCGTGCTGATCGGCATGCTCGGAGCCTATGCCATCGGTCGAACCGTGGAGTATTGGTCGGAAACCGCAAGCTTACCGATGTTCCTGGGCTGCTTCTTCGTGGTGTTCTGGTTGGCCTGGGTATTGGCGGTCCGGCTGACGAAACCACATTCCGTATAACGGCATTGCATATCTAGGTTTTTGGGCAATCGCGTCAGCTTTCGAACGCCACATCGACCGGCACCCGGTAGCCATTGGCGAGCCGGTTGGTTTCGTTGGCCATGCCGGTGACCGCCATCAGCTCGCCGAACATGGCTTCGGTCATGCCGGCCTTGCGCGCCGCCGCGCTATGGCTGGCGATGCAATAGGCGCAACCATTGGTGACCGACACCGCCAGATAGACCATCTCCTTGGTCAGCGGGTCTAATGCGCCGGGCGCCATGATCTGCTTGATGCTGTCCCAGGTGCGCTTGAGGGTGGCCGGATCGCGCGCGAGATATTTCCAGAAATTATTCACGTCCGGCACGTTGCGGGACTTTTTGATGTCGTCATAGACCGCGCGCACGGCGGGCGAAGCGTCGGCATATTCGACAGGCGGCGGCGTGGGCATGGGCGGCTCCTTTAAACGAAGGCTTACTCGATTGTCGCGGCGTTTCATTCATTTGTCATCGCCCGCCAACGGTCCGCGCAAAGCGCGGCCCGATGACAGGCTCCGGCGGGCGATCCAGTAATCACTGCGCTCACTGTATTTACTGGGTCCCCGCCTTCGCGGGGACGACAGCAGAGTGTGTTGTTAGCCTCGCGACCAACCAAAATTGTCAAATAGCCAAGCGCCAGCGCCCGTATTGTTGGCGGCGCCGGGTACGCCGTCGTCCCTTCCGCCTTCGCCCTGCGGGCTTCGGCGGACAAGTCCTTGCCCCTCGCAAAAAGCCGAGGGGATGGAGCGCCGCGAGGCGCTGCCGTTCCTTCGTCTGCCGCGTCCTCTTTTGGAGGACGCGGGCGCCTCTCGGCGCTCCATCGCGGCGTTTATTTCGGCCCGGGTCCGCGCTTTCGAACTGGTCGAAGCCAGCATGTCAGCGAACTCCTCGCACCCGGGTCGTACTGCCCGGGGGGCGGGGTCCCGGCGCCGCCCGGGGCGCGTGGGTTACGTTTGCCCACGCCCGCGGGCGCCGCATCGCCGATGTCGGGTTCACCCGATATCGGCCCACGAATGGTGGCCCCACCATCACGACGCCTCATGACAGCGCCCTCGGCGGACCGGACCGCTATAGGAATATATACTCTAGGATTAAAGTCGAGAGATAATTGCCGGCAGTCCGCCGGTCATTTGCAGGTGTCTTCCGACGAGATCACCTTTTTGTACCAAGCCTCGGGCTTGTCGAAGTCGCACAGCGAATGTTTCTTGGCGAGCGGCGGCGCATTGCCGCCGCAGCCGACCTGGACCACCCCGATCTTGGTGTCGACCTGGCACTTCACCGCGCAATTCTTCTCGGCGCTGGCGGAATTGTCGGTGACGACATCGATCGATTTGCCGTCCGGCGCGATCACACAGCCGGCCTGCGCCGGCGGCGCCGGCGATGCGACGGCAATAGCGGCCACAGCCGCCAACAAGAGACGCGTTTTCATTGAACCACCCCCCAAGCATGAGACCATGCCGTTTTTAGGGGGCGCTTCAAAGCGGAGCAAGCTTCAAAACGGCATCATCTTTGCCGCCGCAGCGACCGCAGCAGCGCCAGCCCGAGAGCGAGAGACAATCGCGCTTCCCCTCTCCCCTTGTGGGAGAGGGATGTGAGTTCGCGGCACCTGCTCTACATGAAGTTCTCGACCACCGTGACCGGAAGATTTTTAGCCTTCCGCGTCATCGCATCGATGTCCATCTTGATCGAGTTTGCTTCGGTCCGCAGCTGCGCTTTCGCGTGCGGATTGAACGACACGAACCAGATGCCACCGAACACGATGGCGACCGTGATGCCCAACACAATGAAGCTTCGCATGGCTGAGCTCCTCTCTCGGTCCGGCAAGCCGGACGGCAACGATCCCTGCAAAACGCCGACGCCGACGTTGTGCGCTTTGCATAAAGCGTGCCTCTGACAGCGCGATGACGAAAACGCGACACGTCGGCGTGCCGCATTTTTGTTCAGCTTCGACTTTCGTATTAAATGTTGGCGCGCGGGCGCGATGACGTTGCCGCGAAATGAATCAATCCAGCCGCCGGTTGCTTACGATGCAGCCATTGCAACGACCTGCATCGACCCCGCCGCATGCGCAATATGCAAATTCGCCGACCTGGGCGCCGCTCGGAGACGCCCTGCCGCCAAGGGCTGGCCCATTTTATCAACGTGATTGCCCGATTCGCCGGCAAGGCCACTGGGCATTTGATTTCAAAATAACCAGCCGCGCGAGGATGGGGGCCGTGGCATGTCGGCAAATTGATAGACGGCGTAATGCACGCCCGCCTCCGCCGCGCTCCAGAAGCGCCAGCACTTCTCCGCCTTGAAATCAGCGAGCGCGCGGCAGGTGATCGGTCGAATACCAATGGTCGAATTTGGAGCGCAAGGGTTCGGCGACGACGGCGCGGACGAGGAAGAAGGATTTGGGCATGGGGTGGCTCCGCATTGGCGCAATCATTAAAGCGGTCATATCGGCAAATTGTCGATTTTCAACGCAAACAGCTCAAGATGCTTGTTCGGGATATTCCGGGACGTCCACGTATATGATTTCCGGCAAGCAGCTAAAACTATTCAAGACATCTTGCAGGTTCCGGCTGGCGCAGGGGCCGACGAGAATCTGGCGCGGCTCAATTCCGCGCTCCCAACCCTCGCCAATATCGATGTATCGCTTTCCTGATGGTGGTAGATGAGGCCTCTTTTTGACCGCGATGCCTGTGAAGGGCCGTGACGCCGCTGTGTTTGCAGGAATGGCAAGTATGCGAAATTCCCTCTGATCTTCGAAGTATGGATCTTTGTGGCGCGCGCAGAACTGCATAAGCTTTCCGACAAAAGTCGTCTCTGGCCAAAGTCGCTCATGCTGCAGCTCCACGCCGACATCCGGACGCGCTGTCGCAATAAAACAGAGTAGCCTTTGTACCATTTGAGATTGCAAGGGCCCATAATCACTGCTGCTTTTGTCCAGTCCGTACGATACGGATGATGCCTGTATGAGACCGTAGTTGAATAATCGATCTTCTCGCTGAACCAGCATTTCAATGTCGTCTTTTGAAAACTGAAGGCAATATCCATCTTCGCCGATGTCTTTCCACAACGAGCGGATTCCCCGGCGATCATGATCGGGGGTTTTCGCCGCGGCGAAAGACGTGACATACAGATGGCCGTCGTCCGCCTGACACGCTACAGTGCGAATATGCGAATAAAATTTTTCTTCAATCTGCGCCAGATCAGCATCAGTGTAACTTCGTTGTTTTTTGTCCGCGGGCACCTCGGCCATCGCAGATTTCAATGACAACTTTAGAAGTTCTACCAAACCATACAGGATCTCTCTCGTGTCCTTTAAGTCCAAAAAATTGGTCGCCCAAAGGCTCTTCGTACGCGCGATGCCTTCTAATCCCGCACGATTGGTGTAGTGGTGCAACAGTTCCATTTACGACAGGCGTCCTAATCACACCGGCAAATTATCATGCTTCCTGCTTGGCATCTCGACATGCTTGTTGCGCAGCATGGCGAGCGAGCAATTTCCCCTACGGCTTCTGACAGTCCTCGCTGCCACCCTCAAGCTTGCCATACGCCTTCCCGCCGGTCGGGCGCAGGCAGACGTACCAATCCTTGGCGCCGCCGGGCACCGTCTGCGTACACTTTACCGTCGCGATACCGTCGGGAACCACAAAGCGGCAGGTGACTGTGCAGGATGTCGACTGCGGATAAGGATTGCTGGTCTTCACGATCACCGCGTCGCCTTTCGGTGAGATCGTGCAGATGTAGGCCGCCGCGCGCTCCGCCGGCGCCAGCAGGAGAATTGCACATGCCGCAATCACAAAACGCATCGGCTGTTCTCACACCTCACAATGGCAAATTGTCGTGCTTGCGCTTCGGCACTTCGACATGCTTGTGGCGCAGCATGGCCAGCGCGCGCGCCAACCGCCTCCGCGTCGAGTGCGGCATGATCACGGCGTAGCGGCCTGCTTTGCCGAGAGAAGCGCGTCTAGCTCCGGCAGCAGAACAATGCCGTCCTGATCGCTGCCGGATGAATGCACGACGATCCAGGTGCACGGCGCTCCGCTCTCATTGCACGGCGCATGCGGCACGTCGGCCGGACAGAAGACCTGGTCGCCCGCGCGCACGACGATCCGCCGTTCCAGCTTGTCGCCGTAGTAGACGGCGCACCCGCCCTCGAGCAGATAGGCGATGGTCTCGATGCCCTTGTGATAATGGACCTTGGCCCGCGCCCCGCTCGGCATCGGCAGGACGTTCATGCAGATGCGCTCAGCGCCGACTGTTTCCGCGGAAGCGCCGGCGCCATAGGTAAAGCCCTGTTTGCCGACATAGGTCTGACCCGGCTTGATCACCTGCACGCGGCCTGTTGCTGAAGCTGCCATCGCAAACTCCTTGTCTCACAGCGGCAAATTGTCGTGCTTCCGGGCCGGCATCTCCACATGCTTATGCCGCAGCATGGCGAGCGCGCGCGCCAGCCGCCGTCTGGTCGAGTGCGGCATGATCACGTCGTCGATATAGCCGCGCTCGGCGGCGACGAACGGCGACAGAAAGCGATCCTCGTATTCCTTGGTGCGGGCGGCGATCTTGGCCTTGTCGCCGATGTCGGCGCGGAAGATGATCTCCACCGCGCCCTTGGCGCCCATCACCGCGATCTGCGCGGTCGGCCAGGCGTAGTTCAAATCGCCGCCGACGTGCTTGCTCGCCATCACGTCATAGGCGCCGCCGAAGGCCTTGCGCGTGATCACGGTCACCAGCGGCACCGTGCATTGGCTGTAGGCGAACAGCAGCTTGGCGCCGTGCTTGATCAGCCCGTTGTATTCCTGCGCGGTGCCGGGCAGGAAGCCGGGCACGTCGACGAAGGTGACGATCGGAATGGCGAAGGCGTCGCAAAAACGCACAAAGCGCGCGGCCTTGCGCGAGGCGTCGCTGTCGAGCACGCCGGCCAGCACCATCGGCTGGTTGGCGACGAAGCCGACCGTGCGGCCGGCGATGCGGCCAAAACCAGTGACGATGTTCTTGGCATAGGCGGCGGCAATCTCGAAGAAGTCGCCCTCGTCGGCGACCTTGAGGATCAGCTCCTTGATGTCGTAGGGCTTGTTGGGATTGTCGGGGATCAGCGTGTCGAGCGATTCATCGATGCGGTCGTCGGGGTCCTGCGTCGGCCAGTCCGGCACGCCGCTCTCGTTGTTGGCGGGCAAGAAATCGATCAGCCGGCGCATCTGCAACAGACACTCGACGTCGTTCTCGAAGGCGCCGTCGGCGACGCCGGATTTGGTGGTGTGCACGCTGGCGCCGCCCAGCTCCTCGGCGGTAACGACTTCGTTGGTCACCGTCTTCACCACATCGGGGCCGGTGACGAACATGTAGCTGGTATCGCGCACCATGAAGATGAAGTCGGTCATCGCCGGCGAATAGACGTCGCCGCCCGCGCACGGGCCCATGATGACGCTGATTTGCGGAATCACGCCGGAGGCGATGACGTTGCGCTTGAACACCTCGCCATAGCCGCCGAGCGCGGCCACGCCTTCCTGGATGCGGGCGCCGCCGGCGTCGAACAGGCCGATCACCGGACAGCGCGCCTTCATCGCCATGTCCTGCACCTTCATGATCTTGCCCGCATGCGTCTCCGACAGCGAGCCGCCGAACACGGTGAAGTCCTTGGAGAACAGATAGACCGTGCGGCCGTTGACGGTGCCCCAGCCGGTGACCACGCCGTCGCCGGGGATCTTGGTCTTTTCCATGCCGAAGTCGGTGGAGCGGTGCTCGACGAACATGTCGAGCTCCTCGAACGAGCCCTTGTCGAGCAGCAGTTCGATGCGCTCTCTGGCGGTTAATTTCCCGCGCTTGTGCTGGGCCTCGATGCGGGCGGTGCCGCCGCCCAGCCGCGCCTCTTCCCGCCGCGTCTCCAGCCTGTCGAGAATGTCCTTCATGGCCGCCAGCCCCCGCGTATTTCCGCAATGGTCGCCCGAATTTGGCTGCAAAAGCCATACCATGGCACATGGCGGGGCGGCAGGCTTGGCATGGCGCGGAAAGCCTGATTAGACACGTCCCATGACCGCACCCGCGACCTCAGCCGAGCTCCTGCAACAGGGCCTGTTCCATCACCGCCGGGGTGAGCTCGCGCTCGCCATGGAGCGCTATACCGACGTCCTGCGCACCGATCCGAACAACGCCGATGCGCTCTATTACGTCGCCGTGGTCGCCTGCCACGAAGGCCAATTCCAGCAGGGCATCGACCTGGCCCGCCGCTCGCTGTCATTCCGGAGGGGCCAGGCGCGCGCGCATAATTTGATCGGGCAGGCGCTGTACCGGCTCGGCCAAGTGAAGGACGCGCTGGCGAGCTTCGATAACGCGCTCGAATGCGATGTGAATTTCGCCGGCGCCTATGGCAACCGCGGCAACATGCTGAGCGAACTCGGGCGGGCGGCGGAAGCGCTGTCGAGCTTCGACCGCGCGCTCGCGCTCAACGCCAATTCGAGCGCCGACTGGTTGAACCGCGGCGCCACCCTGCACGGCATGGGCCGCCTCGACGAGGCCATTGCCAGCTACGACCGCGCCGTCGCGCTCGATCCGGAATTTGGCGCGCTGCATCTTAATCGCGCCAACGCGCTCAAGGACAGCGGCCGTTTCGACGACGCGCTGGCCGGCTATGACCGCGCCATCGCCCTCACCGCCGCTTTTGCCGAGGCGCATCTTGGCCGCGGGGTTACGTTAAAGCAGCTCGGCCGCCTCGACGACGCGCTCGCCAGCATTGATCGCACGATCGAGCTCAAGGCGGATATGGCGCCGGCCCACAAAGCGCGCGGCAGCGTGCTGCAGGCGATGGGACGCGCCGATGAAGCGCAGGTCAGCATCGCGACCGCCGCCGAACTCGAGAAGCCGGCGGACAAAGACACACCGGCGTGATGCGCCGCGATCCAACCGGGCACTCGCTCACGGCACCTGCCGCAGCACCGTCGCCGCCGCCTGCAGCTCGGCAAATCGGTTGGCGCGGCGCGCGAGCGCGAGCTCGTCGCGCCCCCAGTATTCCATCTGCCAGTCCTCGTCGACATTGGCGGCGGCCCAGGCCGCATCGATGTCGAGCTGCCCATGCGCGAGCGCCAGCGCCAGCAGGCCTGAGCCGGTCAGCGTCGTGATCGCGGACACCGCGCCCAACCGCCACGGATCGGCGGGGATCGCGGCCCGCGCGGCGGCGATGGCCTCGCTCGCCTGCGCGGCGAACATCACGCCCTCGACCGGCACGAAGCGCGCGCCGAGCCTACGCTGCGCCCATTCCAGCACCGGGTCCCAGCGCTGCGCCTGCCGCTCGCTGAGGTCTTCCGGCGCGGCGGCGCGATAGAACAGCAAATCGGAGCCGAGGTATTGCGCGACCTCCTCCGCCACCGGCTGCGATTGCTCCACCACCGCGTCGATCACCGCATTGGCGAGCCGCGTGAGCGGCATGCGCGCCGGATCGATCACGTCCGCTTGCGCATTCCACTCCGCGGCGATGGTCTCGGCCAAGGCCCGCGTCGGCGCGGCCAGCGCGCGCCGCGCCGGCGTGCGGACCGGCTTGTGGTCGAGTAGTACCGGGTAACCATCGCCCTCGCCGGCAACCTCACCGACATGCGCCCGCGCATAGAAGCGCTTGCGCAAGATCAGGCGCGCGCCGCGGCGCGCCGCCTCCCGCGGGTCGAGCGGCTGATTTCCGAAAATCTCGGTAAAAATATCACGCATCAGGCTGCTGTCATTTTGCGCCGCAACAAGGCGGAGCCGCGGCAGGCCGCGGCGTGGGTCGGACGCCGAAAATAGCGGTTTCGACCCGCTATAGGTATTCGTCCGCGGCGCCGATATCGAGGCCCGAATGCCTTGCTGGCGCCGCTTTCAGAGAGCGAAAACACCAATGCCGCCTTGCAGTTGATAGGGCATCGGCATGACGGAAGGATAGGTAGCCTTGCGGAGTTCTACCCCATAATATCCGGCCGGATTCGGGCCGGACCACAAGGCCAAGCCGGGAAAATGCCAGCCGCTTGCGGCTGGCACGTGGTGGTGTTGACTAAGCCGCAGTGCGGCGCGCGTTTTGAGGAGTCGATGAAGAATACCGACATTTCTGCGCCGGACTATTTCCACAAGGTCGTGGATTGCCAATGGGCTTGTCCGGCCCACACCCCCGTTCCCGAATATATTCGCATGATCGCCGCCGGCCGCTACGGCGACGCCTACATGCTCAATTGGAAATCGAACGTGTTTCCGGGGATTCTCGGCCGCACCTGCGATCGTCCGTGCGAGCCGGCGTGCCGGCGCGTGCGCGTCGAGGACGAGCCGGTGGCAATCTGCCGCCTGAAGCGCGTCGCCGCCGATTACAAGGAAGACATCACCGCGCGCATGCCGAAGCCGGCGGCGAGGAAGAACGGCAAGCGCATCGCGCTGGTCGGCGGCGGGCCCGCCTCGCTCACGGTCGCGCGCGACCTCGCGCCGATCGGCTATCACGTCGTGGTGTTCGATGCCGATGCAAAAGCCGGCGGCATGATCCGTACGCAAATTCCGAAATTCCGCCTGCCCGACAGCGTCATCGACGAGGAAACCGGCTACATCCTCGGCCTCGGCGTGGAATTCCGCGGCGGCAAACGGATCGACAGCATGAAGGCGCTGCTGGCCGAAGGCTGGGACGCCGTGTTTGTCGGCTCCGGCGCGCCGCGCGGCCGCGATCTCGATATCCCCGGCCGCCAGGAAGCGGCCAGGAATATTCACATCGGCATCGACTGGCTGTCCTCGGTGTCGTTCGGCCACACCACCAAGATCGGCAAGCGCGTGATCGTGCTTGGCGGCGGCAACACCGCCATGGACTGCTGCCGCTCGGCGCGCCGCATCGGCGGCGAAGACGTTCACGTCGTCGTGCGTTCCGGCTTCGAGGAAATGAAAGCTTCGCCTTGGGAAAAGGAAGACGCCCAGCACGAGGGCATCCCGATCCACAATTTCCTCGTGCCGAAGGAATTCACCCACGCCAACGGCAGACTCACCGGCATCAGCTTCGAGAAGGTGAAGGCCGAATACGACGCCAAGGGCCGCCGCAAGCTGGTGCCCGCCGGCGAGCCCGATCAGCACTTCCCCTGCGACGACGTGCTGGTGGCGGTCGGCCAGGAGAACGCCTTCCCCTGGATCGAGCGCGACACCGGCATCGAGTTCGATGAATGGAATATGCCGAAAGTCGACAAGCAGACCATGGCGTCGACCAACCCGAAAGTGTTCTTCGGCGGCGACGCCGCGTTCGGCCCGAAAAACATCATCTGGGCGGTAGCGCACGGCCACGAGGCTGCGGTGTCGATCGACAAGATGCTCAACGGCGAGGACATCGCCGACCGCCCGATGCCGGCGGTCGAGCTGATGAGCCAGAAGATGGGCATCCACGAATGGTCCTACGACAACGAGATCGCGCTCGATCATCGCTACAAAGTGCCGCTGCGCGACAAGGTCGTGGCGCTGAAGGACATCAAGGCCGAGGTCGAATTGGGCTTTGACGTGCAGCTCGCGCTCAAGGAGGCGGGGCGCTGCCTCAATTGCGACGTGCAGACGGTGTTTTCGGCGCAGCTCTGCATCGAATGCGATGCCTGCGTCGACATCTGCCCGATGGACTGCATCACCTTCACGCTGAACGGCGAGGAAGCCGAGCTGCGCAAGCGGCTCAATGCGCCGTCCCACAATCTCACCCAGGATCTCTATGTCCAGGACGGTCTGAAGACTGGCCGCATTATGGCCAAGGATGAGGACGTCTGTCTGCATTGCGGCCTGTGCGCCGAACGTTGTCCGACCGGCGCCTGGGACATGCAGAAATTCTTACTGGATATGACCTACGCAGGGAATTCATGCCGACCGCAACGCCGATCAGCCGCATAAACGATTTTGTCGTCCGCTTCGCCAACGTCAACGGCTCCGGGTCGGCGAGCGCCAACGAGATGTTTGCCCGCGCCGTCATGCGCATGGGCATTCCCGTTGCGCCGCGCAACATCTTTCCGTCCAACATCCAGGGTCTGCCGACCTGGTACGAGGTGCGCGTGTCGGAAGCCGGCCACATGGGCGCGCGCGGCGGCACCGACCTGATGGTGGCGATGAATCCGCAGACCTTCGACAAGGACATCGCCGCCATCGAGCCGGGCGGCTACCTGTTCTACGATTCGACCAAGGCGCTGCCGGCCTCGAAATTCCGCCAGGACATCACCGTCATCGGCGTGCCGCTGACCGCGATCTGCAACCGCGAATACACCGATCCGCGCCAGCGCCAGCTGTTCAAGAACATCATCTATGTCGGCGCGCTCACCGCGCTGCTCGATATGGACGTGAAGGTGGTCGAGAAACTGATCGGCGAGCAGTACAAGGGCAAGGACAAGCTGATCGAGCCCAATATCAAGGCGCTGCATATCGGCCGCGATTACGCCACGCTCAATCTCGACTGCCCGATCGGCCTGCGCCTGAAGCAGAGCGACAAGGTCGCCGACCGCATCTTCATCGAGGGTAATGCGGCGGCCGCGCTCGGCGCGGTCTATGGCGGCGCCACCGTCTGCGCCTGGTATCCGATCACGCCGTCATCCTCGCTGGCCGACGCCTTCACGCGCCATTGCGCCAAGATGCGGGTCGATCCGGAAACCAAGCAGGCCAAATACGCCATCATCCAGGCCGAGGACGAACTCGCCTCCATCGGCATCGTGATCGGCGCCGGCTGGAACGGCGCGCGCGCTTTCACCGCCACCTCGGGCCCCGGCATCTCGCTGATGCAAGAGTTCATCGGGCTAGCCTATTTCGCGGAAATTCCGGCGGTCATCTTCGACGTGCAGCGCGCCGGTCCCTCGACCGGCATGCCGACGCGCACCCAGCAATGCGACATCATCTCCTGTGCCTATGCCTCGCATGGCGACACCAAACACATCTTGCTGTTCCCTGAGGATCCGGCGGAAGCCTTCGAGTTCGCCGCGGCCTCGTTCGATCTCGCCGACCGGCTGCAGACGCCGATTTTCGTCATGCTCGATCTCGACATCGGCATGAACCATCACCTGTGCCGGCCGTTTTTCTGGGACGACTCCCGCGCTTACGACCGCGGCAAGGTGATGACGGCTGAGGAGCTGGAGGCAGGCAAGGAGTTCGGCCGCTATCTCGACGTCGACGGCGACGGCATCCCCTACCGCACCTATCCTGGCACGCACCCGACCAAGGGCTCGTTCTTCACCCGCGGCACGTCGCACGACCGCTATGCGCGCTACACCGAGGAAGGCGCCCCTTACGTCGACAACATGCAGCGGCTGATCCGCAAGTTCGACACCGCCAAGGACCTGGTGCCGCGCCCGTTACAGGCCAATGCCGGCAAGCCCACCAAATACGGCGTGGTCTATTATGGCTCGACCTCGCCATCGATGGATGAGGCCATCGCCATGATCGAGGCGCGCGGGCACGCGCTCGACCGCATGCGTATTCGCGCCTTCCCGTTCCATTCCTCGGTCAACAGCTTCGTCGCCGACCATGATTTCGTGTTCGTGGTCGAGCAGAACCGCGACGCGCAATTGCGCTCGCTGATCGTGAATGAGTGCGGGATCGATCCGGTGCGGCTGGTGCCGATCCTGCACTACGACGGCACGCCGATCACCGCGCGTTTCATCGCCAAGGCGATCGGCGAGCATCTCGACAAGCTCAAAGTGACACTGCTCAGGGTGATTTCATGACCTATCTCACCAAGCCGGAATTCCATCACCCCGAGCTGCCGAAGAACGCGCTCGGCTACACCCACCGCGACTATGAGGGCTCGGTCTCGACGCTGTGCGCCGGTTGCGGCCACGACTCGATCACCGCGTCAATCATCCAGGCCTGCTTCGAACTTTCGATCGAGCCGCATCGGGTGGCCAAGATTTCCGGCATCGGCTGCTCGTCGAAGACGCCGACCTATTTCCTCGGCAATTCGCACGGCTTCAACTCCGTGCACGGCCGCATGCCGTCGGTGCTCACGGGCGCCAATCTCGCCAACCGCGATCTCATTTATCTCGGCGTCTCCGGCGACGGCGACAGCGCCTCGATCGGGCTCGGCCAGTTTGCTCACTGCCTGCGGCGCGGCGTCAACATGGTCTATATCGTGGAGAACAATGGCGTGTACGGCCTCACCAAGGGCCAGTTCTCCGCCACCGCCGACCGCGGCTCAAAATCCAAGCGCGGCTTCATCAACACCGACAATTCCATCGACCTGGTGGCGATGGCCTTGCAGCTCG
>DATBZY010000061.1:0-6256 GCA_036512915.1 Pseudolabrys sp. | reverse complement strand
AAAATGACGACCGTTGCCAGCAGCAGCAGCGCGTAGCTACCGACATCATTGACCGGCAGGCCGACCGCGGCGAGCGCCAGCAGCAGCGCGGCCAGCTTGCGCCACCCGCCGCAGACGGACGATGCAGCCTCGCTTGCTGATGGCATGGTGCGCTCCCGCCTAACGCCAGTATGCCCTTGCGTAGCATGCCGATTTGGCTCAAATCCACGACGCATGCGCCAACCGCTCTATTATTTCGGGGCTTTTAGACTGTGATCCGTCTGGGCATCGTCGGCACCAACTACGGACGCACCGTGCAGTTGCCTGCGTTCCGCGCCGACCCGCGCTGCCAGGTGGTGGCGCTCGCCGGCAGCGACCAGGCGCGCACGGCCGAGCTTGCTCGCGCCGCCGGCGTGGCCAAAGGTTACGGAGATTGGCGCGCGCTGGTCGAGGACGCGGACGTGCAAGCCGTCGCCATCGCCACGCTGCCGAGCCTGCAGGCGCAGATCGCGATCCGCGCGCTCGAGTTCGGCAAGCCGGTGTTCATCGAAAAACCGATGGCCGGCGATCTAGCGGCTGCGCGCGCCATGCTGCAGCAGGCCACAGTGAGCCGCCTGCCGACCATGATCGATTTCAATTTCCATCAAACCATGAACTGGCAGCGCGCCAAGCAAATGCTCGACGCCGGCGCCGTCGGCACGCTCCGTCATGTCACCGTGCATTGGCATGTCGAGAGCCGCGCCATCCAGATGCGCATGCGCAATTGGAAAACCATGGGCGACGACGGCGGCGGCGTGCTCGGCAATTTCATCAGTCATTGTTTTCATTATCTCGAATGGTTCTGCGGGCCGATCGCCGGATTGTCGGCGCGCATTTCGGGCCTGCCCGACGATCCCGAGCTTGAGACCACGGTGGCGATGGCGCTTCGCTTTCAGGCCGGCCCCTTGTGCAGCCTGAGCATGAGCTGCGCGTCCTTTCTCGGCGCCGGCCACCGCATCGAATTTTTCGGCGAGGACGGCACGCTGGTGCTGCATAATCCCGGCGTCGATTACATGCGCGGCTTCGAATTGTTTCACGCCAAGCGGCCGGCGGCGGCGCTCGAGCGCATCGCCGTTATCGACCCGGTCGACGCGCAATATCCCGAAGGCCGCATCGCACCGGTGTCGCGGCTAGCCAAGAAATTTTTCGACGCCATCGAAAGCGGAGGTACGCCGACGCCGGGATTTGCCGAAGGCTATCGAGTGCAACGGCTGATGGACGCCGCGCGGCGCTCGCACAATCAAGGCAAATGGATCGATTTCTCCGCTGAGGACGCCAGCCATGAGAGCGCTCCGTGAGCAACGCGCGCATCCTCGTCACCGGCGGCAGTGGCTTCATCGGCTCCAGTTTGGTGAAGGCCTTGCTGCGCGCCGGTTGCCGCGTGCGGGTGCTCGACGACAATTCGCGCGGCAGTTCGCGCCGCCTCGCTGACGTCGCCAAGGACATCGAATTCATCGCCGGCGATATTCGCGATGCGGCGGCTGTGGACGCAGCCGCCCAGGGCACGGACGAGGTGCATCACCTCGCCTTCGTCAACGGCACGGAATTTTTCTACAGCGCGCCCGATCTGGTGCTCGACGTCGGCGTGCGCGGCATGATCAATGTCATCGATGCTTGCCGCAAGCACGGCATCGGCAGGCTGGTGCTGGCGTCCTCGTCCGAGGTCTATCAGACGCCGCCGCACATTCCGACCGATGAATCCGCGCCGCTGGTGGTGCCCGATGTGCTGAACCCACGCTATTCCTACGGCGCCGGCAAATTGATCAGCGAAGTGATGGCGATCAATTTCGGCCGCAAGTATTTCGAACGCGTGCTGATCTTCCGCCCGCACAATGTTTACGGGCCCGACATGGGCTGGGAACACGTGATCCCGCAATTTGCGCTGCGCCTGCAGACAGCGGGCAAGCGCCAGCCCTCCGGCAAGTTGCGCTTCGAAATCCAGGGCACCGGCCAGGAGACGCGCGGCTTCTGCTTCATCGACGACCTGGTGGCCGGCATCATGGTGGTGCGAGAGAAGGGCGAGCATCTCGGCATTTATCACGTCGGTACCATGGAGGAAGTCGCCATTGCCGATCTGGCGCGGCGGATCGCGGCGCATGCCGGCCGCGAGATCGATCTGGTCGGCGGCCCCGCGCGGGCCGGCGGCACCGCCCGGCGCTGTCCCGACATTTCGAAACTCGCCAGCCTGGGCTATAAGCCGCGCGTGCCGCTTGCGCAGGGCCTAAAGCCGACCCTCGACTGGTACTGGCGCAATGTCGATCTTGCGCCCAAAACCTGACGCCGCAGCCTCCAGGGAGACCCAGATCTTGCGCCCCACGAAAGTCGCGCGCGCCGCCGGCACCGGCGCTAGCGTTCCGGTCGAATGCTGTCAGGCCTGCGGCCATGCGCCGCTCGATGACGTGCTGTCGCTCGGCTACATGCCGCCGGTCAACCAGATGGTGCCGATCGGCCAACAGCCGCGCCAGCAGCCGTGGTTCCCGACCAATCTCCTGCATTGTCGCAATTGCGACCTGGTGCAACTGGGCTTGGCGGTCGATCCGGTCATCATCTTCCCGCCGGAATATCCCTACACCAGCGGCACCACCAAATTGCTGCGCGACAATTTCGCCGACCTGCACCGCGAATCCGCCGCCATGCTCGGCCTGACCGACAAGGACTTAGTGGTCGATATCGGCTCCAACGACGGCACGCTGCTGTCGAATTTCCAGAACGGCGGCCACCGCGTGCTCGGCATCGAGCCGACCGACGTCGGCGATATCGCCAATGCGCGCGGCATTCCGACCCTCAAGCGTTATTTCGGCGTCGCGGTGGCGCGCGAGGTCAAGCGCGAGCATGGGCCGGCGCGCGTCGTCACCGCTGCCAATTGCTTCGCGCATATCGAGGATGTGCACGCGATCGTTGACGGCATCGTCGAGATGCTGGCGCCGGACGGCGTGTTCATTTCCGAATCGCATTATCTGATCGGCCTGCTCGACACGCTGCAGTACGACACGATCTATCACGAGCACCTGCGTTACTATTCGGTGGCGAGCCTCAAGCACCTTTTGGAGATGCACGATCTCGAAGTATTCCATGCGCGCCCGATCCCCAGCCATGGCGGCTCGATCCGCGTCTATGCGGCGCGGCGCGGCAGCCAAACGGTGCAGGGCAGCGTGCGGCGCATGCTGGCCGCGGAGCCGCGCGGCGAAGCCTTGAGCAAGCGTTTGGCCGCCTTTCGGCGCGACGTGGTGCTGTCGAAGCTGCGATTAATTTCACTATTGCGCGAGTTGAAGGAAAAGGGCGCGCGTATCGCCGGCATCAGCGCGCCGTCGCGCGCGAGCACGCTGGTCAACTATGTCGGGCTCGATGAAGGCATCATCGATTACGTGGTCGAAATCCCCGGCTCGCTGAAGATCGGCAAATTCATGCCCGGCACGCAGATTCCGGTGGTGGACGAGGCCAAGCTCTTCAGTGACCAGCCCGATTGCGCGGTGATTTTCTCCTGGCACATCGCCGACGAATTGGCGCCCAAGCTCAAGGCCAAGGGCTTCCGCGGCAAACTGATTTCGCCGCTGCCCGTGCCGCGGTTCCTGTAGATGCGCCAGTCCCCGAAAGATTGCCCTATCCCGAACGCCCCCCGACAATTTATAGTTGCCGCATGACCATTCGTCCCGACATCGCCGAACTCGGAGCGCCCACCACAATTGAGAACGCCGACGTTACCGTCGTCGGCGGCGCCGGCCATGTCGGCATTCCGCTAGTGCTCGCACTCGCCGAAGCGGGCCTGCGGGTCAATGTCAACGACCTCAATCAGACGAGCCTCAACACGCTTGAAAGCGGCCGCTTGCCTTTCATCGAATCCGGCGCGGAAGAAGTGCTCGCCAAGGCGCTGGCCGGCAAGCGTTTGGTGTTCACCAATTCATCCAACCGCATCTCAACGAGCGGACCGGTGATCATCACCATCGGTACGCCAATCGACGAATTCCTCAATCCGGTCCGCCGCGTCGTGCAGGATTGCATCGATGCCATGCTGCCTCGGCTGGCTGACGGCCAACTCCTGGTTCTGCGCTCGACGGTGTTTCCCGGCACCACCGATTGGCTGGCGTCCTATCTGAAAGCGCAGGGCCGCAATCTGAAGGTAGCGTTCTGCCCCGAGCGCGTGGTGCAGGGCTTTGGGCTCAAGGAGTTGCGCGAAATGCCGCAGATCGTCAGCGGCACCACGCCGCAAGCCGAGCGCGACGCGGCCGCGCTATTCGAGCGGATCACGCCGGAAGTCGTGCTGGTCAGGCCGATCGAGGCCGAGTTCGCCAAGCTGTTTAGCAACGCCTATCGCTACATCGAGTTCGCCGCGACCAATGAGTTCTATCTGGTCGCCAAGTCGGCCGGCGTCGATTATCAGCGCGTGCTCAAGGCGATGAAGCACAATTATCCGCGCCTGAAGAGCATGCCGCGGCCGGGCTTCGCCGCCGGACCTTGTCTGGTCAAGGACACGATGCAGCTTTCCGCCTTTGCCCGTAACCAGTTCGGCCTCGGCCACGCCGCGTTGCTGATCAACGAGGGCCTGGTGCTGCATGTGGTTGAGGACCTCAAGCGCCATTACGATCTCGCCACCATGGCGGTCGGCCTGCTCGGCATGGCGTTCAAGGCCGAGAGCGACGACACCCGCGCCTCGCTCAGCTACAAGTTCAAGAAGGTGCTGAACGGACAGGCGCGCGCCATCATGACCACCGATCCCTTCGTCACCACCGACCCCGACCTCATGCCGCTCGATGCGGTGATCGCGCAGAGCGATCTCATGATTTTGTGTGCGCCGCACGCCGTCTATCGCGACGCAGATTTCAAGGGCAAGCCGGTATTCGACGTCTGGGGCCATCTCGAAGGCGCAAACGTCATCCGATGACCACGGCCGCCCCGCCGCGCCTCGACATCGTTATCCCGGTGTACAATGAAGGCGCCAATATTTTGCAAACGCTGCAATCGATCGCGCGCGAGGTGGCAACGCCCAAGCGCGTGCTGATCTGTTACGACCGCGAGGATGACGACACGCTGCCGGCGATCCGGGACAATCGCGCCACGCTCGGCGATCTGGTGATCGACTTTGTACGCAATCGCGGCCGCGGTGCCCAAGGCGCCGTGCTGTCGGGCTTCGCCGCGGGCCGCGCACCCTACGCCGTCATGGTACCGGCCGACGACGACTATAATGCCGGAATCATCGATGCCATGCTGGCGCGCGCCGAGACCGGATGCGACATCGTCTGCGCCAGCCGCTTCATGGCGGGCGGCAGCATGGTCGGCTGCCCGTGGCTGAAAGCGCTGCTCGTACGCACCGGCAATTTCACGCTCTATCACCTGGCACGGCTGCCGACGCGCGACGCCAGCAATGGCTTTCGCCTGTTCTCGCGGCGTACGATGGACGAGATCGCCGTCGAATCGGACCGCGGCTTCTGCTACAGCATCGAGCTCCTGGTGAAATGTCACCGGCTCGGCTGGCAGATCGGCGAGGTGCCGGCGAATTGGTTCGAGCGCACGAGCGGCTCGAGCCGGTTCCAAGTGCTGCGCTGGCTGCCGGCTTACCTGCGCTGGTATGCTTATGCGTTCGCCACGACCTATCTCAGAAGGCCGGCGCGGACGGTGCGATTAAAATCACAATCCACGCGACACGGATGAAAACCATGGCCGGCGATTGGCCGAAGATCAAAGCCCGACGCACCACGACAATTTCCCCGTGGGTGGCGATCATTGAACGCGAGGTGGAATTCGCGCCGGGATCCCCGCCCGAGTTATATCACGCGGTCGGCCAGCCGGATTACATCGCCATCGTCGCGCGTACGCCGGACGGAAAAATTCCGATCGTGCGGCAATATCGGCCGGCGCTCGAGCAATTTACTTGGGAATTGCCGGCCGGGCTCGTCGATGTGGGCGAGGCCGTAGTGGATTGCTGCCGGCGCGAGCTGCTCGAGGAGACCGGTTTTCCCGCCCAAACCGTGCAGCCGCTCGGCAGCTACGCGCCGTGCACCGCGCGGCTTTCAAATCGGGTGCATTCATTTTTCGTCGAGACCGGGCCGCGCGCCGAAAAACATCCGCTGGAGGCGGGCATCGAGGTCAAACTGGTGACGCTCAAGGAACTGGCCAGCCTGATCCTGTCCGGCGAATTCATCCTGCAGCTTCACATCGGCGCGATTCTGCTGGCCGGCCTGCGCGATCATATCGACCTCGGGGACTTCGGATTGCCCCGCAACAAATAGCTATCGCTGGGGGC
>DATBZY010000060.1:0-15755 GCA_036512915.1 Pseudolabrys sp. | reverse complement strand
ACGACCCGGGTGCGAGGAGCTCGCTGACATGCTGGCTTAGGCCAGTTCGAAAGCGCGGCCCCGGGCCGAAATAAACGCCGCGATGGAGCGCCGAGAGGCGCCCGCGTCCTCCAAAAGAGGACGCGGTAGACGAAGGAACGGTAGCGCCGCTCGGCGCTCCATCCCTTCGGCGTTGCCGAGGAGAACGAAAGGGACTACGGCGTACCCGGCGCCGCCAAGAATACGGGCGATGACGCTTGGTCGTTTCCTTTCACAACGCGACGATTCCGACTAAGAAACCGCCATGTACGACATCAAATGGATTCGCGAGCATCCTGACGCCTTCGACCGCGGGCTGACGCGGCGCGGCCTGGAGCCGCTGTCGGCAAAGCTCATTCCGCTCGACGAGTTGAGACGCGCGCGAATCAGGACGCTCGAAACCCGGCAGGCGCGCCGGAATGAGGCGTCGAAAAAGATAGGCCAAGCCAAGAAGGAAAAAGACGAGGCCACCGTTGAATTGCTCATGGCCGAAGTTGCCGAATGCAAGACGTCAATTGCGACGTTGGAAGCCGAGGTAAAAGCCTCCGACGACGAGTTGAGCAAGGCACTATCCGAAATCCCGAATCTGCCGCTCGAGGACGTGCCGGAAGGCAAGGATGAGCACGGCAATGTAGAGCGCTATAAGCGCGGTGAGAAGCGCGAGTACAAAGACAAAAACGGAGTCGCATTTAAATCGAAACAGCATTTCGAGTTAGGTGAAGCGCTCGGGATGATGGATTTCGAGCTGGCCGCGAAATTATCCGGCGCGCGCTTTGTCGTCTTGCAGAAAGGCCTGGCGCGGCTGGAACGCGCGCTCGGGCAATTCATGCTCGATCTGCACACAGGCACGCACGGCTATACCGAAGTCAATCCGCCGATATTGGTGCGTGACGACACAATGTTTGGAACGGCGCAGTTGCCGAAGTTTATCGATGACCAGTTTTCTGCCTATCGAGAAGTTACATTTAACGAGCGCCTGGATCGAGCAATTCAAAACGCAAGAATAAGGGAGGGCGACCGCGGGCCTGGGACAACTATTCTGACTGCTGATGTAGATTCGGAGCCGAAATTTGATCGCCTTTGGCTCATCCCCACCGCCGAAGTGCCACTGACCAATCTCGTACGCGAATCCATCGTCGATGAAGACAAATTGCCGCTGCGGTTCACCGCCTGCACGCCGTGCTTCCGCGCCGAAGCCGGTGCGGCCGGCAAGGACACCCGCGGCATGATCCGCCAGCATCAGTTCACCAAGGTCGAGCTGGTCTCGATCACCACGCCGGAAAAATCCAAGGAAGAGCACGAGCGCATGCTGAGCTGCGCCGAGGCGGTGCTCAAGAAGCTCGATTTGCACTACCGCGTGGTCACGCTCTGCACCGGCGACATGGGTTTTGCCGCGCAGAAGACCTACGACATCGAAGTCTGGCTGCCGGGCCAGAACCTGTATCGCGAGATTTCCTCCTGCTCAGTCTGCGGCGAGTTCCAGGCGCGCCGCATGAACGCGCGCTACCGACCGAAATCCTTCCCCCCTACTTTTTCGGAAGGGCCAATTTCTAGTGGGCCTATTTCTGGTTCAGGGACACATGCTCCCCGCTTCGTGCACACGCTCAACGGCTCCGGCGTGGCGGTCGGCCGCGCCTTGGTCGCGGTGATGGAGACTTATCAGCAGGACGACGGCGCGATCGCGGTGCCGGAGGTGCTCAAGCCCTACATGGGCGGAATTACCAAAATCGAGCGGACGTAATGCGTATCCTGATCACCAATGACGACGGCATCCATGCGCCGGGGCTCGCCGCCTGCGAGGAGATCGCGCGCGCGCTGTCCGACGAAGTCTGGATCGTGGCGCCGGAGACCGACCAGTCCGGCGTCTCGCATTCGCTGTCGCTGAACGATCCGCTGCGCCTGCGCGAAGTAGGCCCGCGGCATTTCGCGGTGAAAGGCACGCCGACCGACTGCGTCATCATGGGTGCGCGCCATATCATGAAGGAGATGCCGGATTTGTTGCTCGCCGGCGTCAATCGCGGCCGTAACTGCGCCGAGGACGTCACCTATTCGGGCACGGTCGCCGGCGCGATGGAAGGCACCGTGTTCGGTATCCCGTCGTTCGCGTTGTCGCAGGCCTATCAAGTGTCGACACGGCACATGCCGCATTGGGAGACCGCGATTAAATTCGCGCCCGATCTCATGCGCCGCGTGCTTAGCGTCGGCATGCCACGCGACGTGCTGGTCAACATCAATTTTCCCGATTGTCCGCCTGAGGAAGTCGCCGGCATCGCGGTCGCCGTGCAAGGCAAACGCGACCAGGAGCTGCTGCGGATCGATGCGCGCCACGACGGCCGCGGCAATCCGTATTTCTGGATCGCCTTCGGCCGCGGCGGTATTGCCGGCGCCGCACAGGGGAGCGATCTCGCCGCGTTGAATGAGAAGCGGATATCAGTGACGCCGCTGCGCCTCGATTTGACCGACGAGCCGTTCATGACGAAACTCGCGGAAGTGTTCAGTTAGCGCATGATCCCGTAGCGCATAATCCCGAAAAATGGGAACCGGTTTCCCGCCTTCGCGAAGCCCGCTTCGGCGGGCGAAGGAAGGTCGGACAAGATCATGCGCCGGCTCTAAGCCGTCACGAGCAATCCGGCGAGCGCGGTCTTGAGCTGCTCGGCCTGGAACGGCTTCTGCAGCGCGGGGCGGCCGCGATAGCGTTCGGACAGGCTGCCCTTGCCATAGCCGGTGACGAACACGAACGGCAGGCCGCGTTTGGCCAAAATTTCCGCCACCGGGTAGATCTCTTGGCCGTCGAGATTGACGTCGAGAATGGCGACGTTGAATTCGCCAGTGGCGGCGAGTTCGCTCGCCTCGGCGATGGTGCCGACCGCGGCGGCGATGCCATAGCCGAGATCGGCCAGCATATCCTCCAGCAGCATCCGGATAAGATATTCATCCTCAACCAGGAGGACGCGCGGTATCGCTTTGGTGGCGTCAGTCATCGCCTGCATCCATTTTATAACTCTTATGCGAGGCGCCGGGTTCCACCTGCCGCGCGTCGCCCTATTTCATGCGCAAGCTTACCTGAATCGCCCCTAAACGTGCTACAAATAGCCAGAAACGGGGGGCTGGACCGTGTCCAAATCACCGCGGGACGAGCAAGACATCGGCCACATGGAGTTCCTGCTGACGCTGCGCCGCCGAGGCATCGGCGACCAGGCGGTGCTGCGGGCCATGGACGAGGTGCCGCGCGAGCGTTTCGTCGAGGCGGAATTCGCCGACAGTGCCTATGCCGACCATGCGCTGCCGATCTCCTGCGGGCAGACCATCAGCCAGCCCTATGTCGTCGCCTACATGACCGAACAGCTCACCGTGCGGCCGCACCATCGCGTCTTGGAGGTGGGCACCGGCTCGGGCTATCAGGCCGCCGTTCTCTCGCGTCTGGCGCGCGAGGTGGTGAGCATCGAGCGCTATCGCACGCTCGCCGATCAGGCGCGCGAGCGGCTGCGTTCGCTCGGCTACGACAATGTCGACGTCGTCGTCGGCGACGGCTTTGCCGGGGTGCCGGGCAGGGCGCCCTATGACCGCATTATCGTCACCGCCGCCGCCGAGACTATGCCGCAAACCCTGCTCGACCAGCTGACCGACGACGGGGTCATGCTGCTGCCGCTCGGGCCGCCGGGCGGCGCGCAACACGTTGTCAAGTTTACCAAGTCGCAAACGGGCGTTACCCGGGACAACTTGATACCGGTGCGTTTCGTGCCGCTGCTGGCAGGGCAAGCGCAAGAATTGTAGCATTGCGCATGATCTTTTCCGAAAACCGGTTCCCACTTTTCGGGATCATGCGCTAACTGTGACATTTTTGCCGGTTTCAAGACTCCTCGCAGCGATCCGGCAATTCTTAAAACCTTATTTACTCGCGGCTGCTTTATTTCGAACTCTACGGTTTTTGCGTATGAGTGAGTAACCACATGCCGCGCTCCAACGTGCCGTCTCGCCCTCGTGCAAGCTCGCATATTTGGCCGCGCGTTACCGTCCTTGCGCTGGTCGGCGTAGCCGCGGCCGGTTGTTCGGACTCCGGGCGCTTCGATTCCAGCATCTTCCACTCCAATCGTCAGGCTCCGCCGCAGCAGCAGGAGGTGACCGGCTCGATCGTATCGCGCCCGGCGTCCAGCGGCCGCGTCGAGGCACAGCCATTGCCGGCGCCGGGCCGGGCCGCCAGCGTCGCAGCCAGTGGCGGCGTCGCCAATGGCGCGCAAGGGTTGGGCGCCTATCGGCCGGGCACTCATAATTCTTCCGACGTCACCGGATCGGTGCCGGCGCCCCATGCGGCCGTGTCGCCACCACCACCCAAGCCAGCCGGCGCCTGGACCTGGGACGGCGGCTCGCCGGTAACCGTCGGCAATGGCGAAACCGTCGAGATTATTGCGCGTAAATACGGCGTGCCGGCGTCCGCTATTTTGCAAACCAACGGCATCACGAATCCAGCCTCGATCAAGCGTGGCCAGCGCTTGGTCATTCCGCGTTACATTTCGGGAACCGCGCCGCAGGCTCCGGTGGCGCAAGCTCCGGCACGTGCAGCGGTAGCGCCGGTTGCCAACAACGTGCACGTCGCTCAGCCCGGCGAAAGTCTGGGCGGGATCGCGCACCATTATGGTGTTTCGCTCGCGGCTTTGGCGAAAGCGAACAACATCCAGCCCTATGCCAAGATCAGCATGGGCGACCGCCTCGTCGTTCCCGGTGGGCGTCCGGTTGCCGCGAACCCGGCGCCGCAAGTCGCGCGGCCGCGCACGGTTCCCGTTGAGAAGGTTGCCAGTGCGCCGGCGCAGAACGCGCGCATTGCCACGCAAGAGCCCGATAAGACGGAAAGCGTCGTCAAGACCGCGGAGGCGGCGGGCAGCATGCCGTCATTCCGCTGGCCGGTGCGCGGCCGCGTTATCGCTGGCTTTGGCCCGAAGACGAATGGCGCGCAGAACGACGGCATCAATCTGGCGGTGCCGGAAGGTACCCCGGTCAAGGCCGCCGACGACGGCGTCGTCGCTTACGCGGGCAACGAGCTCAAAGGCTACGGCAATCTGGTGCTGATCCGTCACGCCAACGGCTTTGTGTCGGCCTATGCGCACGCCAGCGAGCTGCTGGTTAAACGTGGCGACACCATCAAGCGCGGGCAGGTGATCGCGCATGCCGGCCAGACCGGCAACGTGACCTCGCCGCAATTGCATTTCGAAATCCGCAAAGGCTCGACCCCGGTCGATCCGACCAAGTATCTCAGCGGCGCCTGAGTCTAATCCTTCACCGCCACGCCACGCCGTCCGGCAAGATCCTGGATGAACTGCCAGGCGACGCGGCCGGAGCGCGATCCGCGCGTCGTCGACCATTCCAACGCTTCGCGGTGCAGTGCTTCGCCGTGCACCGGGATTTTGTAATGCGCGACATAGCTGTCGACCATTGCCAGGTATTCATCCTGGCTGCAGCGGTGGAAGCCAAGCCAGAGCCCGAACCGATCGGACAATGACACTTTCTCTTCCACCGTCTCGCCCGGATTGATCGCCGTCGAACGCTCGTTCTCCATCATGTCGCGCGACATCAGATGGCGGCGGTTCGACGTGGCGTAGAAGATCACATTATCCGGCCGGCCCTCGATGCCGCCTTCCAGCAGCGCCTTGAGCGACTTGTAGGTGGTATCCTCGGCATCGAACGACAGATCGTCGCAGAACACGATGAAACGATAGGCCGAGCCGCGGGTGAGCGCCATCAGGTCGGGCAGACTCTCGATGTCCTCGCGGTGGATTTCGATGAGCTTGAGCGGGCCGCTCTTGCTGTTACGCGCGGACTCGGCGTTGACCGCTGCGTGCGAAGCCTTCACCAGCGACGACTTGCCCATGCCGCGCGCGCCCCACAGCAGCGCATTGTTGGCCGGCAGCCCTTTGGCGAAACGCTCGGTATTCTCCACCAGCACGTCGCGCACGCGATCGATGCCCTTGAGCAGCGACATCTCGACGCGGTTGACGCGGGGCACAGGCGCGAGGCGGCCGTCCGGGTGCCAAATGAACGCGTCGGCGGTAGTGAGATCGGGCAGGATTGCCCGCTGTGGCGCCAGCCGTTCGAACGCGTTGGCGATGCGCTCGAGAGCGTCCGCTTGACCCGCGGCCTGGGGGCCAAGTTTTGGCTTGGGCGTGGAACCGCGTTGCGATTTGGACGTGGATTTGGACTTCGATTTAACCATTGGGGGTGCTTTCGGAAATTGTGCTGCTCTTAGCCGGGCGGCGATGGCCCCGCAAGCCGGGCAGGTCGGAAACGGCCAAAACTGGCTGGTTTTAAGGGGTCGCGCGGCGTTGCAATTGGGGCCACGGCCGCTATAGTCCGCGCGAAATTCAAGCGCGGATGCTGGGTCGGGGACACCGGCCGGCGTGCCCCGAAAACCACGCAAGGGAAGCTTCGATGTTCATTACGCCTGCGTTTGCGCAAGGGTCTCTAGGGTCGCTGTTCGGCGGCGGGGCAGGCGGCGACGGTGGCATGCTGATGTCGCTGCTGCCATTCGTGCTGATTTTCGTCATCATGTATTTCCTGATCCTGCGCCCGCAGCAAAAGCGCGTGAAGCAGCACACGGAAATGGTCAAGAATGTGCGGCGGGGCGACACCGTCGTCACCAATGGCGGGCTCATCGGCAAAGTCACCAAGGTGATCGACGACGATCAGATCGAAATCGAGATTGCGGACGACGTGCGCATCCGCCAGATGCGGCAAATGGTCAGCGACGTCCGCGCCAAGGGTGAACCGGTGAAGGACGAAGCCGCGTCCGGCTAAGCGCCGGCAGCCCTCGTTTTTCAACCGAAGTCGGGACATCATGCTTTATTTCACGCGGTGGAAGGCGGCGGCGATTCTGCTCACGGCATTCGTCGTCTGCCTGTTCGCCGTCCCCAATTTCCTGTCCGAGAAGATGGTGCAGAGCTGGCCGAAATGGGCGCAGCGGCACGTCGTGCTGGGCCTCGACCTGCAGGGCGGCTCGCATATCCTGCTCGAGGTCGACAGCAATGCAGTGCGCAAGGAAAAGCTGGAAGGTCTGCGCGACGACGTCCGCCGCGTACTACGCGATGTGCGCGCCGGCTATACCGGCCTGGTGGTGCGTGGCAACAGCGTCGAAGTGCGCATCCGCGACAATTCCAATTTAGATCAGGCGCTCACCAAGCTGCGTGAACTTTCGCTGCCGCTGGGCGGCATTCTCAGCAGTACGGGCCAACGCAGCCTCGACATCACCACGGAACCCGGAAACCTGGTCCGGCTGACGCTTACGGACCCCGCCATCCTGGAACGGGTGCGGCAGTCGGTCGAGCAGTCGATCCAGATCATCGAACGGCGCGTGAACGAGCTCGGCACCGTCGAACCGCTGATCCAGCGCCAGGGCGTCGACCGCATCCTGGTTCAGGTGCCAGGCCTGCAGGACCCAACGAGGCTCAAGGAACTGCTCGGCAAGACCGCCAAGCTTGATTTCCGGATGGTCGACACCGCGATGCCGGCCGAGCAGGCTTTGCAGGGCCGCGTGCCGCCGGACGATGAAATCCTCTACAGTTCGACCGAGCCGAAGACACCTTATCTGATCGAGAAGCGGGTGGTGGTTTCCGGCGCCGACCTCACCGACGCGCAGCCGGGCTTCGACCAGCGCACCAGCGAGCCAATCGTCTCGTTCCGCTTCAATACCAGCGGCGCGCGAAAATTCGCGCAAGTAACGCAGGAGAATGTCGGCAAGCCGTTCGCGATCATTCTCGACAACGAAGTGATCTCGGCGCCGGTCATCCGCGAGCCGATCCTCGGCGGCTCCGGGCAGATTTCCGGCAGCTTCACGGTCCAAAGTGCCAACGACCTTTCTATCCTACTGCGTGCTGGTGCACTGCCGGCACCGCTCACGATCATCGAAGAGCGCACGGTCGGCCCCGGGCTCGGCGCGGACTCGATCGCCAAGGGCAAGATCTCGTCTTATGTCGGCGCGGTGATGGTCATCATCTTCATGCTCGCCACCTACGGCCTGTTTGGGGTGTTCGCCAATATCGCAGTGGCGATCAACGTCGCCATGATCTTCGGTGTGCTGTCACTGCTCAATGCCACACTGACATTGCCGGGCATCGCCGGCATCGTGCTGACCGTCGGCATCGCGGTCGACTCCAATGTGCTGATCTATGAGCGCATTCGCGAGGAAGTGCGTGGCGGCCGCACGCCGATCAACGCCATTGACGCCGGCTTTACCAAGGCACTCGCCACCATTCTCGATTCCAACATCACCACCTTCATCGCCGCCGCGGTGCTGTTCTATATCGGCACCGGACCGGTGCGCGGCTTTGCCGTCACGCTCGGCATCGGCATCATCACTACGGTGTTCACCGCCTTCACCCTGACGCGGCTCATTGTCGCCTCGTGGGTGCGGTGGCGGCGCCCGCAACGCGTACCCATTTAGGAGTCGCTTGTGCGCCTGCTTCGCATCGTACCCGACGACACCAAATTCGATTTCATGCGCTTCCGGCGCATTAGCTTTCCTGTTTCGGCGCTGATGTCGATTCTGGCGATTTCGCTTTATTTCTTTCACGGCTTGAATTTCGGCATCGACTTCAAGGGCGGCACGCTGATGGAGGTGCGCACGACCTCAGGGGCGGCGGATATCTCCAACATGCGCGCGACGCTCGGCACGCTCAATCTTGGCGAGGTGCAGTTGCAGCAGTTCGGCGGTGCGAACGAAGTGCTGATCCGGCTCGCCGAGCAGCCGGGCGGCGAAGCCGCGCAGCAGGTGGCGGTGGCGAAAGTGCGCAACGCGCTCGGCAGCGGCGTCGAATACCGCCGCGTCGAAGTGGTCGGCCCGCGCGTATCCGGCGAATTGCTGTCATACGGCGTGGTCGGCTTGGGGCTCGCGATTCTCTGCATTCTGGTTTACCTGTGGTTCCGGTTTGAATGGCAGTTTGCGCTTGGCGCCATGATCGCCAACGTGCACGACATCGTGCTCACCATTGGGTTCATGTCGGTGACGCAGATTGACTTCGACCTCACCAGCATCGCGGCTTTGCTTACCATCTTGGGCTATTCGCTCAACGATACCGTGGTGATCTACGACCGTATTCGCGAAATGCTGCGCCGCTACAAGAAGCTGCCGATGCCGGATTTGCTCAACGCGTCGGTGAACCAGACGCTTTCGCGCTCGGTCGTCACCCACGTCACCGTCAGCTTGGCGCTGCTCGCACTTCTACTGTTTGGCGGGCAGGCGATCCACAGCTTTACGGCGACCATGATGTTCGGCGTGGTGCTGGTGGGCACCTACACCTCGGTGTTCATCGCAGCGCCAATCCTGATCTATCTCGGCGTCGGCACCGGCCGCGATGCGCTCAGCAGTTCGGACCGGGATAAGTCGTAACCCATGGCCGATAGCGCCAAGGCTGATGGCGTCAAGGCCGCTGCCCCGCATCTGCCGCGGCCGGAACTGATCGATGCCTATGGCAATGGCGGCTTTCGTTTCGGCGGCATGTCGCACCGCGGATCGTTGCTCTGTCTGCCGGATGGCATTTGGGCCTGGCCGGTCACGAATGTGACCGAACTGACCGAGGCGGCGCTGGAGTCCGTCTTCGCGCGGGCCGAGGCGCTCGATGTCTTTCTGATCGGTGCTGGCCGCGATCCTTGGCCAATTTCCGAACGACTGCGAGCGCGCTTTCGCAAAATGTCGCTATCGGTGGATGCCATGGCGAGCGGAGCGGCGGTGCGAACCTACAATATCCTGCTGGCGGAAAATCGCCGCGTCGGTGCTGGACTGATCGCGGTCGATTGAACGCGCGCATGATCCCGAAAAGTGGGAACCGGTTTTCGGATAAGATCATGCGCAAGCTAAACAGCTAGACTGCCCCTATGCAGACCAATTTCGAGCACTGCGCCGCACTGGTGCGCGAGGCCGACCGCGATCGCTTTCTGGCCACGCTGTTCGCGCCGGCGGAGCATCGCGATGCGCTGTTCGCGCTTTATGCCTTCAATCTCGAAATTATCCGCGTGCGCGAGTTGGCGCGTGAGCCGATGCCGGGGGAAATCCGGCTGCAATGGTGGCGCGAGGTGCTGTCCGGCGAGCGCGACGGCGAGGCCGCAGCCCATCCGGTCGCGGCGGCGCTCACGCATACGTTGGCGCAGCACAATCTGGCGCGCGAGCGATTAATCGATCTCATCGAGGCGCGCAGCTTCGATCTTTACGACGATCCTATGGCGACCTTCGCGGAGTTGCAGTCCTACGCAGAGCGGACGGCGGGCACTATTTTTGAATTTGCCGCACGCGTGCTCGCCGGGGATATAGCTCCAGCAGTCGTCAGCCTCGCGATGGATGCAGCGCAGGCACAGGCGATTACGAACTTGCTGGGCAATTTTCCGCGCCATGCGGCGCGCCGCCAGCTTTATGTGCCGCTCGAAGCGCTGCAAACCTATGGCGCCAACTACGAGGATATCTTCGCCATGCGCGCGACCACGGAGTTGCGCACCACACTGGCGGAGATGCGTTTGCGCGCGCGCGGCCATCTCGCTCGGGTCGGCGCTAAAAGCTCGGAAATTCCGCAAAGCGCCTTGCCGGCATTTCTGCCGTTGGCGCCGTTGCGTCCCGTCTTGCACCGCATGGAGCGGCGTGACTACGACCCGTTCCGGCCGCCGGAGCTATCTCCCTGGCGCCGGCAATGGCTGCTGTGGCGTGCGGCGCGTGATCCGAGCCGCATATTCAGGGCGTGATTACTCCGCGGCGGCAGGCGCGCGCGATTGCGCAGCCGCCCAGCGCTCGAGATCGATGAGCGCCCGCTCACTGAGCGCGGTCTTGCGCGCGAGGTTCTTGGCCGAGCCGCGGCCGAATTTCCGGCCGTCGCGATCGTAGGCGGCAGGCTCGGCGAGCTGAGGGAACAGCCCGAAATTCACATTCATCGGCTGGAACGATGATGGCCCGGCATCGATGGTTTCGATGTGGCCGCCGGTGATATGCGCGAGCAGCGCGCCATGCGCCGTCGTGGGCGGCGGCGGCATCATCAGCTCATTGCGGCGCTCGGCGGCGGTAAAGCGGCCGACGAGCAAGCCGATGGCGGCGGATTCCACGTAGCCCTCGCAGCCGGTGATCTGGCCGGCAAAACGCCAGCGCGGATTGGCTTTGAGCCGCAGCGTTTCATCGAGCAGCTTGGGCGAATTGAGGAAGGTGTTGCGGTGCAGCCCGCCGAGCCGCGCGAATTCGGCGTTCTGCAGGCTGGGAATGCTGCTGAAGATGCGCACCTGTTCGCCATGCTTGAGCTTGGTCTGGAAGCCGACCATGTTGAACAGCGTGCCAAGCTTGTTGTCCTGGCGCAGTTGCACGACCGCATAGGGCTTCACGTCGGGGCGGCGCGGATTGGTCAGTCCGAATGGCTTCATCGGGCCATGGCGCAGCGTTTCGCGTCCGCGTTCGGCCATCACCTCGATCGGCAGGCAGCCGTCGAAATAGGGCGTGTTGGTTTCCCAATCGTGGAACACAGTCTTGTCACCGGCGATCAGCGCGTCGATGAAGGCGTCATACTGCTCGCGCGAGAGCGGGCAGTTGATGTAGTCGGCGCCCGAGCCGCCGGGTCCGACCTTGTCGTAGCGCGACTGGAACCAGGCTTGCTCGAGATCGATACTGTCGCGATGTACGATCGGCGCGATCGCGTCGAAGAACGCGAGCGCGTCTTCGCCGGTGAGTGAGCGTATTCCGGCAGCGAGATCAGGCGAGGTGAGCGGGCCGGTCGCGATGATGACGCTGTCCCATTCATCCGGCGGCAGTGCAATTTCGCCGCGCGCCAGCGTGATGAGGGGATGGCCGGCGAGCGCTGCCGACACCGCGGCGGAAAAGCCCTCGCGATCGACCGCCAGCGCGCCGCCGGCCGGCACCTGGTTCAAGCCGGCCGCGTGCATCACCAGCGAGCTGAGCCGACGCATCTCTTCGTGCAGCAAGCCGACCGCGTTGTGGTCCTTGTCGTCGGAGCGGAACGAGTTCGAGCAGACCAGTTCGGCATAGCCGTCGGTCTTGTGCGCGGCCGTCGAGCGCAGCGGCCGCATCTCATGCAGCGTCACCGGCACGCCGTTCTGGGCGAGTTGCCAGGCAGCCTCCGAGCCGGCGAGGCCGCCGCCGACGACGTGGACGGATTTCAAGGTCATGCGCGCAAACTAGGCGTCACGAATGGGCACGGCAACCGGGGCGCATAAACGAAAGCGCCCGCGAACGAAGCGCGGGCGCTTTCGAAGTTATTGCCGAGCGGGAGCTTAGTGCTCGTGCGCGGCGTTCCAGGCCACCCGCGGGATATCGGAGCGGCTGATGCCGATGTCGGCAAGCTCGCGATCGCCCAGGCGAGACAGCTCGCTCAAGCTCTGATTATAACGCTTCCATTCCTGGATGAAGCGGACGAGTGCGGCAATCATGGTAGTCCTCTTTCTCTCAAATCCGGCAACCGGCCGGTGAATCGTGTTAACTGCAAAATAGTCATTTGGCGGCGCTTGAAAAGGAACTTTGCTGCGCTGCAGCTAGGTGAAAAACGCATAGCTCAAGAAACTGATTATTAACGAGAAAGTCGACTTTAGTCGGTTTTTGGGCGCATATTTTACCGGTATTTTTGCGGCAGCGCAAAACGGGGCCTTAGAACGCAAAAACGGCACCGGATCGTGTAGATTGCGCGCCAGTAAGGAGAGGGAAGACCCATGAATTCGCATATGTGCCGTGCCGCTATCATTGCCGCAGCCCTCTGGCTGGCCGGGCTGCCGCAGGCAACCGCGGCCGAGATCAAGGTGCTCACCGCCGGCGCCTTCAAGCAGGTGGTGTTGGCGCTGGTGCCCGACTTTGAGAAGCAGAGCGGCCACAGGGTCACCGTCGACAACGACACCGCCGGCGGCTTGAAGAAGCGCATCGAGGGCGGCGAAGCCTTCGACGTCGCAGTGATCACGCCGGGCGTGGTCGACGACCTGATCGCGAAGGGCAAGATCGCCGCCGGCAGCCGCATCAATCTCGCCAGCGTCGGCGTCGGCGTGGTGGTGAAGGAGGGCGCGCCCAAGCCGGACGTAAGCACGGTCGAGGCCTTCAAGCGCGCGCTGCTGGCGGCGAAGTCGGTCGCCTATATCGATCCGGCGAGCGGCGGCTCGAGCGGCATCTACATCGACAAATTGCTGGAGCGGCTTGGCATTGCCGACCAGATCCGCCCGAAGGCGAAGCTCAAGAAGGGCGGCCACGTCGCCGATCTTATTGTCAGCGGCGAAGCCGAGCTCGGCCTGCATCAGATCAGCGAGATCGTGCCGGTGAAAGGCGCGGCGCTTGTCGGCCCGCTGCCGAAGGAAATCCAGAACACCACCATCTATGCCGCCGGTCTCGGCGCATCGGCGAAGAACAAGGACGCGGCCGAGGCGCTGATCAAGGCCTTCGCGGGCCCGGCCGCTGCCGCGGTGCTCAAATCCAAGGGCATGGACCCGGCGATTTAAGGGAACGCGTTTTGGCTTCGGAAGCAGAGGCGCGCCCGCTCGATCGCCGCGTCGTCATTACCGCGCTCGGCATCGCGCAAATCCTAGCCTGGGGGACGTCGTTCTATTTTCCGGCCGTGTTCGCCGAGCCGATTGTCAGCGATACCGGCTGGTCACTCGGCTGGGTGGTCGGCGGCACCTCGATCGGGCTGCTGGTTGCGGGTTTGATTTCGCCGCAGGTCGGCCGCGTCATCGATCGCCATGGCGGACGGCCGGTGCTGCTGGCGAGCTCGTTGTTCTATGCCGCCGGCTTGATCGGCGTCGGCCGTTGCGCCGGCTTTGCCGGTTTATCTGCTGGCCTGGGCGCTGATCGGCATCGGCATGGGCAGCGGGCTCTACGATTCCGTGTTCGCCGCGCTCGGCCGTCTCTATGGCAGCGGGGCGCGCGGGCCGATCACCAATCTCACGCTGTTCGGCGGATTTGCCAGCACCGTATGCTGGCCGCTCAGCGCGTTCATGATCGATCATGTCGGCTGGCGCAGCGCCTGTTTCATTTACGCAGGCCTGCATCTGCTCGTAGCCTTGCCGCTGCAAATGTCCGTGGTGCGGCGCGCGCCGGCGCACATCAGCACCAACGATGCGCGGGACGGCAACGGTCGCCGCGCCGAGCCGCCACGCATCGCAAACGAAATGCAGATCTTCGCATTGCTCGCCGTGGTGCTTTCGCTCGCCGCCGGCATCGGCTCGATTGTGGTCGTGCATCTCTTGATTTTTCTGCAGGCGAGGGGCGTGGACTTTGCGGTGGCGGTCAGCCTCGGCACGCTGTTCGGCCCGGCGCAGGTCGGCGCCCGCGTGGTCGAGCGCCTGTTCGGAAATCGGTATCACCCGATCTGGACCATGATCGCCTCATGCGGCCGGTAGGCCCTATGCAGCGCCGGTAAAAGCTGGAAACAGGTCAATGCTGCTGTCCTACGCTGCGAGTTTGTTTGCGCACAATGACCTACAGGGCGCTTTTCGGTTGCGTCTTGCACGGCGATTGGTGTTGATCGCAAACTTGAGATCCGCTAATTTCTTTCTTTGGCACCTGCTCTGGAGCACGCTATGAAAAAAGCCATTCTTGCGATTGCGGCAGCGGCGGCCATCGCTGCTGGCACCCTGAGCGTCCCGACTACAGCCGACGCCTATTGCCGCGGCTGCGGCGTGGGTGCTGGCGTCCTCGGCGGACTTGTCGCCGGTGCCATCATAGGCGGCGCCATCGCCAACAGCCAACCGCAATACTATGGCCCGGCCCCCAATTACAGCGGGCCTCCACCGGGAGATGCGGTGGAGTACTGCATGCAGCGCTTCAGGTCTTATGATCCGAGGAGTGGCACTTATCTCGGCAATGACGGCTTTCGTCATCCATGCCCGTGAGCATATAGCCGGCTGACATCCACGCCGCTAAAACACCTGATCGGATTTTGGAGAGACCGCCGCGAGGCGGTCTTTCTGATTCAGGAGCGAGCGCTTTTGATGGTTGGCACAGTGTCGGATGCGCTACTCACCCGCATGCCATACGGATCGAGGCATTGGCATCGATCCGCACCAAAGTATCAGCCACACAGAACGCGACCTGCGGCGTTGCTGCCTGCGGTGGTGTCTATTGATCTTCGGTCTTGCCGCCGAAACTTCCTAAGATCGGCGTCGGAGCTATCGGAGCGGGCGCGGGCTTTGGCGCCGGCTTCTTTGCCACGGTTCTCTTCTTGCGCGCCGGGGCACCGCGTTTTGCCTTCTTGGATTTCTTCACTTTTGATCAGCCTCCCTATCGGTTCCACTAATACTCTTTATATCAACCCACGTCGACGACACGATAGTTATTACAGCCGCGACCGAGATACCACGCGGCAAGCGTTCGCACGCCGTTGGCGCGCATGTTGGCGAGGGTCATGGGGGCTGGCGCCTGCATCGGTGGCAAGCGTATCACGCGCGGCAAAATCAGTCAGCGCGCGCTAACTCTGCCACTGTGCTACTCGGGATCATTGAGGCCGCCAACTGAGGCGGCCTATTCTACTTTTTTGCCGCTGGAAAAACGGCTCGGGTAATTTCAATGCGGCGAAGCTCTTCGGCCTTTTGCGCGTAATGATTGCCGATGTCCTGCAAGGTCTTTTTTGCCTCAGGATTCAACGTGTCGTTGACTTGCGCATAGCATAGCTTGGCAAGCGCAAGCATTTCCTGGGACAGCAAATAGGTCATCGCGATGCCGACCATGAGAAGAACGGCCAGACGGTAATCCCATTTAATATAAAAAATTATGAATCGGCTGACGCTGCAGCGCC
>DATBZY010000059.1:0-2560 GCA_036512915.1 Pseudolabrys sp. | reverse complement strand
GGACTGAAAATCAAGGACGGCCAGCAGGTCATGCTGAGCGCACGCGAGTTGAAGTCATCCGACGAGATCGCGCTGCTCAACCGCGCCGCCGCCATGGTGGATGGCGCCTACGACCTGGTCAACGAAATACTGCGCCCGGGCATGCGCGAGAACGACATCGTCGCCGAGGTCAACAAGTTCCTCTACACGCACGGCTCCGACGACGTGGAGGCGGTCAACGCCATCTCCGGCGAGCGCTGCAGCCCGCACCCGCATAACTTCACCGACCGCATGATCCGCCCCGGCGACCAGGCCTTCTTCGACATTTTGCAGAGCTTCATGGGCTATCGCACCTGCTATTACCGCACCTTCAACGTCGGACGCGCCACGCCGGAGCAGCACGATGCCTACAAGAAGGCGCGCGAGTGGCTCGACGACGCCATGGCCCGCATCAAGCCCGGCGCCAGCACCGCGCATATCTGCGAAGTGTTTCCGGAAGCAAACGAGTTCGGCTTCCCCGACGAGATGACGGCATTCGGCCTGCAGTTTGCGCACGGCCTCGGCCTGAACCTGCACGAGCGGCCGATCATCTCACGCGTGGTCTCGATGGACCACCCGACCGAGATCAAGGAAGGCATGGTGTTCGCGATCGAGACCTATTGCCCGGCCACCGACGGATTTTCCGCCGCGCGCATCGAGGAAGAGGTCGTGGTCACCGACAAAGGCTGCCGCGTGATCTCGCTGTTCCCGGCCGAGGAATTGCCGATCGCGCATCGGTACTAGGCAAAGCTTCGAGGCGCGCGTATTCGCGTGCGCCCCGACTTGCTTCAAGCTTTCCCACCCAAATCCTTCTGCGCCAGCATCGCCGCCGGCAGCGCCACGCTCATGGAATCGACCATCGAGGTCGGGATCAGGATGGTGACGCCGCGCTCCTTGGTAACCTCGTAGATGATGTTCATGGCGCGCAGGTGCAGCGCGGCCGGTTCGCCGGCATAGGTCCGCGCCGCTTCGACGAATTTCGCCGCGATCGCGGCTTCCGCGGACCCTAAGATCACGCGCGCTTCCTTCTCGCGTTCGGCCTGCGCCTGCCGCGACATGGCATCCTGCAAGGCGACCGGAATAGCGACATCGCGGATCTCCACCGAGTTGACGGAGATGCCCCAATCGGCGGTCTTGCGCGCGATCTCGCTCCGCAGCACCTCGTCCGCCGCCTTGCGCTCGGCCAGCAGCGCCGACAGCAGCGACGAGCCGATCATCTCCCGCAGCGACGTCTGCGCCACCCGGTCGATGGCCTGGCGATAGTCGGTGATGTTGAGCGCCGCACGTTGCGCGTCGTGCACGTGCCAGAAGATGACGGCATCGACATTGACCGGGACCGTGTCGCGCGTGAGCGCCTGCTCGGCATTGAACTGCGTGGTCTGGATGCGCTCATCGATCACGGCGGTGATGCTGTCGAGGACCGGGATAATCATGAACAGGCCGGGCCCCTTCACGCTCGACAATTTGCCGGCGCGCAGGATCACGAAGCGCTCCCAGTTGTTCGCCATCTTGAGCGAGAAGGCCGTGAGCACGGCGAGGACGAGCAAGCCCGCTCCGGGAACCGACATTTGCGCCAGAATGAGCATGACGCCAAGGCCGGTGAAAACCACGGTGATGAGTGAGGTGATCGGATTCATGGGCGAGCTCCGCGTTGCTAGGAATAGCGGCGGCGCAGTTGGCGACAACGCCGTCACAAGGGCAGATACGTCCTAAAGAGCAAAGAACAAGGCGGCTTGAATGAAAGCCACGCCCATATGCGGCGTCATGCGCGGGCTTGACCCGCGCATCCATGATGCGTTGCGGATAATCGCGCCCTTACGTGAGGCTCCCGTCGCGGGGCCGCCTCATGGATTCCCGGGTCAAGCCCGGCAATGACAGTGGAGAGATTGCATCGGGCGTATCGGAGAAATTTACGCGCTCTTCGCCATCTTCTCACGCGTCCTTGGCCAGCGCCTGGCGCAGCGTGGTTAGCCGCTCCTGATAGCCCTCGCCATTGCCGTAATCATCGAACAAGGCGTAGCGCGCGTGCGCGCCGATGAGGCGGCGCGCATGCTTGATCGGGCACCAGTATTGCTCGGTGCGCGCCGCGATCTCGCGCGTGAAGGCGACGACGCCGTTGGCGTAGGAGCAATAGGCGCAGTTGAGCTTCTCCAGCGCATTGAGATAGGCGAGATGGTGGCGGTCGAACACGAAATAGTCGGCGCGCTTGATCTTGGCGATGCCGTAGATCGGAAAGCATACCGCCTGAAAAATACTGACGAAGAGATCGAGCAGCAGAAACGGAACGATGCCGGCGTAGATCACCGGCGCGGTCAGCACCACCAGCGGGTTGGCCCCGAACAGGTAGGGCAACAGCTTCTGGCGCAACTCCCGGTGGCGGCGCAGCAACTCTTCTTCGAATGCGATACGGCCATGCTCGAGGCCGATGCGCAACTTTGCGCTGCGCTTGGCGAGCTCGGCGTCGAGCTCGCTTTCGAGCCCGCGGATTTTTTCGATCAGCTCGCTAATCTGCGGCGTCATTTTGTCGCTCCTCGGTGCGAGA
>DATBZY010000058.1:0-6293 GCA_036512915.1 Pseudolabrys sp. | reverse complement strand
CTTCAACAGCGGTTCGCTTGCGCTCGCCTCTCTCAATCATGCCTGCCGAACTCTTGTTCCGGCTTTTCCGCAACGTTCACCACCGTGGCTTTTGACCACAGCAGCTTGCGGTGGCTTGAGATCAACACCTGATTGCCGATCCCGAAGGGCCCTCCTTCATCTCTCGTACAGTTGCATACCGCCGTGTGGACCGGCGATACTCGTGACACAAGACCCACAGCGGAAATGCTCAATAGCGATGCAGCAACGTAGTTTGCAACAGATTATTACCCCGACTCATCAATCCCCCCTCGGAGAAGCCGCATGACCGCCAGCACGCACCACGCCGATCACGGCATCGACGCGTTGCTTCCAGCCGAAATTGCCGAAAAGGCAGAAGCGGTCGGTGTTCTTAAAGCAAGGCTGGACGTCGTCAGTCTCCTGGCGCTTGCGATCCTTGCCGGCGCCTTCATTGCGCTGGGCGCGATGTTCGCCACCACCGTCCTGGCGGGAGCAGACGGCGTGCTTCCGTTCGGCGTGAGCCGGCTGCTGGCAGGGGTGGCGTTCTGCCTCGGACTCGTCCTCGTCGTTCTCGGCGGGGCGGAATTATTCACCGGAAATACTTTGATGGTGATGGCGTGGGCCGCCGGCAAGATGCGGCTGCGCGACATGCTGCGCGCTTGGCTGATCGTTTATATCGGCAATTTTGTCGGCGCCGTCGGAACGGCGCTGCTGGTGTTCCTCTCCGGGCACGGCGCGGTCACCGCCGTTGCCCTCAAATTCGCCCTCGACAAAGCGACCCTGCCCTTTGGCCAAGCGCTGTTTCTCGGCATCTTGTGCAACGTCCTGGTCTGCCTCGCGCTGTGGCTGTCACTCGGGGCGCGGACAACGAGCGACAAGGTGCTCGCCATTCTGTTCCCGGTATCGGCCTTCGTCGCCGCTGGCTTCGAGCATTCGGTCGCCAATATGTATCTCATACCCCTCGGTCTATTCGTGAAAGCATGGGGACCGGCCGAATTATGGGCGCAAATTGGCAGCAGCGCCGCCGACTACGCCGCGCTGACCTGGCCGGCATTTTTCGTTAGTCTTGTCCCCGTCACCATCGGCAATATCATTGGCGGGGGTGCGCTGGTCGGCGGCGTTTATTGGTTCATCTATTTGCGCACCCGCTGACACAACTCCTTCAGCAGCCTGCAGTACAACCCTCCCCCAAAAAAGGCGGAAAGAAAGTTCACCCGCGCGCCGCCTCAGCCAGCAAGCCGAACACCGCGAACACCAGCGGCTTGCGTTCGAGATTGTAGGTCTCGACCTCGCGCGCGGCGCGGTTGACCTTCTCCCAGGTCTGCGCCACGCGCGCCATGCGCGACACTTCGCGCGCGTCGCTGTCGAGCCGCGCCGACAGCCAGCCGTTGACCAGGTCCATGAAGGCTAACAGCGTCTGCGGCTCGCTGCCGCCGAGCACGTCGCCGAGCGCATGCAGCGCGCGCGGATCGGGATTGGGCAGCTGCGCGAACAGCTCGAGCACGCGCTGGCGCAGCGCCAGCGCCGGGCCATCCAAAAATCCGAGCGCGCGCGCGACGCTGCCGTCGGCGGCGGCGGCCGCTTGCCTGATGTCGGCGTCGTCGGCGCTACGGCCGGTCGACGCAGCGATCGCGCGCTCGACATCCTCGGGGCTAAGCGGTCGCAGCAGCAGGCGCCGGCAGCGCGATCGGATGGTCGGCAGTTCGCGGCCGGGCGCGTGGCTGATGAGCAGCAGCAGCGTGCGCGCCGGCGGTTCCTCGAGAACTTTCAGCAGCGCATTGGCGCCTTCGCGCTGCAGATCGTCCACCGCATCGACAATGGCGATACGCCAGCCGCCCTCGCCCGCGGTCGAACCGAAGAACGACACCGAGCGCCGCACGTCGTCGACGCGGATCACGGTGTAGAGCTTGGCCGTCGTCTCATTGAGCGTGCGCTCCAGCACCAGCAGATCGGCTTGCGCTTGCGCGGCGATGCGGCGCGCAAGCGGATGGTCGGGATCGAGCGCCAGCGATGTGGCCTCTCGCACGGCGAGCGCCTGCGGATCGGGATGCGCGAGCACGAAGCGCGCCAGCCGATAGGCCAGCGTCGCCTTGCCGATGCCGGGCGGGCCGCCGATCAGCCAGGCATGCGGAATGCGGCCGCTCTGGTAGGCGTCGAGCAGCGCCCGTTCGGCCTCCGCGTGGCCGAACAGCACGCTGGTTTCGCGCGGGCGCAGAACTTCGCGGTCTTCGCTGTCGTCGTCGCTCATGGCGCCGCGGTCTCCGCTGCAAGGCGCTCCAGTCCGGGATGCAGGCGCTGCTCGACGGCGGTCCAGATGCGTTCCGCCACCACCTCGCGCGGGGCGCGGCCGTCGATGACGATGCAGCGCTTCGGCTCTTTTGCCGCCAGCTCACGATAGGCCTTGCGCAACGCCTCATGAAACTCGATCCCCTCCGCCTCAAAACGGTCGGCGGAGCCGGCGCCGCGCCGGCGCTTGGCGCGCGCCAGCCCGACCGTGGCCGGCACGTCGAGAATGAAAGTCAGATCGGGCACCGCGGCGCCGACCGTCACGCGCTCGAGGCCGCGGATCAGCTTCGCGTCCACTTTGCCGAGCGCGCCCTGATAGACGCGGGTGGAATCGATGAAGCGGTCGCAGATCACCCATTTGCCGGCCTCGAGCGCCGGCAGGATGGTGCTGCGCACGTGATCGTCGCGCGCGGCCGCGAACAGGATCGCCTCGGTCTCCGGGCCCAATGGCTTGGCGAGGCCGGAGAGCAAAATGTGGCGGATGATCTCGGCGCCGGGCGAGCCGCCCGGCTCGCGCGTGAGCACGCTGTCGAGACCACGCGATTTGAGCCGCTGCGCCAGCGACGCCGCATGGGTGGACTTGCCGCTGCCTTCGCCGCCTTCGAAGGTGATGAAATGTCCGCGCAAGCGAGCAAGCCTCTCCCGTGTCATCGCCCGCGCAAGGCGGCGACAGCGATCATAGCCGCTCGGCCCCGGCGCGGAATAGCGTGACCATCATCTCGGTCACCGCATCGAAGGCACGCTGGGTTATATTGCCTTTGCCCACACTTTCGGCGGCCTTGAGCGGCATCTCCAGGATCACATTATCGTTGCGCCATACCTTGAGCGCGCCGATCCGCTGGCCCTGCTCGATGGGGGCCGGCACCGGGCCGCTATAGACGATCCGCGCGATCAGCTTTTCGGGGCCGCTCTTCGGCAGCATCACCCGCACCTGGCCGCCCGCCACCAGCGAAACGCGTCCGGTCGCGCCGCCATAGACCTTGGCGGCGCCGATGGTCTGGCCTTCCGCGAACAGGACGCGCTGCTCGAAATTGCGGAAACCCCATTCCAGCAATTTCTTGGCTTCGTCGGCGCGTTCCTTGGCGGTTTTTAGGCCATTGACCACCACGATCAGCCGCAAGCCGTTCTGCACCGCCGAGCCGACCAGGCCGTAGCCCGCCTCTTTGGTGAAGCCGGTCTTCATGCCGTCGGCGCCGATGCTCATGGTCAGCAGCGGATTGCGGTTCTGCTGGCGAATTTTGTTCCAGGCGAATTCGCGCTCGCTGTAGATCGGGTAAAATTCCGGATAGCTGCGGATGATATGACGCGCGAGGATTGAGAGCTCGCGTGTCGTGACTTGCGTGCCGGGATCGGGCAGTCCGTTCGAATTGGTGAACACCGATTTGGCAAGGCCGAGTTCGCGCGCGCGCTTGGTGATCTTGGCGGCGAATTCGGCCTCGTTGCCGGCGAGTCCTTCGGCGAGCACGATGCAGGCATCGTTGGCGGACTGGATGATGACTGCGTGCAGCAGATCGTCCACCTTTATACGGCTGTAGATCGCGGCAAACATGGTGGAGCCGTGCGAGGGCGCGCCACCCTTGCGCCAGGCATTCTCGCTCACCATGAATTCATCGGTGAGCTTGATGTTGCCCTGCTTGAGCTCGTTGAACACGTATTCGGCGGTCATCAGCTTGGCGAGACTGGCCGGAAAAATCATCTGGTCGGCGCCGCGGTCGAACAGCACGCCGCCGTACTCGGCATCGACCAGGATCGCGTGCGGCGCGCTGATCGGTGGCTCGTCCTTTTTGGGTGCGTCCTTTTTCTGCGCGAGCCCGGAGGCTGGTTTATGCGCCGGCGCAGGTGCCGCAAGCGCGGCCGCGCACAGGCTGGCCACCAAGGCTGCCGCCGTCAGCAAACGTCCGATCCGGTAATTCCCCAGGGCCATCGTCAACGCTCGTTCGCCGGCACGCGGGAAGCGCGCGTGAATTGCGGCGTATAATGGCGGCGCAGTGACGGAAAATCAGTAAAGGCCGCGGCCGCTCATGAATCCCCCGGCAGCATCATAGCGCGTCGGGGCATAGGCGGAAACCGGCGAAACCGCGGGTTCCGCGGCGGGTAGCGGGGCGCGGTCGACGGTTTGCACGGCGTGCGGGCGCGCGGCGGCCGCGAGCTCCATGGTCGGGGCGCGCGCCGCCGCCTGGGCAGGCACCGCTCGTGCTCGCAGATCTTGGGCGCCTTCGCCCACCCGGTATGGCCGGTCGGACGGCGCCGGAACTTGCGCGGCGACTTGGGTTATCGGCCGGGCATCGAAATAGGCCGGCGCGAATGTTTTGTTGGAGGCCACCATCACGGGCGGAGCCGAGGCCGGCCCGCCTTCGCGCAGGGTAGCCATCAGCTTGTGGTCGTCGGAGCCTTCCAGTGGGGCGCGGCCGATATATTCGACCTTCACCTTGGCGACCCCGTGACCGTAGAAATTCAGCAGCTTGGCGGCCTTGACCGACAGGTCGATGACGCGATTGCCGACATAGGGCCCGCGGTCATTGACGCGCACGACGATCGAGCGATGGCTCGCCATATTGGTGACGCGCACATAGGACGGCAGCGGCAGCGTCGGATGCGCGGCCGAGAGCGAATTCATGTCGAAGACTTCGCCATTGGCGGTGTAGCGGCCGTGGAAGTCGTCGCCGTACCAGGACGCCAGGCCCACGGCGCTGTAGCTGACGTCCTCTTCCGGCACATAGACGCGCCCGGCGATTGTATAGGGCTTGCCGACCCGGTAGACGCCGCCGCCTTTCGGCACCGGCTCGCCCGGCGCGACCACGCGGGCGCTGGCCGAGGTGCCATATTTGGGGTCGACCCGGCTGGAGAGGCCGCTCGAGCAGTTGGCGAGCGTGAGGCAGCCCGCGCCCAGCGCCAGCAGCTGCGCGACGCGGCCAATTCCGCCGTTGCCCCCGAATCCGCCCATCCTGCTTAAAGTCCCCGATGCGAAGCGGCTAGAATACCCTGCGGCGGCTGTTTCCGAAACCACCGCCGCATGGTCGCGGTAAATGATTGGTTCTACGACAACTTTGGCGTTTGTGCGGCGCCTGGACGTTGGCATAGCCAAGGCCTTACCCGCTTGCAAGTGCGGCAGGCTTCGACCATTGGATTACTATTATCAGAGGAGTGTTACGGAAGGGTGGCCGAGTAGTTTAAGGCACCGGTCTTGAAATTCCATTTCGGCCCATATCGTTTTGTTCTAAAAGCGGCAGAAAGTCCCGTCGAATAAGGGCTTTCTTGCTTCTGATTGAGCGCCACAAACGCCGCTAAAGTGAACAAAAGCGGTTCGAGTGGCTACGATAATGGCTACGGTGGCCACGCCAAAAATGCCTATTTGTTCACGCCGCGCGCCAGAGTTCGCCGGCGCATTTCCAGACTCATAACCTTATTGAATTACCCAGCCGCAAGGAGAACGCACGCGCGGGCCGCGGCGGTGATCCGATAGCTGCTAGCCGATCTACGATGCCCCAATCTTTATCATCCGGCCCGCCCATGACCCTCGGCAATATGCGCGAGAACGGCATGCGAACGCTTGCGGTCTGGTGTCTCGGTCGCTGCTGCAATCACTTTCACATTCTCGACGTGAGCGCTTATCCAGACGACGTGCCGGTTCCATCGTTCGGCCCTCGCCTTCGGTGCGATCAGTGCGGGCATCTGGGCGCCGACGCGCGCCCGAATTGGAACGAGATGCACAAGCAGGATCCAATCACGCGGTCGAGCAGCGCGTCTCGCTAGTAGATCCCGCAGCGCAGCCTACAGAGGGCGGCGGTTGCTCATGCCTTGAACGGTCGCTATTGGACTAACAACGGACAAAGGTCGGCCCGGAGGCTGAATGGGTCGGCAGAGATTGCCGAGTAGGCCCAGGGAATTTCACCCTGAGCCTCTCACAGATTCCGGACGTGATACTCTCGCATCATCCGGCTCGTGCCATCGCACCAAGGCTGCCGCCTTCCGCTGAAACGTCGGGCTCCTCCCGGTTTGACCCAGTT
>DATBZY010000057.1:0-10372 GCA_036512915.1 Pseudolabrys sp. | reverse complement strand
CACCGTCAACCCGCGGCTGTTCCCGGACCAGATCGTCTGGATCGTCAACCATGCCGAAGACCGCGTGCTGATCACCGATCTCACCTTCGTGCCGCTGCTGGAGAAGATCGCCGACCAGCTTCCCACCATCGAGCGCTACATTATCCTCACCGATGCCGCGCATATGCCGAAGACCACGCTGAAGAACGCAGTCGCCTACGAAGACTGGATCGGCGAGGTCGACGGCGATTTCGCCTGGAGGTCGTTCGACGAGAACACCGCCGCCGGCATGTGCTACACCTCGGGCACCACCGGACATCCGAAGGGCGTGCTGTATTCGCACCGCTCCAACGTGCTGCACGCCTTCATCGCGGCGCTGCCGGATTCCAAAGGCATCTGCTCGCGCGACGTGGTGATGCCGGTGGTGCCGATGTTTCATGCCAATTGCTGGTCGCTCGCCTTCTCCACGCCGATGGTCGGCGCCACGCTGGTGATGCCCGGGCCTAAGATGGACGGCGCCTCGATCTACGAGCTGCTCGATACCTACAAAGTCACATTCACCGCCGCGGTGCCGACGGTGTGGCTGATGCTGTTGCATGATCTGGAAAAGACCGGCGGCAAGCTGCCGCACTTGAAGCGCGTGGTGATCGGCGGCTCGGCCTGCCCGCGCGCCATGACCAAGACCTTCCAGGACGTCTACGGCGTCGAGGTAGTGCATGCCTGGGGCATGACTGAGATGAGCCCGCTCGGCTCGCTCTGCACCATGAAGCCGGAATATGCCGGCTTGACCGGCGAGGCGCGGCTCGACGTGCAGATGAAGCAAGGCCATCCGCCGTTCGGCGTGGACATGAAAATCACCGACGACAACGGCCGCGCATTGCCATGGGACGGCAAGACCTTCGGCCGCCTGAAGGTGCGCGGCCCGGCGGTGGCGAAGAGCTATTACAAGGGCGAAGGGACTGAGGTGTTCGAGGCGGACGGCTGGTTCGACACCGGCGACGTCGCCACCATGGACCGCTACGGCTACATGCAGATCACCGACCGCGCCAAGGATGTGATCAAGTCCGGCGGCGAATGGATTTCCACCATCGACCTGGAGAACCTGGCGGTCGGCCACCCCAAGGTGGCGGAAGCCGCAGCCATCGGCGTCGCGCATCCGAAATGGGACGAGCGTCCGCTGCTGGTGATCGTGCTCAAGAAGGGCGAGACGGCAACCAAGGAAGACATCCTCGGCTTCATGCAGGGCAAGGTCGCCAAGTGGTGGATGCCGGACGACGTGGTGTTCGTGGACGAAATTCCGCATACCGCCACGGGGAAAATTCAGAAGATCACCTTGCGGCAGCGGTTTAAGGATTACGTACTGCCGAGCGTGCAAGCGGCGGAGTGAGTCCGGCAGTGGACACCGGGAATAACAGCGGCAACGAAGGGGTTAGTCCTAGCTGTTGAACGCTCTTAACGTGTCGCCAACTGAAATTGATCCGACACCATACCGGAGGCATCGATGCGCAAAATGATTCTGGGAGCAACTGTGATTGTCGGTATTGCCGCTTCGGCGTTGTTCGCGACGAGCAACGCTCACGCCGATCCTTATAAATGGTGCGCCGTGCTCAACATGGGCGACGCCGCCTACAATTGCGGCTTCGTCACCCTCGAGCAATGTCGCGCGACCGTCAGCGGCGTCGGCGGCTTCTGTGAACTCAACCAGTTCTACAATGAGCCTGGCAGAAAGCCCGCAAAGACCGCACGCACGCGCCGTCCGGATTGACGGCGGAACCGCCTTTCAGTTTCGCACTGTACGTCCTCGCCCGCCGCGGTCTTTCGACGGCGATGCCGAGCGCGGCTCGATCAAACGGCCGCTCTATTCGATTTTCGGCGATATGAACCAGCGAGGTTCGCTGGCGCCCGAAATAACCAAGACGCATCCGAATGGATAATGCGGCAGCTCGCAGAACGGCCGCGGCGGCACCTGATCCGTTGTCGACGATCCAAAGTTGTTCGAGAGCATGACGGCCTGCTGAAATGGCAGACGGCTCCGGTGCCGCCGCAATAGCGCCGAGGAACCCTCGCCGCGGCCTGGCGTTCTCCCTTGCACGCGCCGGGTGGCAACCGGCCGCAATGGGGAAGACGGACGCAGTTGATTTTGCCGGTTTCTGACTGCGGCAGCAACGCATCGGTACGCGTAGCGTCTAACCTGTTCCCGGCGCGTGCACCGAATTATTTCTTCTTCAAAAACGCCGCGCAAAACGCCGCGTCGAATTCCCGGTAGTCGTTGGTGATCTCGGCGCCCTTAGCGATGTCGCGGCGGGCGATGCTGTAGCCGTTTCGCCAAAAAGTGTTGGCATCCTCCGAATGGTTGATGTGGCGATCGTGGTCGACGGTGAGAAGTATTTCGCCATCGACCCGATAGCCGTGAAACTTGATGAAATCTCTCGCGGCTTTCGGCAGTTTGGCAAATTGCTTGGGAGAGTAAGCGCGGTCGAAGCCTTCGACGAAGCGCCAGATTTTTTTGCCCTTGCGGATGAATTCGCCGGCAAAAAGGCCAAGGCCGTGAATCTCGCTTTTATCAAGATAGGTTTTGACAAGCACCATGAGGCACTTTCGCGCGGCAGGAACCGAACCTGCGCCACTGCGTTTCCTTCAGCACGCGCCGGGTGGCAACCGGCCGTAATGGGGAAGACGGACGCAGTTGATTTTGCCGGTTTCTGACTGCGACAGCAACGCATCGGTACGCGTGGCGTCTAACCCGTTCCCGGCGCGTGCGCACGACAGCGACCCAGCTCGTTTCACTCGCCACCCTCCCCACGCTTCGCGGGGGAGGGATAAAGCGGTGATTGCCTCGCCCGCCCCTTCCCTTTATCCCTGCGCCATGACCAGCCTTGAGGCACAAGGAACCGCGGCGAGCGGCGGCATACGGTTTCTCGGGGCTCGCCGGGCCTATTGGCGGCTGCTCATGCGTGGCGCCGCGCTGCTGATGGTCACGCTCGGCATCTACCGCTTCTGGCTCGCCACCGACGTGCGCCGCTTCCTGTGGGCGAACACGGAGGTGGCCGGCGAGACCCTGGAATATACCGGCACGCCGCTGGAGTTGTTGCTCGGCTTCCTGATCGCGGTCGCCATTCTGATTCCGGTCTATGCCGGCTTCTTCCTGGCGGCGCTCGACCTCGGCACCATCGGGCAGTTGTCGGGGGTGATGGCGTTTGCAGCTCTCGGCGTGCTCGGCCAGTACGCGGTCTACCGCGCGCGCCGCTACCGCCTCACGCGCACGATCTATCGCGGCCTGCGCTTCCACCAGAGCGGCTCGGCCTGGCGCTACGCGCTCCGCGCGATCCTTTGGTGGAGCGCCACGGCGCTGACCTGCGGGCTTGCCTATCCGTTCCAGCTCGCAAGCCTGGAACGCTACAAGATGCGCAACACGTATTACGGCGACCTCGCCGGCAGCTTCGCAGGCTCCGGCTTTCGCTTGTTTCTGCGCGGCCTGCCGATGTGGTTCGCGGTGATCGCGCCGCTCGCGCTCACGGTTGGCGCCTTCATCGACGTGGTCGACTGGAATGCGCTCGGCGATGCGCTTAGCGCTGGCGGCGACGACGTGATGAGCCGCATCGAGGGCAGCAACCCGGCCTTGGCGAGCGTGCTTGTGTTCGCCATGCTGATGGCGGGCGTCGCCGTCACCATGGCCGCCCTGCTCTATCCGGCGTTCCAGGCGCTGAGCTTACGCTGGTGGTCGTCGGGCCTGCGGTTCGGCGACATCGAGATGCGCTCGAACTTGCGCACGCGGCATGTTTACGGCGCCTATGTCCGCTTCCTGTGGACCGCGATCCTGTTTTGCATCGTGCTGACGATTGTCGGCGTTCCGGCCTTGCTGGCGGTCGGCGCGCTGGCCGGCAACGAGCGGGCCGGCGCCGGCGGCGAAATCGCGGCGACCGGCATTCTGCTGGTCGGCTATGTGATCACGGCCCTTGGCTTCTCGACCGTCTATCGCGCGACGGTGCTGCTTTCACTTTGGCAGTTGGGCATGGAATCGCTGCAATTGTCAGGTCTTTCGGCGCTCGACCGGGTCAATACCACCGGGACGCCAAGCTCGGCACTGGGCGAAGGCCTGGCCGATGCACTCAATGTGGGTGGGTATTAGCGCATGATCCCGAAAAGTGGGAACCGGTTTTCGGATAAGATCATGCGCAAGCAAAATACTCTCTTTCCGGACGGATTCGGATCGCAGCGATGACCTTCGGCGCCGGAATTTATTTCGACGGCAGGACCAGCGCGCGCCATGACGCGACGGTGACGCTGGCCGCGTCCGGTTTGCAGATCGCCGGCCGCGATGGACGGCTGCTGGCCGAATGGCCCTATGACGAGATCGAAGGCCTCGCCGCGCCCGACGCTGTGCTCCGTCTCGGCCGCCGCGGCAGCGCGCCGCTCGAGCGCCTGGAAATTCTCGACCCGCAATTTGCCGCCGCCATCGACGTGCGCTCGAGTTACGTGGACCGTACCGGCACGCAGCAGCGCCGGCAGCGCGCCAGCGTCATCGGCTGGAGCGTGGCTGCGACCGTTTCGCTGCTGCTGGTCGCCTATTTCGGCGTGCCGGCGATTGCCGAACGGCTGGCGCCGCTGCTGCCGAGCGTGCTCGAGCGCAAGCTGGGCGATGCGGTCAACATGCAGGTACGCGGCATTCTGGACACGCGCAGCGCCGGCGCCGCCTTCGAATGCGGCACCGCCGACAGCGAGAAGCCGGGCCGCGCCGCGCTCGACAAACTGGTGCGCCGGCTGGAGACCGCGGCCGCGCTGCCGGCGCCGCTGCGCAGCTTCGTGGTGCGTCGGACCGAAGCCAATGCCATAGCGCTGCCGGGCGGCCAAGTTTATGTTTTCCGCGGCCTGATCGACAAAGCCGACAATGCCGACGAGGTCGTCGGCGTGATCGCGCACGAGATCGGCCATGTCGCGCACCGCGACGGCACCAAGGCGGTGTTGCAGGCCGGCGGGCTGTCGTTTCTGTTCGGCATGCTGCTCGGCGATTTTGTCGGCGGCGGCGCCGTCGTGGTTGCCGCCAAGACGGTGCTGCAATCGTCCTATTCGCGCGAGGCGGAAGCGGCCGCCGACGCCTATGGCGCCGAGCTGATGAACAAGGCGCACGGCAATGCGCGCGCGCTGGCCAGCATGCTCGCGAAAATTGGTGGCGCCACCGAGCCGGGCATGAAAATCCTGCTCGACCATCCGGAAACCAAAGCACGCATCGCGGCCATCAACAGAATGGCCGGCGCGCGGCCGACGTCGCCCTTTCTCGATGCGGGAGAATGGACGGCGTTGAAACGAATCTGCGCAGGGTGACGGGCATGTTGCGACGACCATCCTTTGGCGATGAGCCGGTGTCGCGGCTGGCCACCTGGTCTGGGCGGCTGGCGCTGTTTGCGCTCGCGGTCGCGGTGCTGTCGGTCATCATCCTGCGCTCCGGCCTGTTGGAGATTGTGCCGGCGCTGGCGACCTTCACCGCCGCGTTGATTTTCGCCGCGCTAGCGGTGCTGCTGGCGCTCGCATCGTTTATCGTGATCTGGCGGCAAGGCCTCGCCGGGCTCGGCTACGCGCTGCTGGCACTGTTTCTCGGCCTGCTGCTGCTCGCCTATCCGAGCTATCTCGGCTATCGCGCCAGCAAGCTGCCGGCCATTACCGACATCACCACCGACCCGGCCAATCCGCCGCGCTTCGATGTACTGGCGCGTTTGCGCCCGCGCGGGCGCACCAATTATCCCGGCGCGGCGACCGCCGAGCAACAGCGCGCGGCCTATCCTGATATCGCGCCGCTGCAACTCGCCGTGCCGCCCAAGGTCGCCTATGACGTCGTGCTGGAGCTCGCCACCAAGCGTAAATGGCTCCTGGTCGATACCCGCCCGCCGGCGGCCGGCCGCCGCGAGGGCGTGATCGAGGCGGTGGCACGCACGCCGATCATGGGCTTCCGCGACGACGTGGTGATCCGCGTGAGCCCGCTTGGGCAAGGCTCGCGCGTCGACGTGCGCTCGGCCTCGCGTTACGGCCTGCACGATTTCGGCACCAATGCCGCGCGCGTGCGCTCATTGCTCGAGGACATTGACGATGGCGTCAGCTCGGCGCCGGAGCCGCGCCCGGAGCCGGAGAAGAAGGCTCAGCCGGCGCCCAAGCGCGCGCCCGACAGGCGACGATAGAGACCGATCCATTCAGGCTAAATCGGTGGCGCCGCTAACATTTTTCTTGCGCGTGATCTTATCCGAAAACCGGTTCCCATCCCCGATCAAGTCGAGGACATGCCTTTCGGGATCACGCGCTAGCCCAAGCGATAGATGCCGTCGATCGCCGGCGGCCCGTCGGTCTCGACCACTCCGCGCGTCACCAGGTCTTCGAGGTGCGCCAGCACCGACAGGCCGGCCGCGCCGGTCAAGCGCGGATCGATGCCGATATAGATCGCACGCACGATGGTCGGAATGTCGGTCGTGCCTTTCGACAGCCGATGCAGGATCGACGCCTCGCGCGCCATGCGATGCAGGATGTAATAGTGCACGAACCGCGACGCGTCGGTGATCGCCGGTCCGTGACCGGGGAAATAGATCGCCTCGTTGCGCTTGGCGAGCTTGTTGAGCGAGGCCATGTAGTCGCTCATCGCGCCGTCGGGCGGCGCCACGATCGAAGTGGACCAGCCCATCACGTGGTCGCCGGAAAACAGCACGCTATTGTCCTTGAACGCGTAGGCCATGTGGTTGGCGGTGTGGCCCGGCGTCGCCACCGCTTCGATGCTCCAGCCGTCGCCGCTCACGACCTCGCCGTCCTTGAGCGCGACATCGGGCCGGAAGTCGCGGTCGCCGCTGGAATCGAGCGGATTGTGCTCGCCGATATGCAAGGGCCGCGCGGCGCGGTGCGGACCTTCGGCATAGACGGTCGCGCCGGTCGCAGCCTTGATCGCCGGCACCGCCGGCGAATGATCGCGATGGGTGTGGGTGACGAAGATGTGCGTCACCGTCTCGTTGCGCACGGCATCGAGCAGCGCGCCGATGTGGCGCGGATCGTCCGGGCCGGGATCGACGATGGCGACCTTGCCGCAGCCGATGATGTAGCTGATCGTGCCCTTGAAGGTGAACGGACCTGGATTGTCGGCCATGACCCGCCGCACCCCGGGCATCGGCTCATCCACCTGGCCGGGCGCGAGATTGAGTGTCTTGTCGAAGGGAATGTCGTCGGACATCGGCGGGCCAATTAAATTATGGGGCGGCTCGTCTCTTATGGGCGCAGCCCGCGCAAGCGGCGTTCGTGCGACGGTAGATCGGACAAACGCAAAACAGCGACGCGCGCGGTTATAGCCGCGCGCGGCGTGAACGACTATAGCAATTTTCGGTCGAACAAACTCTTGGTTCGGCGCGAAGAAGTTCTTCGACGCCACGACGCCGGGCGGATTTATGACTTGAAGCGTGATCGGTCAGCGCAACGTCAGGCGACGGCTTCGGCCCGCGGGGCTAACTCGCCGAGCATCCGCTGGATTTCCGCGGCGGCCTGGGCCGGGGAGAGGTTCACCGCGACGGTCACGTGCTTTGGCCAGCGCGCTGCTTCGGCACAGGCCTGCCGCAACACCCATTCTCCTATCGGTACGATGAGGCCGGTTGCTTCCGCGACCGGAATGAACTCGAGCGGCGCGATCATACCGCGCTCGGGATGATGCCAACGGATGAGCGCCTCGCAGCTGGTGACGTGTCCGGTTTTGACGTCGACAATGGGCTGGTAGTAAAGCTCGAACTCGCCATTCACGATCGCCTTGCGCAGATCCAGTTCGAGGGCGCGGCGCGCTTGCATGCGGACGTCCATGGCGACTTCGAAAAACCGGTACACACCCCCGCCATCGGCTTTGGCACGGTAAAGCGCCAGATCCGCGTTCTTCATGAGCACATCCGGCTCGCCGCCGTCGCTCGGCGCGATTGCGATACCGACACTGATTCCCACGACCACTTGATGGCCGTCGAGATCATAGGGAGCTCCAACGACGTCGATGAGACGCGTAGCGAGCGTACTGACATCCGACGGTTGTTTAGATGGAACCTGCACGATGGCAAACTCGTCCCCGCCCAATCGGGCCACGATGTCTTCGCCACGGATGCAACCGCGCATGCGCTCGGCAGCAGCCTTCAGCAATTTGTCTCCGACCGGATGTCCGAGCGTATCGTTGACGTTCTTGAAATGGTCCAGATCGAGACTTAAGACCGCGATGGTTTCGGAGCGTCGCAACTGGCTGAGGACCGTTCCCACCCGCTCATAGAACGTCACGCGGTTCGGCAGATCTGTGAGCGTATCGTAATGCGCCAAGTGCTGGATCCTCTCCTCGGCGCGCAGCCGTTCGGTGATGTCCTCGTGGGTGGCGACCCAGCCGCCGTCCGCGAGCGGTTTGTTCACAATGGAAATGATCCGGCCATCCGGCAATTTCGTGATCTTGCTGAAGGTCGTTCCTCGGCCGACTGCGGCCAGGAGGTCGGCCATATATGCCTCGATCTCGTCGGCAGCAAAGCCGCCGGCTGCAACTCGATGGTAGAGAAGTCCCCCCAGCGGGCAGCCGGGCCTGACGATCTCCGGCGATAAACCGAACATTTCAATGTAACGTTGATTGAAGACGACCAGGCGAGCCGATGAGTCGAACATCACGAGGCCCTGTGACATGTTTTTCAGCGCGGTGTCGAAGCGTTCGTTCTGAACCGCCAGATTACGTTGGCTCTCGTGCAACGCGCCGAGGGTCCGATCGAGCACGCGCAACGGAAATATTCCCAGCGCTAAATACGCGGCAAAGCCGATCAACGAGCACACGATAGCGACCAGCCCGGTCCCATAAAGGGTCTCCCGCAGGCTCTCTTCAACGACGAAAGAACCCACGGTCGAACCTGCAACGACAATCGGGGTGCGGCTGGTCGCAACTGGAGCGGCCAATGGCGCGCCCCCTTCGAGCACGAGACGATTGGACTGATCGCAGATTTTTTGGCGGATGGGCTGTTCGCCTATTTCGGGCAATTGGATCAGGTCGGCAAGCCGCAACCGCTGATACTGCCACAAGTCGTTATGCGTATAAATGTATTGCGCGACTCGTGCGGCGTTCAATCGAGCCTTGAACGTCATTTTCGCCGAGGCGTTGACGTAGTCGTGGATGAAATAGACGGTAGGCGTTGCGACAGAGACTGTGATCGCGACGGTGAGCCCGATCGCGCTGACCAATTTTCTGAGCGGGACAACTTGCATCATTCACCGCCCGGCAAAGTTTCCGTTTCACGTAGCGCCTTCTCCCCCTATGGCGACCGCAAGAAGTCCACGAACTGTCGGGCTTCAGGGGCGCTATTCGGCCGCAGGATGAGATACAGCTTCTTCGCGAATGGATAAGCGCCGCTTTCGAAGTTCGCGAGCGCCGGTTCGATCCCATCAAGCGGCACAACACGTAGATTGCGATGCTCCGTGGTGAGTTGGGTCATGGTGGTTCCGATCAGTGACCCTGGTGTGCGCTCTGCCAAATCGGCGTTGTCCTGGTCGGTCGCCGCGATTGGCACCTCTTGGCGGCGGCGCGCGTTTTCGATCGCTTTGTCCATCCCGGCGAATAGTTCTCCGAGCAGCGCCGTGTCGGCTTCACTGCGCGGGCGAAGAATAATGCGGATCGGCGTGCCGTCGGCCCAGGTCGACTTTTCGGCGGCGACAATTCTGGGAAGATCGGCGGCCTGCAAGCCGTTTGGCTTGGGATGAGATGTCGCAAATACATACGCCGTTCGCAACATCCCGACTTGGCGCAAACCCTTGGCGGATTCATCCGCTTTCAGGGGCCGGGCGGGGACCGCAATGTCGAGCACGCCGTCGGCTAAGGCACGGATGGCTCCGGTGCTGCCGAGACCGGGGACGACATCGATCTTGACGCCGGTGGCGGCGGTGAATTGCGCACCGACGTGTCGCAGCATCTCGGTCGCGCTACCCGTGCCGGCCAGGCGCAGCGTCTCCGCCGCCGCGCCGTTTCCCGCCAGCAGCGGGAAAACGCAAACCACAGCAACGGCCAAATTCGAAAATGGCGCACGCATATGGCACGTATCCCTTCTATAGAAGTGGGATAGTGCCCATAAAGACGATAAATCATGCCTTACGGGTCGCGCGCTTTTTCTAACGTATACCCCGTTCACGTCATAACCCGAAAATCCTTGGGGTTGATGATGCGGAAATTGTCGGTGACCGAATCACAGAGCTCCGCCCAATTCCGAGAAACTTTTTCACGCAGGAAACCGAGCGCCGCATCGGCGAATTGGGCGCAAGTTGCGTAGCACTTGTTGTGCGTGACATGCTTGTGCATCACGCCCCATAACCGTTCGATCGGGTTCAAATGTGGGCAATAGGTTGGGATGAAGTGCAGCTTGATCCGGCGCCCTGGCTG
>DATBZY010000056.1:0-15271 GCA_036512915.1 Pseudolabrys sp. | reverse complement strand
AAGGCGGCAAGCAAGCATGGTCCCGATCGAAATTCGCGACGTGACGCTGGTCTACGATACGCCCGGCGGCAAGGTCCCCGGCGTCAAGAACGTCAACTTCAATATCGCCGCCTCCGAATTCCTCTGCATCGTCGGACCGTCGGGCTGCGGCAAGTCCACGCTGCTCAACATCATCGCGGGATTCCTGGCGCCGGCTTCGGGCGAGATCCGCATCGGCGGCAAGCCGGTGACCGGGCATGGCATGGACCGCGGCGTGGTGTTCCAGGATTTCGCCCAGCTGTTCCCTTGGCGCACCGCGCTCGGCAATGTCACCTTCGGGCTGGAAATGAAGGGCGTGCCCAAGCAGGAGCGCGACAAGATCGCGCGCGAACAGTTGCGGCTAGTCAAGCTGGAAAAGTTCACCAATTCCTACCCGCACCACCTGTCCGGCGGCATGCAACAGCGGGTCGCCATCGCCCGCGCGCTGGCGTACAATCCAGCGGTTCTTTTGATGGACGAGCCGTTCGCGGCGCTCGATGCGATGACGCGCGACGAGATGCAGCGGCTGCTCGCCGAGGTGTGGCGGGCGACCCGCAAGACGGTGATCTACGTGACGCACAATGTGGCGGAGGCGGTGTATCTGGCGGACCGGGTGGTGGTGATGTCGCCGCATCCCGGCACCGTCAAAACCGAGGTCAAGATCGATCTACCGCGCCCGCGCGATCCGCTGAGCGTGGAATTCCTCGAATGCCAGAAGGAATTGCTGCGCCATCTCGGCCATGATGTGAACGCAACAGAGACGGTCAGTTAAGCCGCCCAAGACGAGCAAAGACAAGCCAAAGACCAGCGCATGATCCCGAAAAGCGGCAAGCGGTTTTCGGATAAGATCAGGCGCCGAACTCTAGAGGGAGGAACAGCGATGACCATTCTGCACAAGGGATTATCTCGCCGCCATGTCCTGGCGGCCACCGGCGCCGGTGTGCTGGCGGCGGGACTGGGCGTGCGCAGCGCGCGCGCCGCGCTCGAGACGGTGCGCCAGGGCTATCAGACCAACATGTGGGGCATGCCGACCTACTATCTGCTCCGCTCCGGCCTGCTCGAGAAGCACGGCGTCAAGTTCGAGGAATTCGCGGTGCCGTCCGGCAATCTCACCATGCAGCAGATGGTGGCGCGCCAAGTCGACATGGGCACCTATGCCGGCCCCTCGCTCGCGCTCGGCCACGACAAGGGCGGCCTCGTCGGCATCGCCATGATCGAATATGTCGGCAAGACCGCGCGCGTGATGGCGCGCAAGGACCTGGGGATCACCAAGGTCGAGCAGCTGCGCGGGCTCAAGGTCGCCAACCAGACCGGCTCGTCCACCGGCAACATCTTCGTCGACCAGATCGCGACCAAGGCCGGATTGAAGAAGGGCGACTACCAGGAAATCCGCATGAACGTGAACGACATGGTGGCCGCCATGGCCGCCAAGACCGTCGACGCCATGGCCAATGTCGAGCCTTACAATGCGATCGCGGAAGCCGACGGCCTCGCGGTGACGATCTCCGAGTACAGCGAGTTCGATAATCTGCCGGTATTCATGGCCGCCACGCCGGATTTCATCGAGAAGAGCCCGCAGACCGTGGTCGCCTATCTCAAGGCCTGGCTGGAAGTGGCGAAGGACTTCAAGGAGACCCCGAAGAAGGTCGCCGATACGATCTATTCGTTCTACGCGTCCAAGGGTTACAAAATGGCGCCCGACACCTTCGCGAAAGCGCTCGCGCGCGTGGAAGTCAGTCCGGGCTGGCCGGCCGACATCGTGCCCTACATGCAGAAGCAGGCCGAAATCCTGCTCAAGGAAAACAAGATCAAGGCGATCCCGGACTGGAGCAAGGCGCTGCGCATGGAATTCCTCAAGCAGGCCGGCGCCTGAGTGTTATTCCAGCGCTGGCCTCTCACCTCCCCTCCCCACACGAGCTCTTGCGAGTGGCGGGGAGGGGGCGGGGGTGGGGGAAGAACAGGCACTGGAGCTAAAACGTCGCGCGTGTAAAAACTCAATCTATCGAACACCCCCCACCCCGTTTTGCATCGCTTCCACGATACGAAACGACCCTCCCCACCGCTTCGCGGGGGGAGGGCATAAGAAAATGGAGACATGAATGTCCGCCGCCAACAATCCGCTCAGCCAGTCCGGAGAACCGACGACCTCGAATTTCAAGCTGCTCGCCCAGAACGATCTCGGCGGCTTCGGCGGCATGGGCGAAGGCATGGCGGTGCAGATCGCCAAGGATGGGCGCCGCGTCATCTGGCTCGCGCACGAAAGCGCACCGAAGAATTTCACCGGCGTCGACGTCTCCGACCCGCGCCAGCCGAAAGTGGTGGTGCAAACCGAACTGCCGCAGGCTTACATGCGCTCGAACTCGCTGGAGCTGTCCGGCGATATGCTGGCGGTCGCCTACCAGACGCAGAAAGTCGGGCAGAAGCCGGCCGGCGTCGAATTGTTCGACGTGTCGGTGCCGGAAAAGCCGCGCTCGATTTCATTCTTCGACTGCTCGGGCGCCACTTCGCGCGGCGTGCACCAATTGTGGTTCTGCGACGGCGAATACGTGCACATGGCCTCGGGCGCGCCCGACTTCCAGCCGAGCAACCCGCTCGACGACCAGTTCTACCGCTGCATCGACGTGCGCAATCCATCGAAGCCGGTCGAGGTCGGCCGCTGGTGGATGCCGGGCACGGCTGCCTCCGACAACGTGCCGCCGCCGCCGCGCCACAAGCTCGACAAGGGCTACCGCGCGCACAACACCAACGTCTACAAGCAGCGGCCCGATCGCATGTATCTCTGCTACATCGACGGCGGCATGTTCGTGATGGACATCTCCGACAAATCGAAGCCGGTGCCGATCTCGCACTGGACCAATTCGCCGCCCTATAGCGGCTTCATGCATACCGCGCTGCCGCTGTTTGATCGCGGGCTGCTGATCGTCACCGACGAGTCGACCGAGAACAACGCCAAGGACTGGCCGAAGCTGGTGTGGATCGTGGACGCGCGCGACGAGACCCATCTGGTGCCGATCGCCACCTGCCCGATGCCGCCGGTCGACGCCTATGCCCATCGCGGCGGCCGTTTCGGCGCGCACAACATCCATGAAAATCCGCCGGTGCCGACCGCCTGGCAGTCGGACCAAATCGTGCTCGGCACCTTCTTCAACGGCGGCCTGCGCGCCTACGACATTTCCAACGCCTACCAGCCGAAGGAAGTGGCCGCCTTCGTGCCGCCGGCGCCGAAAGGCACCCCGGCTGGTGCGGTGCAGCTCAACGACGTGTTCGTGGACGAGCGCCAGATCGTCTACACCATGGATCGCTTCACCGGCGGGCTGTACACGCTGGAGATGGATTTTTAAACGCCGCCGTGCTTCGAGGTTCGCTTCGCGCGCACCTCAGGATGACGGTATAGTCGCCGTATGAACGAGCTTTTTCCCTCGCCGGCGGCCGGGCGCTTTGGGCGCCGGCTCAAGCGCGAGCGCGGGCCGCGGGTGCCGGTGACGGTGGTCACCGGCTTTCTCGGCGCCGGCAAGACCACGCTGTTGCGCCGCTTCCTCGCAACGCCGGAAGGGCGCGGCACCGCCGTGGTGGTCAACGAATTCGGCGCCACCGGCATCGACGATGCCCTCATCCGATCGAGCGCCGATGAAACGGTGCTGCTGGGCAATGGCTGCCTGTGCTGCATCACGCGCACCGACCTGCAGCAGGCGCTGCGGCGCATGGTGGTGGAGCGCGAGCGCGGCGAAATCCCTGACTTCCGCCGCATCGTGATCGAGACCAGCGGGCTCGCCGATCCGAGCCCAATTTTGCAGACCTTCGCCACCGACCGCGCGCTCGGGGAAGTGTTCCATGTCGAGGTGGTGGTTACCGTGGTCGATGCGGAAACCGGTGGCGACACGTTGGCGTGGTCGTCCGAGGCGCGCAAGCAAGTGATCCTGGCCGACCGGCTGGTGGTGACCAAGACCGACATCGCCGGCGAATCGGCATTCGTCCAGCTGAGCGCGCAACTGCGCAAACTCAACGCGAACGCGGAGATCTACGAGGCGGTGAACGGCGAACTCGAACCCAGCCGGCTCACCGAGCCGGCCGCCGATCAGCGCAATGCTTTCGTCGCCGAGGCCGCGCACAGCGACGGCATCGGCAGCTTCGTGCTGACCGAAGCCGCAGCCATGCCGTGGACCGTGTTCGCCCGCGCCATGGACACGCTGATGCAGCTGCGCGGCGCCGACCTGCTGCGAGTGAAGGGCTTCCTCGACGTGGAAGGCTGCCGCGGACCGGTGGTGGTGCAATTCGTGCAACACCTCGCGCATCCGCCGGTCGAGCTGGAGACCTGGCCGGACGGCAATCGCCAGAGCCGCGTGGTGTTCATCACCCGCAATATTTCAGAAAAACAGGTGCGCGACCTGTTCGCGGCGGTGCGGGCGCTGGCCTGATTACTCCCGCTCCCGTCCGGCGATCTCGGCCTGCCAGGGCGCGACGCGACGCTCGAACCAGCCGATCAGGCTGTTCAGCCCGACCGCCATCAGCATCAGGATGATGATCGGCACAAACATGGTGGCGGTATCGAAATTGTTGGCGGAATTAATGATCACCGCGCCAAGCCCCGAGATGGTGGTGAAGAATTCCGCGATCACCATGGCCACCACCGCGCGGCCGACCGCCAGCCGCACGCCGGCCATGATGTAGGGCAGCGTCGCCGGCAGCACGATACGGCGCAGGATCACCAGGTCGGACGCGACGAACGACTTGCCGACCTCGATCAGCGTCTTCGGCACCGCGACGACGCCGAGCCAGGTGTTGATGCAGATCGGAAACAGCGCCATCAAGAACACCACCGCGACCTTGACCGTAAACCCTAAGCCCAGCCACAGCATCAAGAGCGGCACCAGCGCGACCAGCGGCATGGCGTAGCCGGCGGTGACGTAGATGCCGAGCGCTGCCTCGGCCACGCGAAAGCGGCCGATGACCAGACCGACCGGCACGCCGATCACGATGGCGAGACCATAGCCGACCAGGAATGGCCGCAGGCTGTCGTACAGCGCCGACCACAATAGTCCGCTGGCGGCAAGCTCCCAGAACGCCACCGCGATCGCGCTCGGATAGGACCCGAACACCGGGTTGATCTGGCGCCCGAAAATTTCCCACAGGATCAGCATGCAGACGATCGAGGCGAACGTGATCGCCCAGCGCGGCAGCTGCCGCCGCTCGGCCGCATCGGCGGCCGGCGGCGCTACGGTTTTGTTCTCAATGTTGGCGATGTCCACCATGGGCTAATGCACCGTCGCTTCGTCGTGCAGCGCGCGCCAGACCTTGTAGCGAGTCTCGGCAAACTCATGGCTGCCGCGCACGATGCCGAGATCGGGGCGCGGACGCTTGAGCGGCACCGTCATGATCTCCGCCACGCGGCCGTTCTTCATGACCACGATGCGGTCGGCAATCAGCACCGCCTCGTCGAGATCGTGGGTGACGAACAGGATCGTCTTGCCGGTGCGGGCGTGAATGTCCATGAGCTCGGCTTGCAGCGATTCGCGCGTCTGCGCGTCGAGCGCGCCGAACGGCTCGTCCATCAGCAGCACCTTGGGATCGATGGCGAGCGCGCGGGCGATGCCGACGCGCTGCTTCATGCCGCCGGAGAGCTGATGCGGGCGGCGGTTTTTCGAATCGGTGAGGCCGACCAACTCGAGATATTTTTCCGCCGTCTCGCGCAGCTCAGCGCCGCGCATGCCCTTCATCTCCAGGCCGAACATCACGTTCTGAAGTGCGGAAAGCCACGGCAGCAGTTCGGCGTGCTGGAACACCATGCCGCGGTCGTGGCCGCAGCCGTGCACCTCGCGCCCGTCCACGGTCACGCGGCCGCCATTCGCCGGATCGAGGCCCATAGCGACGCGCAGCGCCGTGGTCTTGCCGCAGCCGGAAGGCCCGATCAGCGCCACGATCTCGCCGTCGGCCACCTTGAAGCTGACGCGGTCGAGCGCCTGCACGTAATGAACCTCGCCGTCCACGCGCAACGCGAAGCGCTTGGACACGTCGAGGAAAGTTACCTCACCCATTCCGGTCTCCTCACTTCGTCGTTCCGGGTCCGGCGCTTCGCGCCGTCCCGGAATGACAGAATCTCGAATTGCGTTTCATTTGCCGACAAGCTTCAGGGCCTTTTCCCGATATTCCGGCGCGGTGACGGTCTTAAGGTCGAGCGGCTTGGCGATGTTGCCGGCCTTCACCATCTGCTCCTGGATCCATTGGATCTTCTCGGCCGGAAGCGGCAGGGTCGGGTCGACCGCCTTGTGCGCGACCGCGTCGTCGAACACGAAGCCGGGACGCGGATCGTCCGGCTTGGCGTTGGTGAGCTCGCGCGTCAGTGCGACGGTAGCGTCCTTGTTCGCGAGCGCGAAGCGCAGCGCATTCATTTCCGCCGCCAGGAACTTGACCGCGTCGTCGCCGCGCTCGGCCAGCTTTTTGGCGCTGGAGACGATGCACACGCGCAGGAAATTCGGCACCGCGTCGCGGCCGGCGACCAGCAGATGGATGTTCTTCGGCGCGATCGGCTGATATTCGTTCGACACCACCGCGGCGTCGACCACGCCGCCGGCGAGCGCCTGGTAGCGTTCGCGGTCGCCGCCGACGGCGGCGAACTTCACGTCAGTGTCCGACACGCCGTATTTCGCCAGCGCCTCGCGCGCCAGCATGTTTGGCATTGAATTGGGCGCCGACACCGCGATCGACTTGCCCTTGAGGTCCTCGACCTTGTTGATGCCTTCCTTGGCGTAGATGCCGTGCGGCACCGCGACCCAGTGGCAGCCGAGGATTTTCGCATCCGCGCCCTTGGAATCGGCGGCGAAAACGCCCTGCGGCCCGCCTTCGAAGCTGTCGATCTCGCCGGCGATCATCGCCTTGAGGCCGAGTTGGTCGTCCTTGAACTGCAACAGCTCGATCTTGAGGCCCTGCTGGGCGGCGAAATCGCGCGTCGACACCATCATAAGGATGCCGGCGTCCGCCTTGGCGTTGATCTGACCGTGACGCCACGGCTTGCCTTGCGCCGCGGCCGGGCCCGCCATTGCGCAAATCGTTACGGCGGCAACAATGCCGGCGAGTGCAGTGCACTTGCTGGTGGCGATCGTCATGCTGCGGATCCTCCCCTCATACTCGCGCCTTATGGCGTCTATTCCTCCACATTATAACACCATTTTTATGCCGGGGGCTGTTCCCAAGGCCAGTGTGCGGGACTAGCCTTTCCCCCGCAAGCGTCGGCAAATGACGCGCTCGCGGAAGTTCCGCGACCGGGCGGCAGGACGTAATCCGCCGCGCTAGGCCCAGGGAGCTGAATGCCATGAATCAACGCTTCACGCTGAACGTCAACGGCCAGACCCATACGGTCGATGCCGACCCCGACATGCCGTTGCTCTATGCCTTGCGCAACGATGTCGGCCTCAACAATCCGCATTTCGGCTGCGGGCTCGCGCAATGCGGCGCCTGCACCGTGCACGTCGACGGCCAGCCGACGCGCTCTTGCGTCACCCCGCTGTCCGCCGTCGGCCAGGGCAAGATCGTCACGCTGGCCGGCCTGGGCACGCCGGAAAAGCCGCACCCGCTGCAGACGGCTTACGTCGAGGAACAAGTGCCGCAATGCGGCTACTGCATCAATGGTTGGCTGATGACCGCCGCCGCTTTCCTTCGCGACAAAAAGAAGCCGAGCGAAGCCGAGATCAAGGACGCGCTGTCCGGATTGAAGTGCCGCTGCGGCACGCACATCAGCATTCTCAAGGCGGTCAAGCGCGCCGCCGAAATGATGGGTTGAGGGAAACGGTCATGACAAAATTTGAAAAGACGTCTTCCTTCACCCGCCGCTCGGTCCTGCTCGGCGGCGGCGCCCTGGTCGTGTCGATCGGCGCAGCCATCTCGCTGGAAACCGTGCTGTCGATCAGTGCGGCCTATGCACAAGGCGCCAAGCCGCCGCTCACGCCCGATCAGCTGTCGTCCTATATCGCGGTCAATGCCGACGGCAGCGTGTCGGCGTTCTTCGGCAAGATGGACATGGGCCACGGGCTGCACGTCGCCATCGGCCAGATGGTGGCGGAAGAGCTCGACGTTCCGTTCAGAAACGTCAAGGTCATCATGGGCGACACGGCCACCAGCGTGAACCAGGGCGGTGCCTCCGGCTCCACCGGCATCCAGTTGGGCGGCAAGCAGATGCGCATGGCGGCGGCGGAAGCGCGCCGCGTGCTGGTCGAGATGGCGGCCGGACTTCTGTCCACGCCGGTTGACAAGCTTAACGTCAACGACGGCGTGGTCAGCGCCGCCGACGACACGTCGAAGCGCATTTCCTATGCGCAGATGATCGGTGGCAAGTATTTCAACGTCCAGCTCGACTGGAACAAGCAATACGGCAACCCGCTCTACGCGCCCGGCAAGGCGCAGCCAAAAAATCCCAAGGATCACAAGATCGTCGGCCAGCCGATCAAGCGCGAGGACGTGGCGCCGAAGGTGTTCGCGATCGAGAACTTCGTCACCGACATCAAGGTGCCGGGCATGGTGCACGGCCGCATGATCCGTCCGGCGGTGGCCGGCAGCGAGCCGGTGAAAGTGGACGAGGCCTCGATCAAGGATATACCGGGCACCAAGGTGGTCTGGGACAAGGGCTTCCTCGGCGTCGTCGCCGACAAGGAATGGAACGCCATCCAGGCCGCCGAGAAACTGAAAGTGGAATGGTCGCAAAAGCAGCCGCCTTTCCCGGAACAGGCCACGCTCTACGATCACATTCGTAAAGCCACAGTGCGCAAGCGCGAGATCGAAAAGCAGAACGGCAATGTCGACGACGCGTTCAAGACCGCGGCGAAAGTGATCGAGGCCGAATACGAATGGCCGTTCCAGTCGCATGCCAGCATGGGCCCGGCCTGCGCGCTGGTCGAGATCAAGGACGGCAATGTCACCTGCTGGAGCGGGACGCAGAAATCCCACTTCGTGCAGAACGGCCTGGCCGCCACGCTGCAGATGCCGGTCGACAAAGTTCGCGTGATCTTCACGGCGGGCCCCGGCTCCTATGGCCGCAACGACGCCGACGACTGCGCCATGGACGCGGCGGTGTTGGCGAAAGCGGTCGGCAAGCCGGTGCGGCTGCAATACATGCGCGACCAGGGCACCGGCTGGGACCCGAAAGGCCCGGCCTCGATCCATAAGGCGCGCGCCGCGCTCGATGCGTCGGGCAAGGTCGTGGCCTACGAGTTCACCAGCAAGGGCTTCTCGCGGGTGGACGTCGATACCAATGGCGGCAAGCCGCAGGACACGCTGGCCGGGCAGACGCTCGGCGTGGCGTTGAAATCCGGCGACGGCTTCGGCGTGCCGGCGGAATTCTATGCCTTCGACAATAAGCGCATGGGCTGGGAGACCATTCCGCCGCTGCTCGACCGCGCCTCGCCGCTGCGTAGCGCGCATCTGCGCGACCCGGTCGGACCGCAGATCCACTTCGCCAGCGAGTCCTTCATCGACGAAGTAGCCGCGGCCGTGAATGCCGATCCGATCGAGTTCCGCCTGCGTTACATCAAGGAGCCGCGCGACGTCGCCGTCATCAAGGCGGCGGCGGAAAAAGCCAACTGGGACACGCGGCCCTCGCCGCGCAAGGACCAGACCGGCGCCAAGGTGTCGGGCCGCGGCATCGCCTACTCGCAGCGCAACGGCACGCGCGTGGCGGTGATCGCGGAAGTCGACATCGACCGCGCCAGTGGCAAGATCTTCGCGCGCAAGTTCACGGTCGCGCATGATTGCGGGCAGATCATCAATCCCGACGGGCTGGTGAAATGCATCGAAGGCAATATCGTGCAGGGTGTGAGCCGCACGCTGTGGGAGGAAGTGACCTTCGACCCCAAAGCGGTGACCAGCGTGGACTGGGTGAGCTATCCGATCCTCGACATCACCGAGACGCCGGCCGAGGTGAACGTGGTGCTGATCAACCATCCCGAGCTGCCGCCGACCGGCGCCGGCGAGCCGTCGATCCGCCCGGTGGCGGCGGCGATCGCCAACGCCATCTTCGACGCCACCGGTGTGCGCATCCGCCGGGTGCCGTTCTCGCCCGATCGGGTGAAGGCGGCGCTGAGCTGAGGCTTGCGCGCCGGCCGTCAGGCCGGCGCGAGGCGGGCGATGCTGGCGCGGGCCGCAGTGATGATGTCCGGCACGGCGGAGTCGTTGCCGGGCGCCATGATGTGCACGCCGGCGACATGCGGGATGTCGGCGAGTTCGCGCACGATGTCGATGCAGATGCGGCGGCCCTCCGCCGCCGGATCGGACGCGCGCTGCATGCGCTCGACGATTGTCTCGGGAATGATGGCGCCGAACAGCTTCTCGCGGATCCAGTTCGCCGAGCGCGCCGAGCGCAGCGGCACGATGCCGATCAGAAACGACAGCTTGTCGGCAATGCCCTGCTCGGCGAGCCGCGCCATATAGCGGCGAACCACGCCGGCATCCATGCAGAACTGCGTCTGCACGAATTGCGCGCCGGCCGCGAGCTTGGCGTTGAGCGCGTTCGGCTGCCAGCCAGGCGGCGGATCGATCGGGTTGTCGGCGCTGCCCAGGAAGAAATCGGCGCGGCCGGAGACCTTGCGCCCCGACGGCAATTCCCCGCTATCGCGCAGGCGGCGTGCGGTTTCCAACAGCGAGCGCGGATCGAGATCGAACACCGGCTTGGCATCGGGCTGGTCGCCCGCGCTCGGGTCGTCGCCGCGCAGCATCAGCAGATTGCGCACGCCCGATGCCGCCGCGCTTATAAGATCGCTTTGCAAGGCGATGCGATTGCGGTCGCGGCAGGTGAGCTGGAGCACGGGCTCTAGCCCAGCCTCCACCAGCATGGCCGCGGCGGTCACCGCGCCGAGATGCGGGCGGGCGCCGGCGCCATCGGTGATGTTGACCGCGTCGGCCAGGCCCTTGAGCGGCAGCGCCTTGGCCAGCAGCTCGTTGCGGTCGGCCGACACCGGCGGCGTCACCTCCGCGGTGATGACGAAGCGCCGGCTGCGCAGCTTGTCTTGCAGGGTCATGAGTGTCTGATCCGTCGGGTCTGAATCTGTGCCCTGCCTAGAATTTTGCTTGCGCATGATCTTATCCGAAAACCGGTTCCCACTTTTCGGGATCATGCGCTGCCATCGGGACCAAGTCGCAAAATTGTGTGGACCTGGCAAGCACAACAATGGGAAATAGGCCCCTAACGGCGCAAATACCGCGCAACGATGCGGGCTGACATGTATCAACTGGCGAAATTGCTCGATGACGCGCTCGCAAGTGTTGCCGACAGCTGCATGCTGGTGGTGCCGCGCGAGGTCTCGGGCGTGCCGATGGCGGCGACCCGCGCGCTGATCCGCCGCGGCGTGAAACGGCTGCATCTGGTGGCGCTGCCGACCTCCGGCCTGCAGGCCGATCTGCTGATCGGCGCCGGCTGCGTCGAGACGCTGGAGACCTCCGCGGTCAGCCTCGGCGAATTCGGCCCGGCGCCGCGCTTTACCGCCGCCGTCATTTCGGGCGCGATCAAGATGAAGGACGCCACCTGCCCGGCGCTGCATGCAGGTCTACAGGCGGCGGAGAAGGGCGTGCCGTTCATGCCGCTGCGCGGGCTGATCGGCTCCGACCTGCTGAAGTATCGCGACGACTGGAAAGTGATCGACAGCCCGTTCGGCAATTCCGATCCGATCGTGCTGTTGCCCGCGATCAAGCCTGACGTCGCATTGATCCATGCGCCGATGGCCGACCGTTTCGGCAATGTCTGGATCGGACGGCAGCGCGAATTCGCCACCATGGCGCATGCGGCGGAGAAGACGATCGCGACCGTGGAAAAGATTCACGACGGCAATCTGCTCGACGATCCGGTGCTGGCGGCCGGCACGCTGCCGGGCTTTTACGTCGAGAGCATCGTAGTGGCCGAGCGCGGCGCCTGGCCGCTGCCGCTGCCGGATTTTTATCCGGCCGACGCCGATCATCTCGCCGAATATGCAGCGCTAGCGGCGACGCCGGAGGGCTTTGCGGAGTATCTCGAGCGGTATGTGTATGACCAACGCGCGGCGTGATCAGAACTTCCGAGACGAGGAACTGCTCGCCGACGTGATCGCGCGGCTGATCGGCGATTGCCGGCATGTCGCGGTCGGCAATGCCTCGCCGATCCCGGCCGCCGCCGCCCTGCTCGCGCGCGAGCGCGGAAACGGCCGCCCCTATGTGTCGCTGCTGCAAAGCCGCAAGCATAATTTCTTCACCGACGGCGCGCGCGAATTGTTCGACTGCGCCGGGCAAGGCCGCATCGATGTGTTTTTTCTCTCGGGCGGACAGATCGACGGCCAGGGCAACGTCAATCTGGTGTCGACCGGCGACTATCAGCATCCGAAGGTGCGCTTCCCCGGCTCGTTCGGCTCGGCCTATCTGTATTACGTGGTGCCGAAGGTGATCCTGTTCCGGGTCGAGCATTCGCGCCGCACGCTGGTGCAACACGTCGATTTCATCAGTGCGGCGGGCGCCAGCGCGGGAAACGTCTATCGCCCGGGCGGGCCGATCGCGCTGGTCACCAACCGCTGCCTGTTCAGTTTCGCCGACGGCCGCTTCCGGCTTGCCAGCGTGCATCCCGGCCATACGGTTGCAGAGGTGATCGAGAACACCGGCTTCGACTTCGACCGGCCGGCGACGGTGCCGGAAACGCCGGCGCCCACGCCCGAGACGCTCACGCTGATGCGCGCGGTGGTGGCGCCGCAATTGGCCGAGGTCTATCCGCGGTTCGCGGCCCAGGTCTTCGGCATCGGCACGGCCGCTGTCGCCGGCTGAAAAACATGCCCTTCCAGCCACTTCGCGCGTGGGCTAGTGTGCCGCCGCGCGGCCGTCGGGCCGCCACACATCACAATGGAAATTGAGGGAATCGGCCGGTGGAACGAGTTGAAGTTGCGGTGATCGGTGTCGGATGGGTCGGCGGCACGCGGGCGGAAACGCTGTCGCGCACGGCGCTGGTGGATAAGCTGTACCTGTGCGAGATCCGGCCCGACCGGCTGGCCGAGGTGAAAGCGCTCTACAAGCCGGCGACGGCGACGCTCGACTACCAGGACATCATCAACAATCCGAACATTTCGGTGGTCTATATTTCGACCACGCCGGAAACCAACCACTATCCGATCTGCCGCGACTGTCTGAAAGCCGGCAAGAACGTGATGCTGGAAAAGCCGATCGCGCTCGAATTGTGGGAAGCCGACGAACTCATTCAACTCGCCAAGCGCAATGGCCTGAAATTCACCATCGGCTATTCGCAGCGCTTCAACACCAAGATCGCCTACGCCAAGAAGAAGATCACCGACGGCACGCTCGGCAATATGGTTTCGGTGCTGGTCAGCCGCAACCTCTCACGCAGCCTCGGCAAGAAGATCGCCGGCCGCGTGCGGCTGTCGCCGGTGGTGATGGAGAGCACCCACGATCTCGACTTCGTCTTCTGGCTGCTGGAGCCGGCCAAGCCGGTGCGGGTCTACAGCCAAGGCGCCTACGGCTACATGAAGCCGGTCAACGGCTCGCATGACGTCATGTTCACCACCGTCACCATGGACAATGGCGTGGTGGTGATGATCGGCGGCGGCTGGAATTTCCCGCCGAGCTATCCGAACTACTGCTCGACCTGGATCGAGATCACCGGCACCGAAGGCGCGCTGGTGCTCGACGACACCCAGCGCGACAACTGGCTTAATACGGTCACAAACGGTCAGGTGTTCCCGATGTCGACGATGCCGGGCGAGCAGGTCGGCGAAGTGTTTGCCGGCGGCATGGGTCCCGAGACCATCCACTTCCTGGAAGCCTGCATCCGCGATACCCCGGTCATGGTGACGCCGGAGAGCGCGCGGCGGGTGATGGAAACCTACAGCGCGGCGGATCTTTCCGCCGACCGCAACGAGCCCGTCGATCTGCCGCTCACCAACGAAACGATTTCGGCGATTGCGGAATTCAAAGAGAAAAATCGGTCGGGAGCAAACTCATGAAGAATTCTGCCAAGGGCGTGGGCTTAGCCATCATCGGCGGCGGCCGCGTCGGCCTGTTCCGCGGCGAGGTGGCGTCACGCCATCCAGCGGTGGAGTGGATCGGTCTCGCCGAAAAGAACCCCAACCGCGCCGGCGAAGTCGGCCCCAAGATCAACGCTGATTTCGTCACGCAAAGTCATGTTGAGCTGCTGCGCCGGCCGGAAGTGACCGCCTGCATCATCGCCACCGACGAGCATCTGCACGTTGATCCGATCATGGCGGCGATCGAGCGCGGCATTCCGATGCTGATCGAGAAGCCGCTCGCCACCAACCTTGTCGAATCCGAAAAGGTGCGGAAAGCGATCAAGGACGCCAAGCTCGACGCCGTGGTCGGCTATACCCAGCGCTTCCGCCGCCGCTGGCTGGCGGCGAAGGAGAAATGCCGCACCGGGGCGCTCGGCGATGTCACGCTGGTGACCTCGCGCGCCTTCATGAACCGGCTGGTAGCGATCGACAATTACAAGCGCACCGACAACCCAGCGTCGATTTCGCCGATGGTAATCTCGGGCACCCACGCGCTCGACATCTGCATGTGGTGTCTCGAAGGCAAGACCCCGGTCGAGGTCTATGCGCGCTCGATCGACAAGGTGTTGGGACCGCTCTATCAGGGCATCGATGCCACCGCCGGCATGATCATGTTCAGCGACGGCACCGTTTATCACCTCAACATTTCCTGGGCGCTGCCGGTCACCTGGCCGGGCGCGGTCTACAGCCTGGAAGTCGGCATCGTCGGCACCACCGGCGTGCTCACCATCGACGACACCCACCGCGACATCGTACTGGCGGTGTCGAAGGCGCAGTCGGAAGGCTACAACCCCGACGCCACCCGGCTGGTCGATTTCATGGGTAGCTATCCGCCCGGCGACATGGTGCTCGGCGAATTGCGCGGGCCGATGGCGGAGGAAACCGTGAGCTGGCTCAACCGCGTCGCGCTCGGCCTGCCGACCGCGGCGGCGACGGTGGAAGAAGCCCACCGCAATCTGATGCTGACCAAGGCGCTCGACCTCTCCGCCAAGCGCAAAGCTCCGGTGAAGCTGCCGCTGAGTCCGGAAGATGTGATGGCGGCGGGGTAAGCCGCCGCCAGGGAGGCGGCACATGCGGCCCCGGGAGGAAGGGATGCTGAGGGCAGCAACCAACGGCTCGCGCGTGGCTGGCGCACTACTGTGCCTGGTGGCGCTATTCGACGTGGCCAAAGCGGTGGCCGCCGATGACTCCGCCAGCTACCCCACTAGGCCCATCCACATCATCGTGCCGTTCGCGCC
>DATBZY010000055.1:0-10464 GCA_036512915.1 Pseudolabrys sp. | reverse complement strand
AGGTCATCTACAACGAATTCATCGATGCCGGCGCCGATGCCGTCACGCTCGGCAATCACGCCTGGGATCAGCGCGAGGCGCTGGTGTTCATCGAGCGCGCGCCGCGGCTGATCCGGCCGGTGAACTATCCCAAGGGCACGCCCGGGCGCGGCGCCGCGCTGATCGACACCAAGAACGGCAAGCGCGCGCTGGTGATCAACGCCATGGGCCGCGTCTTCATGGATGCGCTCGACGATCCGTTTGCCGTGGTCGAGCGCGAGCTCGCCGCCTGTCCGCTTAAATCCGGCGCCGACGCCATCGTCATCGACATGCATTGCGAGGCCACCAGCGAGAAGCAATCGATGGGCTATTTCGTCGATGGCCGCGCCAGCCTGGTGGTCGGTACCCACACCCATGTGCCGACCGCCGATCACCGCATCATGCCGGGCCGCACCGCCTTTGTGTCGGACGTCGGCATGACCGGCGATTTCGACTCCGTCATCGGCATGACCAAGGACGAGCCGCTCAACCGCTTCCTGCGCAAAGTGCCGGGCGGCAAATTCGAGGCGTCGAGCGGCCCGGCCACGCTGTGCGGTTTGGCGGTCGAAACCGACGACGCCACCGGCCTCGCCGTCAAAGTCGGCGCGGTGCGGCTCGGCGGCGTGCTGGAAGAAGCGCGGCCGGTTTTCTGGAACTAGCGCAACGTGCGTCATTTAAAGAATTTATTCGCAGGCCGCCGGGTTGACCGCGACTCGCCGCGGTGATTCGTTAGGCGACAGTGATTCGCCGCTTAGTGCTGGGTACGGCATCGCAACCACAGCACGGTGGACATGCATATATACGTCAATCGTAATCTCGCACTTGAGACGACGAACGACATCGTTCCGGCCGCGCTTGCAAGCAACCTGCGCGCCGAACTCGCCGCCCAATTCATTCCCGCCGGCTCGCGCGTGCTCGATCTGAGCGGCGGCCGGATGGCACTGCAGCCGTTGCTTCCGAACGGCTGCAGCTATCAAGCTTGCGACCGGATCAAGCGCGATGGCGCTGTCGTTTCCGATATCGCAAACGGCGAATTCCCAAACCATGCCGCGGCGCAATCCGACATCATCGTCATGCTCGGCGTGCTCGAACAGATCGCGGACGTCGAAACCTTTTTCACCTACCTGCGCTTTTGCAAGCAGGACGTGATCTTGAGTTATTGCGCGACTGACCTCACCGGCACCGGCGATCGCGCCGCACTCGGCTTCGTCAATCATCTGAGCTTTTACGATCTCGCGCTGCTGTTCGACCGCTATGGCTTTCGCATCGAATGCACCGCCCCGATCGACGGCATGCAGGTGCTGATGCGGTTGACCCCGACCGAGCGGCTGAAGCCGGTGACGCCCTGCAGCGTCGCGGTGGTGTCGTGCGACGACGGCGACAATTTCGGCGACCGGCTCGGCTACCACATGATCAATGCGCTGCTGCCGGGCGAGGCGGAGGTGCATCACCTGACCTTCCGCACGCTCAGCCAGGCGCGCGCGACATACGATCTGGTGGTGCTCGGTGTCGGCAACAGCATGTTCCAGCCGTTGCTCGGCGACGAGGTGCTCGACATTGTGGGCCGCGGCAAAGCATCGATCGGCATTTTCGGCACGCAATACCGCGAGTTGATCCCGCGGCCGGCGCTCGACCGGCTGCTCGACCGGCTCGACACCTGGTTCGCACGCACCGAGGACGACGTGCTGATGTATGGACGCGGACGCAAAAACGTGGTGCATCTCGGCGACTGGCTGATCGACCAGTTCCCGATGAATAAACCAACCGTAGACGAACCGCTGCAGGTCAATGACGAAATTCGCGGCGACCACGCGCTCGACCGTGCCATCCAGACCATCCAGAGCCACCGGCAAGTCTATTCGGCAAGGCTGCATCCGCTGCTGTGCGCGCTTACCTCGGCCGAGCTGGTGGCCTATGCCGAGCAGTCCTCGGAACCGATGCCGGGGATCGTGTCCGGCAAATTCCGCAGCATGCTGATCGATATTTTCGGCCGCAGCTATCCGGAAAAGCAGTTCTTCATGGTCGATCGCGACGCGGTCAGGCGCTACAAAGCGCGCGTCCACCGCAATGTGGCCAAGGTCGGCGAGGCGATCGACGCCATCCTGCGCAACGTCGCGGTGGCGGCGGGCTGATTTAGGCTCTAGGCCGAACGTTCAATATTTATTTTCCCGCGCATTCAGCCTATATAGCCGCCAGCATCAACGTCAGCGCAGCGTGTGATTATGGCCGGTCATTCCCAATTCAAGAACATCATGCACCGCAAGGGGCGCCAGGATAAGGTGCGCTCCAAGCTGTTCGGCAAGCTCGCGCGCGAAATCACGGTGGCGGCCAAGATCGGGATGCCGGACCCGGCGTTCAATCCGCGGCTGCGCGCCGCGATTTTGGCCGCCCGCGCCGAGAACATGCCGAAGGACAATATCGAGCGCGCCGTCAAAAAGGCGTCCGGCAACGACGCCGAAAGCTATGACGAAATCCGCTACGAGGGCTACGGGCCGGGCGGGGTGGCGGTGATCGTCGAGGCGCTCACCGACAACCACAACCGCACCGCCGGCGAAGTGCGCGCGACCTTCACCAAAAATGGCGGCAACCTGGCCACGACCGGCGCGGTGTCGTTCATGTTCGATCATGTCGGCGTGGTCGAATACGACGGCAAGGTTGCCAGCGCCGACGCCATGCTGGACGCCGCGATCGAGGCCGGCGCCGACGACGTGACGTCGAACGAGGACGGCCATCAGATTTTCACCACGCCAGAGGCGCTGCGCGAGGTGGCGAAGGCGCTGGAGGCGAAATTCGGCGAGCCGCGCAAGACCGCGCTAATGTGGAAGCCGCAGAACACCTTCGCACTCGACGACGAGGCCGGCGAGAAGGTCCTGAAGTTGATCGAGCTGCTCGACGACAACGAGGACGTGCAGAACGTCTACGCCAATTTCGAGGTGTCCGACGCGCTGGTGCAGAAGCTGAGCGCGTAATATCCTGCGCGACGCCGTCAGTGCAGTGCATCGAATAACGGCAGGCTCACCAGCGCCGCCACCGCGATGATCAGATAGGCAGCGCGGCGGTAAAGCGCATCGCTGGCGCCGTGAAACCAAAACGCGCCGCCGGCCAGCGCGACCGCGAACGGCAATCCCAGCAGCAGCGATAAGCGATCGCTTGCGCACTAAACAAGCCGCTGAAGAAATACATCAGGCACGACAGCGCGCCTTGCGCGATGAAATAGACCATGATGTTGGCGCGCACGGTCGCCGCATTGTTGCTGCCGCCGAGCCAAAAGATAAGCAAAGGCGGGGCGCCGATCTGCACAGCGCCGCCGCCAAATCCGGCCAGCGCGCCGACCCCGAGCGAGGCGATGAGCGTCGGCCGGCCGTGATAGCGCCAGCCCGCGACCAGCGCCACCAGCGCGGTCAGCACCAAGGCCGCGATGAACCAACGCAGCATCAGCGGATCGACCAGCACCAGCGCCAATACGCCGAACGGCAGCGCCACGGCGCCGGCGATCGAGACTGGCGTGACTTCGCGCCAATTGCATTGCGGCATCACTTGCAGGGCGAACGGCAGGCTGCAAATGGTATCGATCAGCAGCAAAGTGGGCGCGGCGAGACGCGGGCTGTACACCGCCGAGATCAGCGGCATGTAGATCAGCGCCGATCCAAAGCCGGAAAATCCGCGCACCAGGCCGGACAAGGCGGCAATGCCGATGGCGATCGGAAACCGCGGATCGGCGATAGCATCTGTGAAAATCGACAGGATTTGCGGATCGATCATGGCGGTATCGTTGGGCGGGCGAGCTTCTTTAACAGGCCTGCAGGCGTTTGGGCGATCCGGTTGCCGCGAATCACCTGCCCCCGTGCGGTCCGTTCTGGCCGAGAGGGCGCCGTGGCGCTATCAACGGGGCCATGGTCAGGCAACCGATTCGCATTCTCGGTATCGATCCGGGCCTCCGCCGCACCGGCTGGGGCCTGATCGAGTCCGACGGCAACCAGCTGATTCACGTCGCCTGCGGCTCGCTGGAAACCAGCGAGCGGGCCGCGCTTGGGCAGCGCTTGGTGGTGATCCATGACGGCCTCATCGCGGTGATCGAGCAATACAATCCGCACGAGGCGGCGGTGGAGATGACCTTCGTCAACGCCAATGGAGCGGCGACGCTCAAGCTCGGGCAGGCGCGCGGCATCGCCATGCTGGTGCCGGCCAGAGCCGGGCTGCCGGTGGCGGAATACGCGCCCAATCTGGTGAAGAAATCAATCGTCGGCTCTGGCCATGCCGAAAAGGCGCAGATCCGCATGATGATCGGCGTGCTGCTGCCGAAAGCCGATCCGCAGAGCGAGGACGCGGCCGACGCATTGGCGATCGCGATCTGTCATGCGCATCACCGGCAGAGCGCGGTGCTGAGGGTGGCGGCGCAATGATCGGCAAGCTCATATGATTGGAAAACTCCGGGGCATCGTCGACAGCTACGGCGAGGACTACATCATCCTCGACGTCAATGGCGTCGGCTATCAGGTGCATTGCTCGGTGCGCACCATGCAGGCGCTGCCCGCGCCCGGCGAAGCCGCGACCTTGTCGATCGAGACCTATGTGCGCGAGGACCAGATCAAGCTGTTCGGTTTTGCCAGCGACAGCGAGCGCGCATGGTTCCGCCTGTTGCAGACGGTGCAGGGCGTCGGCGCCAAGGTGGCGCTCTCGGTGCTCGGTACGCTGAAAATGTCCGAGCTCGCTTCGGCCGTTGCCATGCGCGACAAGGCGACGGTGTCGCGCGCGCCCGGCGTTGGCGCCAAAGTGGCCGAGCGCATCGTGACCGAACTCATGGACAAAGTGCCGGCCTTCGCGGACATCGATCCCGCCGCCGTGCATCTGGCCGGCGCGCTTGACGAGAAACGTGCGCCTCGGCCGGTGATGGATGCGGTTTCCGCGCTGGTCAATCTCGGCTACGGCCAGCCGCAGGCCGCCGCCGCGATCGCCGCAGCATCGCGTAGCGCCGGCGAGGGCGCCGACGTGGCGACGCTGATCCGGCAGGGGCTGAAGGAGCTGGCGAAGTGACCACCACCCCGCGCCGCCTGATTGCCGCCGAAAAGCGCGACGACGACGTCGACGCGTCTTTGCGTCCGCAGCGGCTGGCGGAATTCATCGGCCAGGAGAAGGCGCGCGCCAATCTGTCGGTGTTCATCGAGGCCGCGCGCGCGCGCCAGGAAGCGCTCGACCATGTGCTGTTCGTCGGGCCCCCGGGCCTCGGCAAGACCACGCTGGCGCAGATCGTGGCGCGCGAACTGGGGGTGAATTTCCGCGCCACTTCCGGGCCGGTGATCGCGAAAGCCGGCGACCTCGCCGCGCTGCTCACCAATCTCGAGCCGCGCGACGTGCTGTTCATTGACGAGATCCACCGGCTCAATCCGGCGGTGGAGGAAATCCTCTATCCGGCGATGGAGGACTTCCAGCTCGACCTCATCATCGGCGAGGGGCCGGCGGCGCGCTCGGTGAAGATCGATTTGTCGCCGTTCACGCTGGTCGGCGCCACCACGCGCGCCGGCCTGCTGACCAATCCACTGCGCGACCGCTTCGGCATTCCGGTGCGGCTGAATTTCTATTCCGAAGCCGAGCTGGAGCTGATCGTCAATCGCGGCGCCCGCGTGCTCGGCATCGGCATCACGCCCGACGGTGCCAACGAGATCGCCCGCCGCGCCCGCGGCACCCCGCGCATCGCCGGCCGCCTGTTGCGCCGCGTGCGCGATTTCGCGCATGTCGACGGCGCCAAGGCGATTGACCGCAAAGTTGCCGACAACGCGCTGCGTGAACTTGAGGTCGACGCCGCCGGGCTCGACGCCATGGACCGGCGCTATCTTTTGACCATCGCGGAGAGCTACGGCGGCGGGCCGGTCGGTGTCGACACCATGGCCGCCGCGCTGTCGGAGCCGCGCGACGCCATCGAGGACATCATCGAGCCGTTCCTGATCCAGAAGGGCTTGCTGCAGCGCACGCCGCGCGGGCGGCTTTTGACCGCGGCCGCCTTCAAGCATCTCGGTCTCGCCGAGCCGGCGCGCGACCCGGGCCAATTCGGCTTGTTCGGACAGGAAGAGGATTGATGGCGTCCGATTTGCTGGAGCGAATGCGCCGCAATCCGGCCGGCGATTGGCGCATCCGTGATGTCGAAGCGCTTTGCCGCGAATACGGTCTGCTGTTCCGGCCCGGGCAGGGAACGTCCCATTGCCACGCGAAGCATCCATCCGCGCGGGAAATCTTAACGATCCCGGCACGCCGACCGATCAAACCGATCTACATTCGCAAGCTCGTGCGCTATATTGAGGCCCACGGAGACGTTTTATGAAACTCGAATATGCAGTCCGTATCGAGCTCTTGGCGGAGAGCGACGGCGGCGGCTATCTCGCCACCGTGCCCGATCTGCCGGGCTGCGTGTCCGATGGCGAGACACCGGAAGAGGCGCTGAAGAACGTGCAAGAGGCGATCGCCTCTTGGATTGAAGCTGCCAAGGAATGGAAGCAGGACGTTCCCAAACCCTCGACGCCGCTGGCGCGGGCGGGGTAATGGTCGCATCGTTCCAAACCTGCGGGATCGGTTCGTTCTCCAATTCAAAAGATGAATAGAATTGACGCTCTCGACGGCGAAATTCGCGACGGCCGCCACGTCCAGGCGGTGCGGGTCTACTACGAGGACACGGATTTTTCCGGCGTGGTCTATCACGCCAGCTATTTGCGCTTCATGGAGCGCGGCCGCACCAATTACCTGCGCCTGATCGGCGCCGATCACCGCGCGCTGTTCGCGCAGGCCGAGAAGGAGGCCCCGGGCTTTGCCTTCGTGGTGCGCCACATGAGCATCGATTTCCGCAAGCCCGCGCACATGGACGACGTGCTCACCATCGTCACCGTGCCGGAAGAGGTGAAGGGCGCCTCCGTCATGCTGCATCAGAAGGTGATGCGCGGCGACGAGTTGCTGGTCGAGGCGCATGTGCAGGTCGCCTTCGTCTCCGGCGGCCGCGCCCGGCCGATCCCCAAGCCGCTGCGCATCGCCATGCGCGCCGACCAGGACGCGGCGCAGCCCTGAGCTTTGCTTACGCCCGGGCGTAATGTAAAAGCGCTTCACATGAAATGGGGCAAGGGCGGCGGCCAAGGGCCGCGCGGCTACCACCACGGAAATCTGCGCGAGACCCTGGTGCGCGCCGCGCTCGAGCTGATCGCGGAGAAGGGGCCGGCCGGCTTCACCTTCGCCGATGCCGCGCGCTGGGCGGGCGTGAGCCCGGCCGCGCCCTATCGGCATTTCCGCGACCGCGACGAATTGCTCGCCGACGTGGCACGGCGCGGCTTCGATCAATTTGCCGCCGCGCTCGCCAAAGCCTGGGATGAGGGCCGGCCGGACGTGATGGGCGCCTTCGACCGGCTCGGCAAAGCCTATCTCGATTTTGCCAAGCGCGCGCCGGCCTATTACTCGGCGATGTTCGAGGCCGGTGTTCCACTCGATACCGATCCGCAACTGCGTGACGCGAGCGAGCGGGCGTTCGCGGTGTTGCGTGCTGCTTCGGAGCGGCTGGTGGCGCTGATGCCGGCACCGGCACGGCCGCCGGCGTTGATGGTGGCGCTGCACGTCTGGTCGATGACCCACGGCATCGCATCGCTGTTCGGCCGCGGCGATGCGGCGCGGCGCGCGCTGCCGATGCCGCCGGAGGAACTGTTGGAGGCGGCCGTTCTCATTTATCTGCGCGGTCTGGGCCTGCCCCCGCTTGACAAAACGCCGAGCTGATTTTATCTATGTAAATGTTATTTACATTCACGCGAGGTCGACAATGCCAATCACCGCAAAGCTCGACGAATTCGGCAAACCCGCCTGGATCGCTCTGATCGTTCTGGGATTCATGGTCTGGTGGCCGCTTGGCCTTTGCGTCCTCGCCTTCACCATTGGGAGCGGAAGAATGATGGGGTGCGGGTTTCGTGGCGGCCAAGGTCGAAATTTTGGCCGCTGGCAAGACAAGATGGATTGGATGCGCGCCAAGACGGGCCCCGGCGGCCCGTGGACCAGCGCGCCGTCGAGCGGCAATCACGCTTTCGACGAGTACCGCACGGAAACCTTGCGCCGGCTGGAAGACGAGCAGCGCGAGTTCCGCGATTTCCTCGAGCGGCTGCGCTTCGCCAAGGACAAGACCGAGTTCGATCAGTTCATGGCCGAGCGGCGTAATCGCCCGGAATCGCCGCCACCGCAGGCGTGAACCGCAACCGCGGACGATCAGCGAGGCCGCCTTTTCCGGGCGGCCTTTGCGTTTTGTCGACATCGCCGGCATCGGCCGGTAACTAATCTTTAACCACAATCAGCGCTGGTTAGCGGGCTAACGACTGCCTTGCGCCCTCATTTGGCCAAGTTTCGCGGGAATTTCGTTAAGTCTGCCGGTGGCGGGAGCAACGAGTTTTCGCGAGACATTCGGTTTTCGGTTGAGTGCGCGGGCGGGATCGCCCGACGCGCCCATTGTTACAGAAATTTTGCGCCGCGCCGGTTTGACCGACGGAGCCGGACAGCGGAAAGGACGTGCCCATGAATCCAGCCGATGTGGCACAGTCGGTGCTTCCGCTCACTTCCTCCGACCTCTCTTTGTTCACGCTGTTCTGGCACGCCCATTGGATCGTTAAGGCGGTCATGGTCGGGCTGTTGGTGTGTTCGGTCTGGGTCTGGGCGATCGCGATCGACAAGACCGTGCTCTATACCCGCACGCGCCGCGGTATGGACCGCTTCGAGCAGACGTTCTGGTCCGGCCAGTCGCTGGACGAGCTCTACCGCTCGCTGTCCTCGAAGCCGAACCATTCGATGGCGGCGCTGTTCGTGGCGGCGATGCGGGAATGGAAGCGCAGCTTCGAGGGTCAGCAGCGCTCCTTTGCCGGATTGCAGATGCGGATCGAGAAGGTGATGCAGGTGACCATCGCCCGCGAGATCGAGCGGCTCGAACGCCGCCTATTGGTACTCGCCACCGTCGGCTCGGCCGGCCCCTTCATCGGCCTGTTCGGCACGGTCTGGGGCATCATGACCAGCTTCCAGTCGATCGCCGCCTCCAAGAACACCTCGCTGGCGGTGGTGGCGCCGGGCATCGCGGAAGCGCTGTTTGCGACCGCAATCGGCCTTGTCGCCGCCATACCGGCGACCATTTTCTATAACAAGTTCGCGGGCGAGGTGAACAAACAGGCCCAACGGCTGGAAGGGTTCGCCGACGAGTTTGCCGCCATTCTGTCGCGGCAGATCGACGAGCGCGGGTGAGGGGTCCATGGCAGCTAATGCCGGCACGCCGGTCGCCGGAAGAAGGCGGCATCATCGCCGGAAGGTGATGAGCGAGATCAACGTCACGCCGATGGTGGACGTGATGCTCGTACTGCTCATCATTTTCATGGTGTCGGCGCCGCTGCTCACGGTCGGGGTGCCGATCGACTTGCCGCAGAGCCAAGCCAAGACCCTCGACCAGGACAAGGAGCCGCTGACTTTGTCGGTCAACGATAAGGGCCAGATTTTCCTACAAAATGCCGAAATCGACGTGAACGATCTGATCCCTAAGCTGCAGGCGGTGGCGCAGGCGCGCGGGGGCAATGAAGCGCGCATCTATGTGCGCGGCGAGACGAAGGTGGATTACGGGACCATGATGAAGGTGATGGGGCGGCTGTCGGCAGCCGGCTTCCATCGGGTAGCCTTGGTCACCGAATTCGAGCAGGGCTCGACGGCAAAGTGATGAAGACGGCGTCAGCGATATCGACCGGCCTGCATGCTGCCGTGCTGCTGTGGGCGCTGGTGTCGTTCTCCGGCAAGGCCTTCGAGGTCACGCCGGCGGAATCGCTGCCGGTCGACCTGATCAACGAGAAGGAATTCTCCGAGCTCACCAAGGGCGCCAAGGATGCGCCCAAAGCCGAGAAGCCGAAGCCGCTGGTGGAGAAGTTAGACGTCGCCAAGCCGGCCGAGGAATTGGCGCCGAAAGTCACCCCGAAGAGAGAACTTCAGGCGGCCAAGGAACCGACGCCGGCCCCGGAACCGGAGGCCAAGCCCGATCCGATCGCGGAAAAGATCAAGAAGCAGGACGAGCCGAAACAGGAAGCCAAGGCGGAGCCGAAGCCGCTGCCGCCCAACAAGCCGCCGCAAAAGCAGCCGCCCAAGTTCGACGCCAACAAGATCGCGGCCTTGCTCGACAAGCGCGTTCCGCAGCGCAACGCCGCGGCCGGTGCCGAACTCAATTCGGCGCCTTCGCTCGGCGTCGCCAGCGGCGACGCGGCCAGGCTTTCGGCATCGGAGCTCGACGCGCTGCGCGCCCGGCTGATGGCGCTGTGGAATCCGCCGGTCGGCGCGCAGGACGCGGATAGTTACCAAATCACGATTCGGATCAGGTTCAAGCGTGACGGCACGCTGGATATTGGCCCGCAGGTTATGACGAGCGGAAGTGGCGCCCGTTTTAATGCGATGCGCGACAGCGCCGTGCGCGCG
>DATBZY010000054.1:0-21801 GCA_036512915.1 Pseudolabrys sp. | reverse complement strand
GGAGGATTGACCGGTGGCCGACGAACACAAAGAAATCGACGCATTGACCGGCACCGCGACCACCGGCCACGACTGGGACGGCATCCGCGAGCTCAACACGCCGTTGCCGCGCTGGTGGCTGTGGCTGTTCTACATCACCATTGTCTGGGCTATCGGCTATTGGATCGTTTATCCGGCGTGGCCATTGTTGACGTCGTCCACGGAAGGCGCCTTCGGCTGGCATTCGCGCAGCGCCATCGTGACGGAACTCGACCGTCTCAAGCTGTTGCGTGGGCCGATGATGGACAAGCTCACCAATGCTTCGCTGGCCGAAATCGCGGGTGACCCGCTGTTGCTCGACTTCGCCCGCGCGCAGGGGCGCGCCGCTTTCGCCGATAATTGCGCGCCCTGTCATGGCGCCGGTGGCGGCGGGACCAAGGGCTATCCCGATCTCAACGACGACGACTGGCTGTGGGGCGGCAAGCTCGAAGACATCGCGCAGACCATTCGCCACGGCGCGCGCGGCGGCGACAGCGATGGTCACCAAGGCAACATGCCGGCGTTCGGCCGCGACAATATCCTCAAGCCGAACCAGATCTCGGCGGTGGCCGATTATGTCCGCTCGCTATCCGGCCTTGCCGTTGAGAAGGGCGCTGATCTGGCGCTCGGCAAGAAAGTATTCGCCGACAACTGCGCGCTGTGTCACGGGCCGGAAGCCAAGGGCAATCGCGAACTGGGCGCGCCCAATCTCAGCGACAAGCTCTGGTTCTACGGCTCGGACAAGGAAACCATCATGCAAGGCGTGACCAACGGCCGCGGCGGCGTGATGCCGGCCTGGGGCGGCCGCCTTAGCGACCCGACCATCAAGGCGCTGACCGTCTACGTCCACAGCCTCGGCGGCGGAGAAAAATGATTGTGCAAGCCGTCCGCACTATGTCGTTGGATCAGGCGCACGAAGCGCCCGGACTCGCGCGCCTGGTAGCGGCGGCCGAGGTCGGCGGCCCGCCGCCGGATGACGAGATCCCGCTCTATGCGCCGCGGCGGAAGATCTATCCGCAGAGCGTGCACGGCACATTCCGCACGATCAAATGGGCGGCGGTCGTCGTCACCCTCGGCATCTACTACTTGCTGCCGTTCGTGCGTTGGGATCGTGGGGCGAATGCACCTAGCCAGGCGGTGCTGATCGACTTCCCCAATAGCCGTTTCTATTTCTTCTTCATCGAGATCTGGCCGCAGGAGGTCTACTACCTCACCGGGCTATTGATCCTGGCGGCAATGATCCTGTTCCTGATGAACGCGGTCGCCGGCCGGGTATGGTGCGGCTATCTTTGCCCGCAAACGGTATGGACCGATCTATTTTTCGCGATCGAGCGCCTGGTCGAAGGTGACCGGCGCGAGCACATGCAGCGCGATCGCCAGGCGTGGACAATCGAGACTTACGCTCGGAAGGGAGTGAAGCATTTCCTCTGGCTGATGGTGGCGTGGTGGACCGGCGGCGCCTGGGTGCTCTATTTTGCCGACGCGCCCACGCTGGTGAAGGAGCTTGCCACCGGTGAGGCACCGTTCGTGGCCTACGCCTGGATCGGCATCCTGACCTTCACCACCTACACGCTCGCCGGCCACATGCGCGAGCAGGTTTGTCTGTACATGTGCCCGTGGCCGCGCATCCAGGCGGCGCTCACCGACGAATACGCACTCAACGTCACTTATCGTTATGATCGCGGCGAGCCGCGCTGCTCGGCAAAAAAGGCCGAGCAATTGCGCGCGCAGGGACAACCGGCCGGAGACTGCGTCGATTGCCTGCAATGTGTCCATGTCTGCCCGACCGACGTCGATATCCGCGGCGGCGCCGATCTCGGCTGCATCCAATGCGGGCTGTGCATCGATGCCTGCGACAACGTGATGACGAAGCTCGGCCGCGCCACCGGGCTCATTGCGTATGACACCGACATCAACATCAAGCGACGGATGGAAGGCAAGCTGCCTTTCGTCAAGATCATGCGCCTGCGCACGGCGCTCTATGCGTTTGTCATCGCGGTGGCGGGCAGTGTGATGCTGTACACCCTGGCAACACGCGACAGCGAGGGCATCAGCGTCATTCACGATCGCAATCCGATGTTTGTGCGGCTGTCGGACGGCGCGCTACGCAACGGCTACACCATCCGCGTCGTCAACAAGCGGTTGAAGACGCGCGAATTTATCCTCGGTTTCGACGGCGTGCCGGCGAGCCTGATCGATTTCGTTGGCCTGCCGCCGCGCGAGGATGGACAGCTGCTGATCGACGTCGGCCCCGATCAGACCCGCGAGGTGCGCATTCTGGTAACCGACTATGGCGCGCCGCCGCCGCCTTCGACACGGATCGTATTCCGCCTCACCGATGTGGCGACCGGCGAACAGACCGAAGCGCGCGACCACTTCTTCGGCCCATGATTTTAGGCTAATGAGTTGAGGGGACCCATGCACACCACCTCCCGCCACAAGAGAACGCCGGCTCGCGAGCTCACCGGTCGCGTCGTGCTGTTCTGGCTGCTCGGTTTTTTCGGCATCGTGTTCACCGTCAATGCGGCGCTGGTGCAAGCTGCCACCTCGACCTTCGGCGGCCTGGAGACGGGCAGCTCATACAAGGCCGGCCTGATGTTCACGCAGGAGATTGCATCGGCGCAGCGACAGGACGCGCTGCACTGGCATGTAAATGGAAAACTCACCCGCGATCGCGCGGGCGAAGCCGTGCTCGACATTAATGCGCGCGACGGACAAAGCGTGCCGCTCACCGGACTGACGGCGGTGGCGCGGCTCGCCCATCCGGCCGACGCCCGGCTTGACCACGCCATTCCCTTGAGCCGCAGTGGCGCCGGCGCATTTCATGGCGAAGCGCAGGCGCAGCCGGGACAATGGGAGTTAATCGTCGATCTTTATCGCGGCGACGATCGCCTGTTCCGCTCGCGCAGCCGGGTCACGCTACGGTGACTCCATGCCGGAAGCCTTAGACCTTTCGCTGTTTGCCAAGCCGGCCGGCGACGGCACGCTCGGCATGGACGTGGCGGTCGAGGGCATCGCATGCGGTGGCTGCATCGCGCGCATCGAAGGTGCGATGAAGCGCCTGCCGGGCGTCACCGAGGCGCGGCTCAACTTCACCAATCGCCGGCTGCACGTGGCCTGGTCGGATGGGGTGTTCAAGCCGGCGCAAATCCTGCAAACGCTCGAGAGCATCGGCTATCGCGGTCATCCATTCTTACCGTTGCATGCCGAGCAGGCAGAGGCGGCCGAGGCGCGCCGCCTGCTGCGCTGCCTCGCGGTGGCCGGTTTCGCGGCGATGAACGTCATGCTGCTGTCGGTGTCGGTGTGGTCAGGCAACGTCACCGACATTACGCCGGAGACGCGCGATTTCTTCCATTGGGCTTCGGCGCTGATCGCGTTGCCGGCGGCGGCCTATGCAGGCCGGCCATTCTTCACGAGCGCCTGGCAGGCGCTGCGTGCACGCAGCCTCAACATGAATGTGCCGATCTCGCTCGGCGTCATCCTTGCGCTCGGCATGTCGGTGGTCGAGACCGCCAACCACGCCGAGCACGCCTATTACGACTCGGCGATCATGCTGCTGTTCTTCTTATTAGTGGGGCGCACGCTCGATCAAGCCATGCGCCGCAAGACGCGAGCGATCGCCGGCAACCTCGCCGCGTTGAAGGGCGAGACTGCGCACCGCTTCGTGGGCGATGAGCTTGTCAGCGTGCCGGTGGCGGCGCTCAACGCCGGTGACCGCGTGCTGGTACGACCGGGTGAGCGCGTGCCCGCGGACGGCGTGGTGCTCGGTGGCGGCTCGGAGATCGACGAAAGCCTGATCACCGGCGAAACCGCGCGGCGCAAGGTCGCGGCCGGCGCGACCATCTATGCCGGCAGCATGAATTATTTCGGCACGCTTACCCTCAAGGTGACGGCAGTCGGCGGCACCGCGCTGATCGACGAGATTGAACGGCTGCTGGAAAAGGCAGCAAGTGCGAAGTCGCGTGCCACGCGGCTCGCCGACCGCGCCGCACGCGTCTATGCACCCTTGGTGCATGCGACGGCCGCGCTCACATTGCTGGGCTGGTTGCTGGCGGGCGCGTCCGTGCACGACGCGATCGTGACGGCAATTGCCGTGCTCATTATTACCTGCCCCTGCGCGCTGGCGCTGGCGATTCCCGCTGTGCAGGTGGTGGCGTCGGGCGCGCTGTTCCGCGCCGGGGTCATCCTGAATTCCGGCGACGCCATTGAGCGGCTGGCGGAAGCCGACACTGTCATCTTCGACAAGACCGGCACGCTGACGCTGCCCGAGCCGCGGGTCGTCAATGCCGCCGTGATCGATCCCGACCTGCTGCAGAAGGCGTCGCGTCTCGCGCTGTCGAGCCGGCATCCGCTGGCGGTGGCGCTGGCGCGCGAAGCGGCGCTTCGCTCGCCGTTCGATGGCGCAGTGGAAGAGCCGGGGCAGGGCGTGCGCGCCATGATCGACGGCGTCGAGGCGCGGCTCGGCGGTGCTGAGTTCTGCGGCGTGACGGAAATGCCCGCTCCTGCACCGGGTACCTCGAGCATCGTCTTCTGCCATGGCGGACGCTCGACGATGATTGCGATCAGCCAAAGACTTCGAACGGATGCGGTGGAGGTGGTGCGGTCGCTTGCCGGGCTCGGGCTGGAACTGCACATCCTGTCGGGCGATCGCAATGACGCGGTGGCGCCGATCGCTCAGGCGCTCGGCATTGCCAATTGGGGGGGCGAGCTGAAGCCGGCCGACAAGATCGCGCTCATCGAAGATATGAAGGCGCAAGGCCGCCGCATACTGATGGTTGGCGATGGTCTCAATGACGCGCCGGCGCTTGCTGCCGCGCATGTATCACTGTCGCCGATCGCCGCCGCCGACGCGACGCAGGCGCAGGCCGATGCGGTGTTCCTCGGCGAACGGCTTAGACCAGTGGTCGAGGCGATCGCCATTGCCCGCCGCGCGCGCAGGCTGATGTCGGAAAACCTCTGGCTGGCCGCAATCTACAATGCTATCGCGGTGCCAGTGGCTATTGTCGGCGCGGTTACGCCGCTGATCGCCGCGCTGGCGATGTCCGGCTCTTCGTTATTGGTGACGCTCAACGCGCTACGTGCTTACAAAGGCAGGCGACCATGAACGTGCTGGTCTATATGGTGCCGATAGCGCTGGGCCTGGGGCTTATTGGCCTGTTCGCTTTTCTTTGGGCCTTGCGCAGCGGCCAATACGGCGACGTCGAAGGCGCCGCTCTGCGCGTGCTGTCGGACGACGATATCGAGCACTAGATTCCTGTCGGCATGACCGCGGTCAACCCGAGCGTGTTTAAGCTCGGCCGCGTCGGCGCGATGGAAGAAGCAGTGGCGGAATACGCCAAGCCGATGGTAGCCTTCATCGCCGGGGCGGCGGCACCGCCCGGCAAAAAAGGATCGCTCCGGCTCCCCGCGCCGGCGGCCAATCCGCCGGGGAGCCGGCAGTAAGGAAATTTACGTGAGTGCACGTGCCGCGCGAGCCAGCCGTCCTCTGGCCGGCGCACTGATCGACATTGCTCCTGGCTTTATTTTGTCAGCCGCGGTCGCCGGCGCTGCCTATTTCGCCGCGCCCTACGTTGCCCACGCATTGCCGATCCCGGCCATGGTGCTGGCGCTGGTGATCGGCATCGTGCTCAATCCGATTGCCAGCCAACCTGTCATGCGGTCCGGCATGACATTTTGCGTGCGTACTGTGTTGCGCTGGGCAGTGGCGCTGCTCGGCCTGCGCGTAGCGTTGTCTGATATCGCCGCGCTCGGCATTGCAACCGGGGCGATAATCGCGGTCTCGATGATCGTGACCCTGCTCTCCGGGTTCTTTTTCGCGCGCATCAGCGGGCGCCAGCCAGGCTTCGGCGCACTGGTCGGCGCGGCCACCGCCGTGTGCGGCGCTTCGGCCACGCTCGCGACCTCAACCGTGGTGCCGGACTATCCCGGCAAGGAAGCCGACATCGCCTTCGTGGTGGTTGCGGTGAATGCGCTCGCCACGCTGACGATGGTTATCTATCCGCCGATTTGCATTCTGCTCGGCTTCGACGCGCAGGCCACCGGCGTCATGCTCGGCGGCACCATTCACGACGTGGCGCAGGTGGTGGGCGCGGGCTATGCCGTCTCGGAAACGGTCGGCAATACTGCGGTGGTCGTCAAGCTGTTCCGCGTCTTCCTGCTGTTGCCGGTCGTGCTGGGCATTGGCTGGTATTTCACCCGCATGGGGGTCAAGCACGGCGAGGCGCGCGTGCCGGTGCCGCTGTTCGCTCTGGTATTCCTCGCGCTTTGCCTGCTCAACAGCGCGCTGCCGCTGTTGCCGTCGCTGACTTCCACTTTCGTGCCGGTGAAGGCGGTGCTGATCGAGGCATCGACTTGGGGCCTGCTGATTGCGATCGGCGCGCTCGGTCTTGGCACCTCGATCAGGACCATCATTGGGCTCGGCTGGAGGCACGTGGCGACGGCTTTCGTCGCCACGGTGGTGATTTTCGTGGTGGTGACCGGTGGCCTGCTGCTGGCGAAGCTGGCCTGACGTTTAATTTTGTTTGCGCATGATCTTTTCCGAAAACCGGTTTCCACTTTTTGGGGATCATGCGCTAGGCCAGCGTTACCGTTTCGAAATCGGCCGGCAGCACGATTTCCAGCAATTCACAATCGTCGGAATAGCCGAGCACGGTGTGCTTGATGCGCGGCGGCTGGATCCAGCACGCACCGGCATGGAATGTGTGGGTGCCTTCGCCCTCGAATTCGGTCTTGTACCAGCCCTTGAGCACATAGACCATTTGGAAGTCGACATCGTGAAAGTGCGGCGTCGACACTTCCTCCGGCCGGTATGGCGGAATGAAGCGGATGACATGCGCCTGCACCATGCCGCCGGTCGCTAGCGCGATGCCGAGATCGCGGTATTTGGCGTAGCGCAGGCCCTGGTCGAAATCCGCCTCGCGATGATGGCTGACGGTGAATTTCTGCTTCGGCCGCGCCTTGGCGCGTTTCGCGGATTTCGTGGCGCGGCGGGCGGTTGCTTTCCGGCCGGCCAGTTTGCGTCGTGCCTGGACTTTCTTTCGTGTCTTGGCCATTGATGCCTCCCTTGCATTGGGAAGATTGGACCACGACGGCGCAAGTCATGGAAGAGCCGAAACAGCCCGCCATTCGCATCTTTGTCGACGCCGATGCCTGTCCGGTCAAACCCGAAATCTATCGGGTCGCGGAGCGGTACGCCCTCAAGGTCTATGTGGTGGCCAATTCCGTCATGGCGGTTCCGCGCAGCGAATTGATCGAACGGGTCATCGTTGGCGGAGGGCCCGATGTCGCCGATGACTGGATTGCGGAGCGCGCCGGTGCCAGCGACATCGTCATCACGGCCGACATTCCGCTGGCGGGCCGATGCGTGCGCAATAGGGCGACGGTGATTGGCCCGACCGGCAAGCCCTTCACCGACGATTCGATCGGCATGGCGCTGGCCACGCGCGATCTGCTGACGGATTTGCGTAGCGCCGGCGCGACGACGCGCGGGCCGCCGCCGCTGAGCCGACAGGACCTGTCGCGTTTTCTGTCGGCGTTGGATCTAGCGATCGTGCGATTGCGGCGAAAATAGTTCCGAGCATGTGAGACCGCCGAACCGGCGGTGCGTTCACTCGGCCGCCGCTTCCGCCCCGCCATGCGCCTTCGACCAGGCGGCAGGATCGTGGATGAACTTTTCCACCTCGGTCAGCATTTTGGCGTCAAACTTTCCGCTCGCCTTGGCGACGCCGAGAATATCCCGCCACGTGGTCAGGTAGTGCAGAGTAATGCCCAGGTCGCCGAGAATTTTGCGGCCTTCGGAAAAAATATCGTAGAAGAACAGCACGAAGCAGTGATCGCATTTGGCGCCGGCATCGCGAATGGCTTTGCAGAAATTGACCTTGCTGCGGCCATCGGTGGTCATGTCCTCGACCAGCAGGATGCGCTCGCCGTCAAGCACCTGGCCTTCGATCTGCGCGTTGCGGCCGAAGCCTTTCGGTTTCTTGCGCACATATTGCATCGGCAGGTTCAGCCGATCGGCGACCCAGGCGGCGAACGGAATACCGGCGGTTTCACCGCCCGCAACGGCATCGATCTGGTCGCGGCCGATGTCGCGGCCGATGGTGGCGACGGCGAAATCCATCAGCGTGCTGCGCACGTTCGGGAACGAGATCAGCCAGCGGCAGTCGTTGTAAACCGGGCTCGCCCAGCCGGACGTGAAGATGAACGGCTCGTCCTCCATGAAGCGGACTGCGCCAACGTCGAGGAACATCTTCGCCGTCAGTTCGGCGATGGTCTTTTTGTCGAGGAATTCCGCCCCAAAGCTCATGTGCGAACGCTCTATGCTGCCGGCCTGAAGTCGCCCATCGATAGTCCACCGGCGGCGCGAAACCAAGGGCTCCGGCTTGGTTATCCGAAAGGTTTCACGACGGCTTCAGGCCTGCCTTGACGTACCAATCCGCGATTTGCGCGCCGGTCCAGAACAGAACGTCCTTCTTCTTGCGGATCTTCGCAAAGATATTGCGGAAATATTTGGCCCGGTGCGGCGCGCCCATGATGTAGGGGTGCACCGAGATCGCCATCACCCGGGCGGAGTCCTTGGCATCCTTGTAGATCTGCTCGAACTGATCCATCGCCCGCTCGTAAAATTCCGATGCCTTGTGATGCTGGATCAGCATCATGGCGACATCGTTGCATTCCTGCGTGTAGGGAATGTTGAGGATCGGCTTGCCGCGCGTCTTCATCCACACCGGCTGGTCGTCAAGCACCCAGTCGGCGACGTAATCGTAGCCTTCCTCGGCCAGGATATCGGGCGTCTCCCAGGTCTCGGTTAAGCCTGGGCCCAGCCAGCCGCGCGGGCGTTTGCCGGTCGCCTTTTCCAGCACTTCGATGCATTTGCGCACATCCGCCCGCTCATTCTCCACTTTCTGCATATTGCGCTGGGTGTAGCCATGGCCGATGAATTCCCAGTTGCGCTCGACGCAGGCTTTCACGATGTCGGGAAATGCGTCGACCGCCACGCCGTTGATGTTCATCACGCCGGGGATCTTGAACTCGTCATAGACCTGCAACAGCCGCCAGAAGCCGACGCGGTTGCCGTATTCGTGCCAGCACCAGTTCGGAATGTCGGGCATCGGCGAACCGCCGGCCGGCGGCGTCAACACGGTACGTGGCATGGTCTGGGTCGGGTCCCATTCCTCGACATTGGTGATGGTCCACACCACCATGCGAGCACCTTTCGGCAGCTTGAGCGGCTTTCGCGTCGGAATCGCGGAATAGGCGAGGCGCTCGTTCGGCAGCATGCCGACGGCGGGCTTGGGGAAGTTCACAGCGGCGTTCCTCGAGTTACTTGTTTGGCAAAAGCTCGGGAGGTCACTCAGCTTCCTTTGAGATCGTAAACCTCGGGGAAGAAGTAGTCCTTCCAGGAGGTCGCCTCCACCTTCAACGTACCGACGCTGGCCATGAAATCTGCGAACTTCATGGTGCTTTCCGGTGTCATCGTCCAGCGCACCTGCGGACCGGAGACAATATTGGTCACCATGTCGAGCGAAAGCTTGGATTTGCCGTCTTCGATCCAAAAGGCGGCAGCCGCCCGCTTATCCTTGTTGACGATATCGGTCGCCTCGCGCAGCGCCGCGATCAGCGCCTTGTAGAGCACCGGGTTATTGTCGCGGAATTTTGCCGAGGTCCACGCCACCGTGAAGGAATGCGAACCGCCCATGACGTCGAACGAGTTGAGCACGGTGTGGATGCCGGGCTGCTCCAATTGCTGATACTGGAACGGCGGCACGCTGAACGCGGCAGTGACCTCCGATTTGCCGCCCAGCAAGGCGATGGTGGCATCCGGCGGCGACATCGATACGGTCTGCGGGTCGAGCTTGGCGAAATCCTTCTGGCCGAACGCCTTGGCCGCCGCCATCTGCAACATGATGGCTTGCACGGAAACCTTCACCGACGGCAGGGCGATGTGGTCGGTCGGCTTGAAATCCTTGATGGTCTTGACGTCGGGGTCGCGGCTGTTGAGCAGGAAGGGCTGCGAGCTTAGTGCCGAGATGCCGCGCACCTCTTGCGGGGTGCCCTTGGTTTTCGCCCACAGCGTGAGCAGGCCCGGCACGCCGCCCGACGCGATATCGAGACTGCCGGACAACAGAGCGTCGTTGACCGCGGATGGTCCGTTGAATTTCAGCCAGACCACTTTTACTTCAGGAATGCCCATGAGCTTGGCGTGCTTTTCGATGAGCTTTTCGTGCTCCATCACGTTGAGCTGCAGGTAGCCGATGGAAAATTGCTGCACCAGCCGGATTTCCGGCACCTCGGCCGAAGCCGGCGACAGCAGATAAAACAGCGCCGACGCACCGACGATAACGCGGAAAATTGATGTAAATCGCATGATGTTTCCTCCCATGTTGCCCAATTTCTTATTCTTAATAGTGCGGTGATTTAGCCTAAGCCGCGGCTTAAAGCTTAGCAACGCCGCGATACCAGTCGAGTATCTGCTCGCCATTCCAGTGCAGCACGCCTTCGTGTTTGTTCACGTAGTCGTAGATCGCCTCGAGATATTTGATCCGGTGCGGCTGGCCGCTGATGTACGGGTGGATCGCCAGCGCCACGAATTTTGCGCGATCCTTGCTCTCGGCGTAGAGCCGGTCGAACTGGTCGATCGTGCGCTTGAGCAGATAATCGCTCTCGTGGTGCTGGATGATCATCATCGGGATGTCGTTGAGTTCGAGCGTATAGGGCAGCGTCACCAGCGGTCCCTTGGCGGTGCGGATCACGGTCGGCTCGTCGTCATAGACCCAGTCGCCGATATATTTCACGCCGGCAGCGGCGAGATATTCGGGAGTCTCTAACGTCTGTGTCAGGCCGGGGCCGAGCCAGCCGACCGGCCGTTTGCCGGTGAACTTTTCCATGATGTCCATGGTGCGGTTGATCATGCCGGCCTGGTCGGCCTCCTTGTGGATTGGCCCTTGCTCGTAGGCATGACCCATGAATTCCCAGCCGTCGCGCTTGGCCTGTTCGGCGACGCGCGGATAGTCCTCGCAAATGCGTGCATTGGCGGCCAGCGTCGGCTTGATGCCGAGGCGCTTGAACAGTTCGAAGAACCGCCAGCAGCCGACCCGCATGCCGTATTCGTGAAAGCCCCAATGCACCACGTCGGGCATCAGCGCAACGCCGGTCGGGGCCGGGAGGATTTGCCGCGCCATCGGCTTGCCGATATCCCAGACCTCGTAATTGACGATGGTCCAGAACACCAGCCGCGCGCTACCCGGCAACTTGAGCGGCGGGCGATCCACGATCGCCGAATAGTCGGAGCGTTCTTTTGGAATCATCGGACCGGCCATGACAAACCTCGAGTTTTAGGATGGCTAGAATGTCATGCCGTCGCACTGACGCGCAACCCGACCAGCCGTTTGAGCGTGGCGAGGCCCTTCTGCAACTCGGCTGCAAGCCGTGCCGCCGGCGCATCTCAATTAGCCGGGACGTTGGCCTCCTTGATCACGTCACCCCAGATCTTGGTCTCCTTTTTGATGAAGGCCGCGGCCTCGGCCGGCGTGCCACCGACGGCCTGCAAGTTGATCGCGGCGAAATGCGCCTGCACCTCCGGGCTCTTGAGCACCTCGTTGATCGCCTTGTTGAGCTTGGCGACGATGGCGGCCGGCGTCTTGGGCGGCGCCGCGATGGCGTTCCACGCGCTCGATTCGAAGTCGGTGATGCCGACTTCGCCTAGCGTCGGAATGTCGGGCAGGTTCGCGACGCGCTTGGCGGTCGCCACCGCCAGAATCCGCGCGCGGCCGCCCTGATGCAATTTGATCGCGGAGGCAAGCTCCATGAAAATGATGTCGACGTGGCTGGCGATGATGTCGTTGAGCGCCGGTGAGGTGCCCTTGTAGGGCACGTGCACGAGCTTGGCGCCGGTGACATGTTCGAGCAGGGCCGCGGTCAAATGCGAGGTGGTGCCGATGCCCTGCGAGGCATAGTTGATCTTGCCCGGATTGGCTTTGGCATAGGCGATGAATTCCTGCGCAGTCTTGGCCGGAAAATCCGGACGTACCAGCAGCACGTTGGGAATCACCGTCATGATGGCGACCGGCACGAACTGCGCCGGATCGAAATTCATTTTCTTGTACAGCAGCGGATTGATGGTGAGCGGCGCCGGCTGCGCCGCAAGCAGCGTGTAGCCGTCCGGATCGGAGGTGAACACGGCTTCGGCGCCAATATTGCCCGCCGCTCCTGCCCGGTTCTCGATCACCACCGGCTGACCGAGCCGCTGATGCAGTCCTTCCGCCACGATGCGCGCGGCGGTATCGACGCCGCCGCCGGCCGGCACGCAGACGATGATCTTGATCGGCTTGTTGGGATAGTCGGCCGCCGCGTCCTGTGCATAGGCACTCGACGCGCAAAGCATGGCCGCAAAAATCAGAGCTAGGTATGTGCGCATATTATTGTCCTCGCCTTGGCGGCGCTTGAAAGTATGGCACCGAACTGCGTATGCGGCAATGAAGCAGTGCAGGCTTCGCGAAACCCAAAGCCAGGGTTGCAGTCTTCCACATTGTGGAGCTGCGTGGCATCGAGCAAGGTCGCCCCGCTGCGGATAAGGACGCCCTAGTGGACTCATTGCCAATTGTTAGCGCCACCGCCGGCGCTTTCCTGCTCGCGGGCTTCGTCAAGGGCGTGATCGGGCTTGGGCTGCCAACGGTGGCGATCGGCCTGCTCGGACTGCTGATGACGCCGGCGCAGGCGGCGGCGATCCTGGTGGTGCCGTCGCTGGTCACCAATATCTGGCAGTTCGCGGTGGGTGGCGACCTGCTCGCGCTGGTGCGGCGGATGTGGCCGATGCTGATCGGCATCTGCGTCGGCACCTTGATCGGAGCGACCTTGCTGCCGCGAGACAACAACGGCCAGTCGACCGTCTGGCTTGGGATTGCGCTTACGCTTTATGCCGGGCTGGGATTGATCAGGATTCAGTTCTCGGTTCCGCCACGCGCGGAGATCTGGCTGGGATTGCTGATGGGGACGGCGACCGGTGCGATCACGGTGGCGACCGGCATATTCGTCTTGCCGGGGACGCCGTATGTGCAAGCCTTGCAATTCGAGCGCGACCGGATGGTGCAGGCGCTCGGCTTGTCATTCACGGTCTCCACCGTCACGGCTTGCCGCCGCGCTGACCTATGCCGGCGAAATCCATGCGACGCTGGCCGGTCCGTCGCTGGTGGCGCTCGGCGCCGCGCTGATCGGCATGTGGCTCGGGCAATTGGTGCGCGGCAAGGTGCGAGCCGAGACGTTTCGCCTGTGCTTTTTCCTGGGCCTGCTGCTGCTCGGCGCGCATCTGGCGCTGCGCGGCTTGATATGATCGATTAAACTACGTCGTCTCAATCAGGACCCAACTGATGAAAATCGTTGATCTCTCCCACGTCATGAACGTGCATACGCCCGGCTGGGTCGGCTATGCCGGCAACAAGATGTATTACGCGCAAAATCTGCAGACCCAGATGATCGTGGCCCAACGCATCGATACCGCGCTGCATGTCGGCACCCATTTCGACGGCGCGATGCACGCGACCGACAACCGCAAGGGCGATATGGCGTCATTGCCGCTCGATTATCTGGTCAATCGCGGCGTGATCGTCGATATCTCGAAGCATATGCATGACTGGGCGGTCGTTACCCCGGAAATGATCGAGTCGGCCGGCGCCGACATCCGCGAGGGCGATATCCTCATCCTGCACACCGGCTGGCATCGTCATTACGAAGGTCAGCCGCAGCAGGATCTGGTGAAGTACTTCTGCTATCACCCGGGCCCTAATCTCGACACGCTGCATTGGATGCTGCAGAAGAAAATCAAATGGTGGGGCATGGACACCGGTTCCTGCGACCACGCCATGAACACGTCCATCCGCCGGATGCGGCCCGATCTCGCCGACGAGTTCACGAAAAAGCACGGCAAGACGCCGGCGGAGTTCTTCGGCACTTTCGAATACACCCACAAGAAGTCCGGCCGCCGCGTGTCGCAGGATATGTTCCCGTTCCACAGCTGGGCGTTCCAGGAAGGCCTGCTGCACGCCGAAAATATCGGCGGCGATATCGACATGGTGCTGGGCCAGCGCTGCCTGATCGGCGCCTTCCCGTGGCGCTACGAGGGCCTGGAAGGCTGCCCGTGCCGGATCGTCTGCTTCCTCGACACCGACATGTCGGTGGAGGCGGTCGGCGACGCCGCCAAGGCGATCATGCGGAGTTGACGGCCGGCGCATGATCCCGAAAAGTGGGAACCGACTTTCGGACAAGATCATGCGCAAGCAAAATGTTAGGGTCCGTTTCAATCAGAACCGGTCAGACGCTAACGTTTCTTCTTTTTGAGCGCGGGGGGCGCACCGATCTGCGCGAGTCGCGGATCGGGGCGGTCGTTCTGCAAGGTCGACTGGATCGCCTCGCGCAGCAGCGCATATTTGTTCTTCGGCCAGCCCGCCACGCGGATATCGGCGAGCAGCTTCGCCGACTTGCCGAACACCACGATGCGGTCGCCGACGCCGATCGCTTCTTCGAGCTGATGGGTGATCAGGATCGCGGTCGAGCCGCATTCGCGCGCCAGCGCCAGAAAAGTCTCGCGTAGCTCCGCCGCGGTTACCTCGTCGAGGTGTCCGAAGGCCTCGTCCGCCAGCAGGATGTCGGGCTGCACGACGAAAGCGCGCGCGATCGCTACGCGCTGGCGCATGCCGCCGGACAGCTCGTGTGGATAGGCATTGGTGAAATTGCCAAGACCTAGCCGCTTCAGCCATGTAAGCGCGCGCTCGCGCTGCACCTCCTCGGGCAAGCCGATCAATTCAAGCGGCAGCCGCGCGTTGTCCAGCGCCGAGCGCCAGGGCAGCAAGCGGTCCTGCTGGAACACGGTGGCTATCTTGCCGCGGAAATGATCGAAGTCGGCGTGCGGACTCTTGTCGCCGATCCGGATCGATCCGTCGGTCGGCGCCTCCAGCCCGATCATCAGGTCGAAGAAGGTGGATTTGCCGCAGCCGGTCTGGCCGACGATCGCCACCACCTCGCGCGGCGCGATGGTCAGATCGAGCCGCTCGATGGCGATAACCGACTGGCCGGTGGTGGTCTGCCGGAACACCTTGCGCAATCCGCGCACGTCGATAGGCGGGGGACCGCTCATTTGCGTGACCGCAAGTTCATGGACGCCATCGCAGCACGCGTGCCTCGACTCGCGCCACTATTGCTTCAAGCAGGAAGAGCAGGGCGACCAGCACCGCCGTCCAAGCAAACACATCGGCAACCGAGAACAGTTCCTGCGCCACCGACAATTGATGGCCGATGCCGGTGACCGCGCCGACCAGCTCGGCGATGGTGACCACACGGATCGCCAGGCTGATATTGACCTTCCAGCTGGTGAAGACGCTCGGAAGGATTGCCGGCAGCATCAGCTTGATGAAATATTGCAAGGTCGTCGGGCGGAACGACTGCATCATGTGACGCAATTCGCGCGGCACGCCGCGCATGGCGTCGAGCGCGTCCACCAGGAAGACCGGGCCGCAGACCACGAACAGCACGAAGCCGATGCGGAATTCGACGCCAGGAAACCACAGCACCGCGAACAGAATCCATGACACTACCGGCACCGCCATCAGAATGCGGATCATCGGGTGCAGATATTTGTCCAGCGGCTCGGAGCGGTACATTGCCATCGCGAGCGCAAGGCCTAGCACGAAGGAGGCGATAAGCGCGCCGATGACACGCGCCAGCGTCACGACGATATCGATCGGCGTGATGGTTGTAATGCTTTTCGCGATCCGCACCAGGCTGGGGATTGCGAACGGCGGAATCCCCAGCACTGGCGCCAGATGCGACATGACCTCCCAGAAGACGGCAAAGACCAGCAGCGAGACGAGCGTCTGGCGCGGAAAAGTCAGGGCAGGATAAGAAGCCGGAATAGACCCGTGAAGCTCCTCATGGGGCATAGATGATCTTCTCGTCCGGCATCTTCTCGTAGAACCCGGCCTTCACCGCGCGCTCCATCATGTCGGTGATCGACTTGCGGGTGGCCGGCTCCCAGGCGGGCTTGACGATCATCTGCAGGCGCTTGCTCGCTAACGCGGCGGTCAGGATGCCCGGCGGCAGCTTCAGCGTCTCATTGGCGATCTTGTCCGCCGCTGCCGTTTCCTTCTGCATGAATTCGGCGACGTCCTGTAAGGCCGCGAGCAGCATCTTTGGCCCGTTGGGAACGCGCTGGATCGCATCGGCGCGCATGGCCGGGACGATCTCCCAGCCGTCCGCGCCGGTGATTTCCTTCCAGCCTTGCGCGCCGTTGAAGATGACGTGCCAGTCCGGATTCTGCTTGGCGATGATGCTCGCCAGCGGCTCGATCACCAGCGCCGCATCCACGCGCCCGGCTTCAAGCTGTGCACGGGCGACGGGGAAATTGGCATTGACCGCGATGATGTCCTTGCCGAGATCGATGCCCTTGGCGTTGGCGTAGATCTTGACTACCTGGAATTGTGAGCCGCCCATATCGATGGCCAATTGCTTGCCCTTGAGATCGGCCAGCGACTTGATCTTGTCGTCCTTGGCGAAGATCACAAGATCGGCGAGCGTGAAACCCGTCCCGATGATGCGAAGCGGCACGCCTTCCTGATAAAGCTTCTGGAAGATCGTCGGCCCGCCGATCAGCGCGTCGGTCTCGCCGGTGGCAAAGGCCGCGTAAAAGCCTGAGATCGACGGATACGCGTGGATCTCGAGCTCGAAGCCGTGCTTGGCGTCGAAGCCGCGCGCCTTCATGATGTTCCACACCAGCGGGTTGAACACCGGCAGCGTGAGGCTGGAAACCTTGATCTTCGGCTTTTCCTGCGCCTGTGCCGGGCTTGAGAAAATTCCGGCAACCGCAATGGCGAAAGCCGCGGCGAGCGCGGCAAGGCCGCGTCGAGACATCTTGGGCATAGATAACTCCCCCCTGGATTTTTAAGGCGTGGTCTGTGTCGCCACGACTCTTACGTTCGATTCCGGACGGCGTATTGGGCCTAACCCTGCGAAAAATCGCAATCGATCTTGGTCCCTCACCGTTGAGCAGATGCCGGCTGGCCAAGTCTTGGTACGGCAAGTCTTGGCACGACAAGTCATGGCACGGCAAGTCATGGCACGGCAGCCAAGAGACGTTGAAGACTTTACTCCGGTTTCATTTGCGTGCAAATAATTGGCCTCGGTCAACCGGAGCACGAGATGCCGCATATCGCTACGCGGGATGGCACTCGGTTGTATTACGAAGAGGTGGGCCACGGCACGCCGGTGATCTTCGTGCATGAATATGCCGGCGACTACCGCACCTGGGAGCCGCAAATGCGGCATTTCTCCAGGCTGCACCGCTGCATCACCTATAGCCAGCGCGGCTATCCGCCCTCCGACGTGCCCACTGATGGCGCCCGTTACAGCCAGGACATCGCGCGTGACGACGTGATCGCGCTGATGGACGCATTCAAAATCGACAAGGCACATGTGGTTGGGCACTCGATGGGCGCCTATACGGCGCTGCATGTCGGCCTGCACGCGCCGGCGCGCTGCCTATCGGTCGTGGCCGCCGGTTGCGGCTGGGGCTCGACACCCGACGTCAAGAAGCGCGAGGAGATGAAGGCGCTCGCGGCCGAAACCGGCAAGATGTTTGCCGAGGAGGGGATAGCGGCGGCGGCGGCGAAATATGCCGACGCGCCCATGCGCCAGGCGCAGAAGAACAAGGATCCGCGCGGGCACGCCGAATTCGCGCGCATGCTGGCGGAACATTCCGCGCAAGGTCATGCGCAGACCATGCTCAATCTCCAGCTCAAGCGCCCGACGCTGTGGGAGATGGAGGCCGCGCTCAAGCGCTTCGCGGTGCCGCTGCTGATCATCGTCGGCGATGAGGATGAGCCTTGTATCGACGGCAGCGTATTCCTCAAGCGCACCGTGCCGACCGCGGGCCTGCTTGTGATCCCACGCTCCGGACACAACGTTCCGGCCGAGGAACCGGCTGCATTCAACGCCGCACTCGCTGAATTGTTCGCTGCGGCGGAAGCTGGCCGCTGGCTCGCGCATAAGGGCGCATGATCCCGAAAAGTGGGAACCGGTTTTCGGAAAAGCTCATGCGCAATTCAAATAGAGCCGCTCACGCGTAGAAAAAGGGAGGACTGCCATGGACCTCAAGCTCAAAGGCAAGACCGCGCTAGTCACCGGCGGCAGCGAAGGCATCGGCAAGGGTATCGCCCGCCTGCTGGCCAAGGAAGGCGCCGACGTCGCCATCTGCGCGCGCCGCATGGAGCCGCTCGAGGCCACGGCGAATGAGATCGCCAAGGAGACCGGCCGCAAGATCGTCGCTATCCCCGCCGATCTGCGGAAGGATGCCGATGCCAAGAATTTCATCGAACAAGCCCACAAGGCGCTCGGCCGCGTCGATATCATGGTCAACAACGCCGGCTCGGCGGCAGGTGGCGTCATTGAACACCTGACCGAAGACGATTGGGAGAAGGGCTTACAGCTTAAATTCATGGGCTATGTGCGGTGCCTGCGCTACGTGCTGCCCATCATGGTGAAGCAGGGCGGTGGCCGGGTGGTGAACTTGATCGGCAATGACGGCGTAAAGCCGTCCTACTGGGAAATCTGCCCGGGCGCCGCCAATGCCGCCGGCCAGAACCTGACGCTCTCGCTTGCCGGCCAATACGGCCGCAACAATATCAGCTTCGTTGCCGTCAATCCGGGCCCGGTGCGTACCGAGCGCTGGGCCGGGCTGGTCAAAGCCATGGCACGCGACATGAAGATTTCCTACGAGGAGGCCGACAAGCTCGCGCCGGCCTCGATCCCGATGGGGCGCATCGCCGAGGTGGATGAGGTCGCAGCCCTGGTTGTGATGCTGGCGTCGCCGTTGATGGAAATGGTCAATGGCAGCATGATCGAGATCGACGGCGGTCAGGACAAGCCGCTGATGGACCGCTTCCGCGACAAGCTCACGGGCTGACAGCGCGCAGAATTGAGGCATCTCTGCTGGGATGCTTTGCTTGACAAGCTTGGGCCTGCGGTCGGACTATTTGTGCACAAATAAGTTCGCCGGTCGGAGGCGACAGGTTGCAGACTTAGCCAAGCACGGACCCGCGCTAGAGAAGCACGGTCAACCGCCACGCAGGGAGCCAAGTCATGAGACCGAAGCGTCAGGTGTTCAATCTCGCGCTCGCAGCTAGCCTTGCCGCCGGCCTCGCCACGCCGGCAGCGGCCCAGCAGACCATCAAGATCGGCGAGCTCAACAGCTACAAGTCGCAGCCCGCCTTTCTCGACCCGTACAAAAAGGGCTGGGAAATGGCGATCGAGGAGATCAACGCCAAGGGCGGCGTGCTCGGCAAGAAACTGGAAGTGATTTCGCGCGACGACGGCGCCAATCCCGGTGAAGCCGTACGCGTGGCCGAGGAGCTGGTCACTCGCGAGGGCGTCGCGGTGATCGCCGGCACGTTCCTTTCGCATATCGGTCTCGCGGTCACCAATTTCGCCGGCCAGAAGAAAGTGTTTTTCCTCGCCGCCGAGCCACTGACCGACAAGATCACCTGGCAGAACGGCAACAAGTACACCTACCGCCTGCGCGCAACGACCTACATGCAGGTGGCGATGCTGATGCCGGCGGCAACCGCTGCCAAGAAAAAGCGCTGGGCGCTGGTTTACCCGAACTTCGAATACGGCCAGTCGGCGGCGGAGAACTTCAAGGCGCTGATGAAGAAGGCGCAGCCCGACGTCGAATTCGTCACCGAGCAGGCGCCGCCGCTCGGCAAGATCGACGCCGGCGCGGTCGCGCAGGCGATCGACGACGCCAAGCCGGACGCGATCTTCAACGTGCTGTTCGGCGGCGATCTCGCGAAATTCGTGCGCGAGGGCAATACCCGCGGCGTGTTCAAGAACCGCACGGTGGTGAGCCTGTTGTCGGGCGAGCCGGAATACCTCGATCCGCTCAAGGACGAGACCCCGATCGGCTGGGTCGTCACCGGCTATCCGTGGGACAAGATCAAAACGCCGGCGCACAAGGCGTTCCTGGACGCTTACCAGAAGAAGTACAACGACTATCCGCGGCTCGGCTCGATTGTCGGCTACGTCACCATGAAATCGCTGGCTGCCGGCATCGCCAAGGCGAAGTCGACCGATACCGAAAAGCTGGTGGAAGCGTTCAAGGACCTGAAAGTCGACAGTCCGTTCGGACCGTTCCACTACCGGGCGAGCGATCATCAGGCCACCATGGGCGCCTTTGTCGGCAAGCTCGCGCTGGAAGGCGGCAAGGGCACCATGGTCGACTTCAAGTATGTCGACGGCGCCTCGGTACTGCCGAGCGATGCCGAGGTTAAGAAACTCCGCCCGGCGGCGGACTAAAGGCGGTCTTAATATGCTTAGCTAACCTCTCCCCGCGCCGCGGGGAGAGGTGACCCTTCACACATGACTTTCAGCGCATTCCTATTTCAGGCGCTCAACGGGCTCTCCACCGCTTCCGGCCTGTTCTTTATCGCTGTCGGCCTGTCGCTGATCTTCGGCGTCTCCCGCATCATCAATATCGCGCACGGGTCCCTCTATATGCTGGGGACCTACATCGCCTATTCGTTCGCCACCCATATCGGCGGCGGGCTCGGCTTCTGGGGCGGCATCCTGGCCACCGCGATTATGGTCGGCGCCATTGGTGCGCTGATCGAGATCATGCTGCTGCGGCGGATTTATCGCGCGCCCGAACTGTTCCAGCTGCTCGCCACCTTCGCGCTGGTGCTGGTAATCAACGACGCCACGCTCTGGCTGTGGGGCCCGGAGGATCTGCTGGGGCCGCGCGCGCCGGGCCTGCGCGGGGCGATCGAAGTGCTCGGCCGCCAGCTGCCGAGCTACGACTTGTTCCTGATCTTTGTTGGCCCGCTGGTGCTGTTGATCCTGCATTTTGCGCTCGCCCGCACGCGCTTCGGCCGTCTGGTGCGCGCGGCGACGCAGGACCGCGAAATGGTCGGCGCGCTCGGCGTCAATCAGTCGATCCTGTTTACCTCCGTGTTCGCGCTTGGCGCAGCTCTCGCAGGCCTCGGCGGCGCTTTGCAGGTGGCGCGCGAGCCGGCCAATCTCGCCACCGACCTGGTGGCGATCAGCGACGCTTTCGTGGTGGTCGTGGTTGGCGGCATGGGATCGATCACCGGCGCCTATCTCGCCGCCGTCATCATCGCCGAGGTCAAGGCGCTCTGCATCGGCATCGGCGTCGTCGATCTCGGCTTTGTCACCGTGAATTTCTCCAAGCTCACGCTGGTCGCCGAATTCCTGGTGATGGCGGTAGTGCTGATCGCGCGCCCTTATGGCCTGCTCGGCCGCGCGCAAGCCGCGGTGCGTTCGATCGCCGAGCCGGAGGAGCCGATCCGCGCCGCTACGCCCATGCTGAAAGCGCTCGGCGCCATGGTGTTGGCTTTGCTGTTATGCCTGCCGCTGTTGGCGCAAAGCTCGCCTTATCTGCTGATCCTCGGCATCGATGTGCTGATCGCGGTGCTGTTCGCGACCAGCCTGCATTTCATCATGGGCCCGGGCGGCATGCATTCGTTCGGGCACGCGGCCTATTTCGGGCTCGGCGCTTATGGCGCGGCACTGCTGGTGAAATGGCTGGCCGCGCCGATGGCGCTCGCGCTTGCGGCCGCGCCGCTGGTGGCGCTTGCCGGCGCGCTGCTGTTTGGCTGGTTCGCGGTACGGCTCTCCGGCGTCTATCTCGCCATGCTGACATTGGCGTTTGCGCAAATCGTCTGGGCGGCCGTGTTCCAGTGGGAAGGTTTCACCGGCGGCTCGAACGGCGTGATCGGCGTGTGGCCG
>DATBZY010000053.1:0-8001 GCA_036512915.1 Pseudolabrys sp. | reverse complement strand
AGGCGCGCTCAAGCTCAAGGAAATCTCCTACATCCACGCCGAAGGCTATGCCGCCGGCGAGCTCAAGCATGGGCCGATCGCGCTGATCGACGAGACCATGCCGGTGATCGTGATCGCGCCGCACGATCGGGTGTTCGAGAAGACCGTGTCGAACATGCAGGAAGTGGCCGCGCGCGGCGGCAAGATCATCCTGGTCACCGACCCGCGGGGCGCCAAGGAAGCCACCATCGAGTCGGTGGTGACGCTCACTTTGCCGGAGATGGCATCGGCGGTGACGCCATTGGTCTATGCCATTCCGGTGCAATTGATCGCCTACCATACGGCGGTTGCCCTCGGCACCGACGTGGATCAGCCGCGCAATCTCGCGAAATCGGTCACGGTGGAATAAGATCGCGCCATGTCCGAGATCGACAAAAACCTAAGCGAGGAGGCGCTGACTTCCGATATGGAGAAGGTGGCGGTGCCGCAGCACGGCGCCGTCGCGCGCATCCGCAACTATTTCCTCACCGGCCTGGTGGTCGCCGGCCCCGTGTTGGTCACCGCCTATCTGAGCTGGTCGTTCATCACCTGGGTGGACGATCTGGTGCGCCCGGTCATCCCGCCGGTCTATCGGCCGGAAACCTATCTGCCTTGGCCGATCCCCGGCACCGGCCTAGTGATCGCCTTCGTCGCGCTCACGCTGCTTGGGTTCCTCACCGCCAACCTGGTCGGGCGCACGCTGGTCGAGCTCGGCGAAAGCCTGCTCAACCGCATGCCGATCGTGCGGCCGGTGTACAAGACCATGAAGCAGATTTTCGAGACTCTGTTCTCGAAGTCGGGTTCGAGCTTCCGGCAAGTGGCGCTGGTGGAGTTTCCGGCGCCCGGCATGTGGTCGCTGGTGTTTCTGTCGCAGGCGCCGAGCGGCGATGTGGCGGAGCGGCTGCCGGAGGGCGAGCATGTCTCGGCCTTCATGCCGTGCACGCCCAATCCGACCACCGGATTCTTCTTTTATGTATTGCGCAAGGACCTGATCGTGCTCGACATCTCGGTCGAAAGCGCGATGACGCTGTTGATTTCCGCCGGCATGGTGCAGCCCGACAACGACGCGCAGAAAAAGCTCGCGTCGCTCGCGGCCACCGCGCGGGCGGCGCAGGGCGCCAAGTCGCCGGTGAGCGCGAAGTGAGTTTTCCTTAATCCCTCCCCGAAGACGGGGAGGGATAAGAAGTCAGCCCGCGCGGATCAGCTTGATCGCCTCGTCCTTGCCGAACAGATAGAGCAGATGGCGTAGCGCCTGTCCGCGTGGGTCGGCGAGCGTCGGGTCGCGCGCGAGCACCAAGGCGGCATCGTCGCGCGCGGCGCCGAGATATTTGCCGTGCGTCTCGATGCGCGCGATCTGGAAGCCGGGCATACCGCTTTGCCTGGTGCCGAGCAGGTCGCCTTCGCCGCGCAGGCGCAGGTCCTCCTCGGCGATGCGGAAGCCGTCCTCGGTCTCGCGCAGGATGGCGAGCCGCGCCTTGGCGGTTTCGCCGAGCGGGGCCTTGTAGATCAGCAGGCAGGTGGAATGGCCGCTGCCGCGCCCGATGCGGCCGCGCAACTGATGCAGCTGGGCCAGACCGAAGCGCTCGGCATGCTCGACCACAATGATGGTAGCCTCCGGCACATCGACGCCGACTTCGATCACCGTGGTGGCGACCAGGAGCTGCGTCTTGCCTGACGAGAAGCGCTGCATGGCGGCGTCCTTGTCGCTGCCTTTCATGCGGCCGTGCACCAGATCGACCGCACTGCCGAAGCGCTTGCGCAGCTCCTCGTAGCGCGCCTCCGCCGCGGCCAGATCGATCTTCTCGGACTCCTCGACCAGCGGGCAGACCCAATAGGCGCGCTGGCCCTGGCTAAGCGCGCGGCCGACCGCATCCTCGACTTCTTCCAGCCGCGACATCGGAATGGTGCGGGTATCGATCGGCTGGCGGCCGGCCGGCTTTTCGCGCAATTCCGAGACATCCATGTCGCCAAAAAAAGTGAGCACCAGCGTGCGCGGGATCGGCGTGGCGGTGAGCACCAGCACGTCGACCGCCTCGCCCTTCTGTGCCAGCGCCAGCCGCTGATGCACGCCAAAGCGGTGCTGCTCGTCGACCACGGCGAGCGCCAGATCGTGAAACGCGACATCCTCCTGGAACAACGCATGGGTGCCGATCAAGAGATCGATGTCGCCGAGCGTGAGCCGGTCGAGAGTTTCTTTGCGCGCGGGCCCGCGCTCGCGGCCGGTCAGGATGGCGACGCGAATGCCGGCGGCTTCCGCCAGCGGCGCGATGGTGTTGAGGTGCTGGCGGGCGAGCAGTTCGGTCGGCGCCATGAAGGCGGCCTGCCGGCCGGCTTCGATCACGGCGGCAGCGGCGACCAGCGCCACCACGGTTTTGCCGGAGCCGACGTCGCCTTGCAGCAGCCGCAACATGCGCTGCGGCAGGGCGAGGTCGTTGATGATGTCGTTGACCGCCTGCTGCTGCGAATGGGTGAGGGCATAAGGCAGCGCCTTCAGGATGCGCGCGCGCAAGCGGCCCTCGCTGGCGCTGCCGCGGCCGGCCTGCCGGCGCATATGCGCGCGCACCAGCGCGAGCGCGAGCTGGCCGGCGAGCAGTTCGTCGTAAGCCAACCGCGTCCAGGCCAGGCTCTCAGGTAGAATGTCGTGCGGCTCGGCCGGCCGATGCAGATGGCGCAAGGCGTCGCCGAAGACGGGAAAACGCTCGCGCGCGATCCAGGCCGCGTCCTGCCATTCCGGCAGTGCGGGCAGCCGCGCCAGCGCGCCGTGCATCGCGCGTCGCACATTGCCGAGCGCGAGCCCCTCGGTGAGCGGATAGACCGGGTCGACCAGCGGCAGATCGGCTAAACCTTTCTCGTCCACCACCCGGTCGGGATGCACCATCTGCAGCATGCCGTCGTAGAACTCGGCGGTGCCGGAGACGTAGCGGGTTTCGCCCACCGGCAGCAGCTTCTCCAGGTAATCCTTGCGCGCGTTGAAAAAAGTGAGCGTGAGGGTGCCGGTGTCATCGCTGGCGAGGATACGATAGGGCGCGCGCGCGCGGTGCGGCGGAGCGGGACGATGCTCTTCGACGGTCACCGCCACGGTGACCACCTGGCCGGCCTGCACCTCGCGCAGCTTCGGCCGTGCGCGGCGGTCGATCGTGCCGGACGGCAGGTGCAGCAGCAGGTCGATGACGCGCGGCACCTCGCGATCGAGCAGCCGGGCATAGAGCCGTTCCAGCTTCGGCCCGACGCCGGGCAGGCTGGTGAGCGCGGAGAACAGGGGGCTGAGCATGTCGGGCCGCATGGGCGGCATGCTGGCTTGCGCGCCATGCGGACGCAATGAGGGGGCTGTGCAAAGCAAGCGGCTGACAGCGTGGCTCAGGCCCTCTATATAGACCCCGCCCGGCCCCGTCCGGGTTTTTGGCGTTGGAGAAAAGCGATGACCGGAACCGGGATTTCGAGCGATGGGCTGGACGCGCGCCAGCGGCGGCTGCTGTTCCGCTCCTGGCATCGCGGCATGCGCGAGATGGACCTGGTGCTCGGCCGTTTCGCCGACGCGCAGATCGCGACGTTGAGTGACGCCGAGCTCGACGAATACGAGCGCTGGCTCGAGTTTCCCGACCAGCAAATCTTCGGCTGGGTCAGTGGCGTACAAACGGCGCCGCCGGAGGTCGACACCGCATTGTTCCGTCGCCTGCGCGACTTCCATTACGGCGATACGACCAGTGCATGATCCCGAAAAGTGGGAACCGATTTTCGGAATAGATCATGCACAAGCAATGTAAGTGAGCGCGATGGCGAAATCTCCCGCCGAATTGTTGCGGCCCGGCAAGGCGCTCACGCTCTCGCAAGTTGCCGACGGCGCCGAAGGATTGGTGCTGGCCGATCTCGCGCGCGCGGTCGCGGCGCGTGAGCATGCGCCGGCGATTTCGCTGGGCGTGATCTGCCGCGACGGCCAGCGCATGGCGGCGTTGTCGCGCGCGCTGGCGTTCTTCGGCCCCGATATTGCCGTGATGGAATTTCCGGCCTGGGATTGTCTGCCCTATGACCGGGTGTCGCCGAACGCGTCGGTGGTGGCGCAGCGCATGACCGCGCTGTCGCGGCTTGCAAGGGTGAAAGGCCGCGATCGGCCGTCGGTGCTGCTCACCACCGTCAACGCCGCGCTGCAACGCGTGCCGGCGCGCGTATTCGTCGCCACCCATGCGCTGTCGGTTGCGCCCGGCAATGTGCTCGGCATGCACGGCGTCATCGAGTGGCTGGAGCTCAATGGCTTCACCCGCGCCTCAACGGTACGCGAGCCGGGCGACTATGCGGTGCGCGGCGGCATCCTCGATCTGTTTCCGCCCGGCATGGACATGCCGGTGCGTTTCGATTTCTTCGGCGACGCGCTGGAGACGATCCGCACCTTCGATCCGCAGACGCAACGCAGCGAAAGCCAGTTGCGCGCGCTCGATCTGGTTCCGGTCGCGGAATTCCAGCTCATCACCGAGACCATCCGCCGCTTCCGCACCGGCTATGTCGCCGAGTACGGCGCCACCGCGCCCAACGACCTGCTGTACGAAGCGGTGAGCGAGGGTCGCCGCCATCCCGGCATGGAACACTGGCTGCCGCTGTTCCACAGCAAGCTCGAAACCGTGTTCGACTATCTGCCGGGCACGGCGCTCGCGCTCGAGCCGCTGGCGGAAGACGCCGCGCATGAGCGCTTCACGCAGATCAGCGACTATTACGATGCCCGGCGTGAGGCGTTTAAGGAAGGCGTGACGCCGCCCTACAAGCCGTTGCCGCCCGCGCGTCTTTATTTAGCGGAAGCGGAATGGAAAGAGCGGCTCGACACCTCGGCACTGGCGCGGCTGACGCAATTCGCGGTGCCGGACGCGCGTGACGTGATCGATGTCGGCGCGCGCGCCGGCCACAACTTCAGCGCCGAGCGCGCCGAGCCCGCCGCCAATGTGTTCGAAGCGGTGAGCAAGCACGTACTGGCGCGGCAGGCGGCCGGCAAGCGGGTGGCGATCGCGCTCTGGAGCGAGGGCGCCCGCGAGCGCATGAGCCACGTGCTCGCCGACCATAAGCTGCACAATCTCACAGCCGTCGGGTCCTGGCCGCAGGCCCTCAGCTTGCCCAAGCACACGGTGGCGCTGGCGGTGCTCGGCATCGAATCCGGGTTCGAGACTGACGAAACGGCAATCGTCAGCGAGCAGGATATTCTCGGCGACCGGCTGGTGCGTCCGCGCCGCGCCATGCGGCGCGCGGACAATTTCATCGCCGAGGCGACCAGCCTGGCGTCCGGCGATCTGGTGGTGCACGTCGATCACGGCATCGGCCGCTTCATCGGCCTGCAGGCGATCGAGGCGGCTGGCGCGCCGCACGATTGCCTGGAGATTCATTACGCCGAGGGCGCCAAGCTGTTCCTGCCGGTGGAAAACGTCGACCTGTTGTCGCGCTACGGATCCGAGCAGGCCAATGTCGAGTTGGACCGGCTCGGTGGCGGCAACTGGCAGGCGCGCAAGGCGCGCATGAAGAGCCGCATCCGCGAGATCGCGGGCGAGTTAATCAAGATCGCGGCCGAACGGCAATTGCGCGAAGCGCCGCGGCTGACCGTCGGGCCTGGTGCCTATGACGAGTTCTGCGCCGGCTTTCCTTACGAGGAGACCGACGACCAGCTCGCCGCCATCGAGGCGACCGTCAAGGATCTCTCCTCCGGCCGCCCGATGGACCGTCTGATTTGCGGCGATGTCGGCTTCGGCAAGACCGAAGTTGCGCTGCGCGCGGCCTTCAACGCCGCCATTAACGGCAAGCAGGTCGCCATTGTGGTGCCGACCACGCTGCTGGCGCGCCAGCACTTCAAGACCTTCAGCGAGCGTTTCCGCGGCTTTCCGGTGAACGTGGCGCAGGCCTCGCGGCTGGTACCGACGGCGCAACTCAATGCGGTCAAGGCCGGGCTTGCCGACGGCAGTGTTGACATCGTCATCGGCACCCACGCGCTGCTCGGCAAGGGCATCAAGTTCAAGGACTTGGGGCTGGTGGTGGTGGATGAGGAGCAGCATTTCGGCGTCGCGCACAAAGAGAAGCTCAAGACGCTACGCGCCGAAGTGCATGTGCTGACGCTGACCGCGACGCCGATCCCGCGCACCTTGCAGCTCGCGCTCAGCGGCGTGCGCGACCTCTCGATCATCGCTTCGCCGCCGGTCGACCGTCTGGCGGTGCGCACCTTCGTGTCGCCGTTCGATCCGCTGGTGGTGCGCGAGGCGATGCTGCGCGAAAAATACCGCGGCGGCCAGGCGTTCTATGTGTGCCCGCGCATCGAAGATCTGGCGGGCGCCAAGGATTTCCTCGACAAGAACGTGCCGGAAGTGCGGGTCGCGGTCGCGCATGGACAGATGCCGCCGACCGTGCTCGACGACATCATGTCGGCCTTCTACGACGGCAAATACGACGTGCTGCTGTCCACGACTATCATCGAGTCCGGCCTCGATATTCCGACCGCCAATACGTTGATCGTGCACCGCGCCGATTTGTTCGGCCTGTCGCAGCTCTATCAGTTGCGCGGGCGGGTCGGGCGCTCGAAGCTGCGCGCCTATGCGCTGTTCACGCTGCCGGCGCAGCAAAAGATAACGCCGCAGGCCGAGCGGCGGCTGAAAGTGCTGCAATCGCTCGACACGCTCGGTGCCGGATTCCAGATCGCCTCGCACGATCTCGACATCCGCGGCGCCGGCAATCTGCTCGGCGACGAGCAGTCCGGCCACATCAAGGAGGTCGGCTTCGAGCTTTACCAGCAGATGCTGGAAGAAGCAGTGATGAGCTTGAAGGCCGGCATCACCGCGCCAGTCGCCGACCGCTGGTCGCCGCAGATCACCATCGGCACGCCGGTGCTCATCCCGGAAGAGTATGTCGCCGACCTGTCGGTGCGGCTCGCGCTGTACCGGCGGCTGGCCGAGATCGAGGACGAGCGCGACATCGAGTCCTTCGCGGCTGAAATGGTGGATCGCTTCGGGCCGCTGCCCGGGGAAGTCGAGCATCTGTTGCAGATTGTGGCGATCAAGGCGCTGTGCCGGCGCAGCAATGTGGAAAAAATCGAGGCCGGGCCGAAGGGCGTGGTGCTAGCGTTCCGCGACAACATCTTCGCCAATCCGGAAGGCCTGATTTCTTACATTCAAAAGCAGGGCAGCGCGGTGCGCATCCGGCCCGATCAGAAAGTGGTGTTTTTTGACGATTGGGAGCGGCCGGAAGATCGCCTGAAAGGCACCGCCGCCATCCTGCGCAAGTTGGCGAGCATCGCGGCGCCGGCCAAGGCGGCGTGACGCGACCTAATGCGGCATTCTCAGCACCGGCTTGATGGTCTGGCCCGCGCTCGATTCCGCCGCCGCGCGGTTGATGTCGGCGAGATCGTAGAACGTCATCATGCGCTCGAGCGGGAAGCGGCCGGCCACGATGTGATCGACCAGCTGCGGAATGAACTGCTGCGGCACGCTGTCGCCCTGGATCACGCCGCGCACGGTGCGGCCGTTCTGCAGGAACGGCGTTTCGAACGACACCTCGGTGCCGGCGCGCGCGCTGCCGAGCAGCACGCAGGTTCCGGCCGGCATCAACGCTTCGACGGCTTCCCGGAACACGGAGGGAAGCGCCGAGGTCTCCAGCGAGAAGCGCAGGCCAAGGCCGGTGAGCTTGCGGATCTCGGCCACCACATCCGTGCGACCGCTGTGATTGATGGTGTGGGTGGCGCCGAATTCGCGCGCGAGCGCCAAGCGATGCTCGTGCACATCCACGGCAATGATCGGATCGCAGCCGGCGATTTTCGCCGCCATCAGGCCCGATAGTCCAACCGCGCCGACGCCGAACACCGCGAAGCTGTCGCCCGGTTTTGGCTTTGTACTGCGGCCCGGTTTTGAGACACCCGGCTGAGCTTATTCAGGCGGCCAATGATAGGTCGGTTGTGACTGTCTGATCAACCCGGGATTGATCGGCTCGCACCTGAGCTGGGGTACGATAGCCGTGCCGGGCGACGAG
>DATBZY010000052.1:0-16674 GCA_036512915.1 Pseudolabrys sp. | reverse complement strand
CGCGGTCGAGAACATGGCGAACGCGATCAAGAAGATTTCCGTGCAGCGCGGCTATGACGTGACCCGCTACGCGCTCAACTGCTTCGGCGGCGCCGGCGGCCAGCATGCCTGCATGGTCGCCGACAGCCTCGGCATGACGCGCGTGCTGATTCATCCGTTTTCGTCGCTGCTGTCCGCCTACGGTATGGGGCTCGCCGACATTCGGGCCACCCGCGAGCAGGCGATCGAATTGCCGTTCGGCGACAAGGCGCTCGCCGCCATCAAGCGCATCGGGGCGCGCATCGGCAGACAAGTCAAAGACGAGGTGGCCGGCCAGGGCGTCCCGCTGCCCAAGATCAAGGTGATCGTGCGCGCGCATATCCGCTACGCCGGCACCGACACCGCGCTGGTGGTGACAGCGGGCAGCCTTGCGGCGATGAAGCACGCCTTCGAAAAGGCGCACAAGGCGCGCTTCGGCTTCATCGACCGAGCCAAGCAAATCGTGGTCGAAGCGGTGTCGGTGGAAGCGGTCGGCGGCGGCGCCAAGTTCAGCGAAAAGGCGGCCCGGCGCGCGGCCGGCCGGCTGCCGCCGCCGCCGGCGCGGCGCACGCAGTTCTTTTCCGGTGGCGCGTGGCACAAGGCCAATGTCTATAGCCGCGACCAGCTCAAGATCGGCGCAAAAGTGAAAGGCGCCGCCATCATCATCGAGCCGCACCAGACCATCGTGGTCGAGCCCGGCTGGCAGGCCGAGCTGACGGCGAAAAACCATCTGCTGCTCACCCGCGCGGTCAAGCTCAAGCGCACGCACGCCATCGGCACCCATGCCGATCCGGTGATGCTGGAAGTGTTCAATAATCTTTTTATGTCGATCGCCGAGCAGATGGGCGTGTCGCTGCAGAACACCGCCTATTCAGTCAACATCAAGGAGCGGCTCGATTTCTCCTGCGCGGTGTTTGCGCATGACGGCATGCTGGTGGCCAATGCGCCGCATATGCCGGTGCATCTCGGCTCCATGGACCGCGCGGTGGAGACCATCATCCGCGAGAACAAAGGGCGCATCGCGCCCGGCGACGTCTATGCCATCAACGCGCCCTATAACGGCGGCACGCATTTGCCCGACATCACCGTCTGCACGCCGGTGTTCGACGACAAGAAGAAAAAGATTTTGTTCTGGGTGGCCGCGCGCGGCCATCACGCCGATGTCGGCGGCATCTCGCCCGGCTCGATGTCGCCGAACGCTACCACCATCGAGCAGGAAGGCGTCTATATGGACAACTTCAAGCTGGTCGATCGCGGCCGTTTCCGCGAGCCGGCGCTGATGGCGGCGCTCACGCAAGCCAAATATCCCGCGCGCAATCCAATCCAGAACATCAACGACATCAAGGCGCAGATCGCCGCCAACGAGAAGGGCGTGGCCGAGCTGCGCAAGATGGTGACGCTGTTCACCATGCCGGTGGTGCAGGCCTATATGCAGCACGTGCAGGACAACGCGGCCGAAAGCGTGCGCCGCGTCATCGACCGGCTGCACGACAGCGAGTTCTCCTACGAGATGGACCAGGGCACCGTGATCAAGGTGAAGATCACGGTCGACCGACACAAGCGCGAGGCCACCGTCGATTTCACCGGCACCTCGCCGCAGCAGCCGACCAATTTCAACGCGCCCGAGCCGGTGACGCGCGCGGCCGTGCTTTACGTGTTCCGCGTGATGGTGGACGACGATATCCCGATGAATGCCGGCTGCCTGCGGCCGATCAACATCGTCATTCCGCCGCAGTCGATGCTGACGCCGGAATATCCGGCCGCCGTGGTCGCCGGCAATGTCGAAACCTCGCAAGCGGTGACCAATTGCCTGTTCGGCGCGCTCGGGAGCCTGGCCGCCGCGCAAGGCACCATGAACAATCTCAATTTCGGCAACGCCAAGTATCAATATTACGAAACGATCTGCTCCGGCTCGCCGGCCGGCCCCGGTTTCAACGGCACCGACGCCGTGCATACGCATATGACCAACACCCGGCTCACCGATCCGGAGGTGCTGGAGTTCCGCTATCCCGTCGTGTTGGAGGATTTCCATATCCGCACCGGCTCCGGCGGCAAGGGCCAATGGCACGCCGGCGACGGCATCCGCCGCACCATCCGCTTCCTGGAAAAAATGGAATGCACGATTTTGTCCGGCCACCGCCGGGTGCGGCCGTTCGGCCTCGCCGGCGGGCAAGCCGGCCAGGTCGGCGAGAACTGGGCGCGCCGCCAGGACGGCCGCCTGGAGCGCCTGCAAGGCTGCGACGACACCGTGATCGACGCCAATGAGGCGGTCATCATCCAGAGCCCGACCGCGGGCGGATATGGGCCGCCGGAATAGTCGCGGTTGCGCGCGCTCGCCCGGCAACCGCCCCCCATCCCATCCGCGCCTTGACCTTGATCAAACCCCCGCCGTGGCCGCGGCGCTATCTTGCGCCAATGTTAGCCCCCTCCCGCGCCGATCCTGCCACCTCGCCGCTCAAAACGCTGTTGCAGAACGCCCCCAGCCTGCTGCTGGCGCCGGTGCCGCTGGCGCTGCTGCAACCCATGTTCAGCCGCATCGCCACCCATGTGGCGCAGTCGCGCCCCGAGCTGTTCGCCCGCCTCGGGCCGCACGCCGGCAAGCGCTTCCTGATCGATCCGATCGACCTGCCGTTCGTGCTGGTGCTGGCGCCGCAGGCCGCGCGGCCGCGGCTGACCGCGTATCGCCGCTATGAACGCCCCGTGCACGACGCCGGCATCGCCGGCACCTTCTTCAATCTGCTCGACATGATCGATGGCTCACTCGACGGCGACGCGCTGTTCTTTTCCCGCGATCTGCAGGTGAGTGGGGATACCGAAGCGGTGGTGGCGCTGCGCAATGCGCTCGACGATTTCGAGGGCAGCGCGCTCGACAGCGTGGTCGCCAGCTTCGGGCTGCTGTCGGCGCCGGCGGCGCTGGCCTTGTCGGTGGTGCGGTCGGTGCGGGGGAAATAGTTTGATGACGGAAGCGCAAGGCTACCAACGCCCGGAGCTGGTCTGCCCGGCCGGAACGCCGGCCGCGTTGCGCGCCGCCGTCGATGCCGGAGCCGACGCGGTCTATTGCGGCCTGCAGAACGAGACCAATGCGCGCAATTTTCCCGGATTGAATTTCACGATTCCCGAGGTCGAACAATCGCTCGGCTATGCCCACGCCCGCGAGGCCAAGGTGCTGCTCGCCATCAACACGTTTCCACCGGCTGGCAAGTTCGCGATGTGGCGCGACGCGATCGACGGAGCCGCCCGCCTCGGCGTCGACGCCGTCATCGTTGCCGACATGGGCGTGGCCGATTACGCCGCGCGCAGCTATCCGAACCTGCGGCTGCATCTGTCGGTGCAGGCCGGCGCCTCCTCGCCCGAGGCCATCCGCTTCTATTGCGAGGAATTCGGCGTCAAACGCGTGGTGCTGCCGCGCATGCTGACGGTCGCCGAGATCGCCGAGCTGCATCGGCAGATCCCGTGCGAAATCGAAGCCTTCGTGTTCGGCAATATCGGCATGATGGCGGAAGGGCGTTGCAGTCTCACCAACTACGTGACCGGCGCGTCCACCAATATGGACGGCATCTGCTCGCCGGCGGCGGATGTGCATTATGAGGAGGATGCCGAGCGCAACTTGACCACGCGGCTCGGCGAATACGTGGTCGACTGCTTCGCACGCGGCGAAAGCGCCGGCTATACCACCATCTGCAAGGGCCGCTATCTGTGCGGCGCGCAGACCGGCGGCTACTACGCCTTCGAGGAGCCGGTCAGCCTCAATTTGTCGGCGCTGCTGCCCGATCTCATGCGCGCCGGCGTCACCGCGCTCAAGATCGAGGGCCGCCAGCGCAGCCGCGCTTACGTGAAGTCGGTGGTGTCCGCCTTCCGCAAGGCGGTGGACGATATCATGGCCGGCCGCGAGGCCGCCTTCGCCAGCCTGCTGGCGCTCACGGAAGGCCGCCGCGAGACCGAAGGCGCCTTCCCCAGCAAGCGATGGAGATAGCGGTGCAGAGCCAAGCGGGCGAGGTCACGCTGGGGCCGGTTCTGTTCAACTGGAGCCCGGAGAGCTGGCGCGATTTCTATTTCCGCATCGCCGATGAAGCGCCGGTGGCGACCGTCTATCTCGGCGAAGTCATCTGCTTCAAGCGCGCGCCGTTGTTCGAGCCGTATCTTGAAGCGGTGGCCGCACGGCTGTCGGCCGCCGGCAAGACCATCGTGTTCTCCACGCTGGCCGAAGTGATGTCCAAGCTGGAACGGAAATTGGTGGACAGCGTCTGCGCCGAGCCAACGGCTGTGGTGGAGGCGAACGACGGCGCCGCCCTGTTGCGTCTGCGCGGGCGGCCGCATCACGCCGGCCCATTCATGAATGTCTACAATGAGCGCACCGTTGCCGTGCTGGCCCGTCACGGCGCCTGCAATGTCTGCCTGCCGCCGGAAATGCCGGCGACCGCCATTGCTGCGCTGTGCGCGGAAGCGGCCAAGCTCGGCGTCACGGTCGAAGTGCAGGTGTTCGGCCGGCTGCCGCTGGCGCTGTCGGCGCGTTGCTATCACGCGCGCGCCCACGGCCTCACCAAGGACAGCTGCCAGTTCATCTGCCAGAACGATCCCGACGGCATGTCGCTGCGCACGCTCGAGGACAAGCCGTTCCTGGCGGTCAACGGCATCCAGACGCTATCGCACGATTACCTCAACCTGGTCGGCGAACTGGCGGATATGCAGGCGATGGGCGTGAGCCGCTTTCGGCTGTCGCCGCATAGTTGCGACATGGTGGAGGTGGCCGCGATCTTCCGCGGCGTCCTCGACCGCCGCATCGACGTAACGGAGGCGGCGGCTCGTCTCGATGCCCTCAAATTCGACGCGCCATTCTCCAACGGCTTCTATTACGGCAAGCCCGGCCATAACTGGAACCGGGCGAGCACGCCCTGATAGCGGCCGCTTCGGCCACCAACGGCTCCGCGCAAAGCGCGGCCCGATGACAGGCTCCGGCGGGGACCCAATACACACAAATGATGATGGCGATTACTGGATCGCCCGCCTTCGCGGGCGATGACAGTTGATGGGCTAATTCCTGGCGATGATCTCGCGCTCTTCGCGATGCACCGGCGTGGCGTCGGTGATCTTGGTCACGCCGCGGCGCAGCGGCATCGAGGGGCGGCGGCGCTTGAGCGCGCTGCGGCGGCGCCGGCGCGGACGCACGCGTTCGATGCACACGCCACCCATGCGCGCGAACGGCTCGCGCAATTCTCCGTCGTCTTCCGCGACCAGCAAGGGCAGACCCAGCACACGGCCCCAGCTGCGCCATTCGGCAAAAGCGTCGTCGACCTCGACCGAGACGAACAGCGGCAGCGCCAGCGCGGGATCCTTGTGTTCGAGCACGACAGTAACGCTGCTCTGCGCCCCGCCCTCGCCCGGCACGACCCTGATGGCGACGCCGGCAAAGGCCGAGACCGGCATATTGAGCGCCATGCGCATGCCGCGCAGCGAGCGCCGCACCACCACGCGCTCGCGATAAAGCTCCACATGCCGCACCCGCTCGTCGGCCGCGGCATCGCTCGCCGCGAAACGCACGGGCAGGCAGAACGGGTCGAGCCGCAATGCGCGGCCCGACCCGGCGGGGCATCCGCCACTTCGCATTTGACGCCTCAAACTCTCCCACGCCGAGCTTATTTGGCCCGGTCGTGAGGCGATCATGGCGGAAAGGCGTCGGAATCCGCTTAATGTTCGCGGTTAACTGGCAGTAACGCGGCCCGCTTCGCGCTACATGATTGACGGCAGGTTGCGAACCATGATTGACGAGGTGTTGCTACGCTTCCGCAAAATGTTCGGATCGGCGGTTGCACCGGACCGCATTCGGCGCCATTTGAAAGATCAACATGCTCGCACCCGCCGCATCCTTGTTCGACCTGAGCCCTCTCATCGACCGCGCCGAGCGGCTGGTGCAGGCCGCCCGCGCCGCCGGCGCCGACACCGCCGATGCGGTGGTGGTGCGCTCGATGTCGCTGTCGATCGAGGTGCGCGACGGCGCGGTGGAGGAATCCGAGAGCGCGGAAGGCGACGATCTCGGCCTGCGCGTGCTGGTCGGCCGCCGCCAGGCGGTGGTCTCCACCAACGATATGGGAATCGACGGCACCGCGGCGCTGGCCGAGCGCGCGGTGGCGATGGCGCGCGCCGCGCCCGAGGACAAGTTCGCTGGCCTCGCCGACGAGAAATTGCTGGCACACGATTTTCCCGATCTCGACCTGATCGATCGCGACCTGCCGACCGTGCAGCAGCTCGAGGCCATGGCGCGCGCCGCCGAACAGGCCGCCCTCGCGGTCAAAGGCGTCGCCAAGTCGGGCGGCGCTTCGGCCTCGGCCGGCATCGGCGGCATGGTGCTGGTGACCAGCCATGGCTTTCGCGGCGCTTATCTGGGCTCGCGCCATGGCGTCTCGATGACCGCGATCGCCGGCACCGGCACCGGCATGGAGCGCGACTACGATTATTCCTCGGCGCTGCACGCTGCTGACTTGGAGAGCCCGGAGAAAATCGGCCGCACCGCCGGTGAACGCGCGGTCGAGCGGCTCAATCCCTGCAAGGTGTCCACCCGCAAGGTGCCGGTGGTGTTCGATCCGCGCGTGGCCGGCTCGCTGGTTTCGCATCTCGCCAGCGCCGCCAATGGCGCCTCGATCGCGCGCAAGACCAGCATCCTGATGGACAAGATGGGCGCCAAGCTGTTCGCCGACGGCGTCCGCATCATCGACGATCCGTTGCGCAAGCGCGGCCTGCGCTCGCGCCCGTTCGATGGCGAGGGCGTCGCCGGCGCCAAGCTCGCGCTGGTCGAGGACGGCGTGTTGCGCTCCTGGCTGCTCGACAGCGCGACCGCGCGCGAGCTTGGCCTCGTCACCACCGGCCACGCCCAGCGCGGCGTTTCCTCAGGTCCGTCGCCGGGGGCTTCCAATCTGCATCTCGACGCCGGCCAACTTACGCCCGAGGCGCTGATCGCCGACATCGCCGACGGTTTCTACGTGACCGACCTGATCGGCATGGGCGTCAACATGGTGACCGGCGACTACAGCCGCGGCGCCTCCGGCTTCTGGATCGAGAACGGCAAGCGGGCGTTTCCGGTGAGCGAGGTCACCATCGCCGGCCATCTGCTCGACATCTTCCGCACGCTGACGCCCGCCAACGATCTCGAATTCCGTTACGGCACCAATGCGCCGACCGTGCGCCTGGAGGGCCTCACCGTTGCCGGCCAGTGACGGGCGCATGATCCCGAAAAGTGGGAACCGGTTTTCGGAAAAGATCATGCGCAAGCAAAATGTCAGGGACGGTATTTAATCAATGCAAGCGAATCAGGCCATGGCGCTGCGCGATTCCCTCGAAGCCGTGATGCGCGAGGCCGGCGAGCTTGCGCGCGTCACCTCGCGCGGGCCGTTCAAGCGCTGGACCAAGGGCGACGATAATTCGCCGGTCAGCGAAGGCGATATCGCGGTCAACGATTTCTTGCGCGCGCGGCTCACGCGGCTCGCGCCCGCGGCCGGCTGGCTGTCGGAGGAAACCGAAGACCACCTGCCCGGCCGCGCGATGGCGCTGGCCTGGATCGTGGATCCGATCGACGGCACCCGTGCCTATATCGCCGGCCGCGCCGACTGGACGATTTCAGTGGCGCTGGTCGAACACGGCCGCCCGGCGCTGGCCGCGCTCTATGCGCCGGTGACCGACGAGATGTTCCTCGCCGTCCGCGGCGAAGGCGCCACGCTCAACGGCGTCAGCATGGCGGCGAGCCGCGGCGACACGCTTGAACGCGCCCGGCTGGCCGGACCCAAGCGCTATCTCGACAGACTTTCCGGTTTGACCCCCAACATTCTGGCCCAGCCCAAGGTGCATTCGCTCGCCCTGCGGCTCACCCGCGTCGCGCATGGGCAACTCGATGCCGCCTTCGCCTCCGGCGGCAGCCATGACTGGGACCTTGCGGCGGCCGACCTTTTGGTGCACGAAGCCGGCGGCGTGATGACCGATTTTGCCGGCCGGGCGCTAAGCTACAATCGACCGCATGTCGTGCATGGCGCGCTGATTGCCGCCGGTCCCGCCCGCCATGGTACGCTCATCGATCTGTTGCGCGACCGCCAAGCCGAGTTCGCGTAAGCTTGGCCTCGCATCGCACACGTTCAACCTCGTTTGCACACCGTCGACAACGCCCATATGCGCTATTTCATCGTCCCCCTGCACCGCCTGCTCGACCCCGGCAGCGCGGGTCGGCGCTAGAACGGATGCCGATGCCATCATTCAGACGGATCGCCGCATCGCCCGCCTTCCAGGGCGCCGTTGGAACCGCGGCGGCGTGGTATCTGCGCCTGGTTTGGTACACCAGCCGCAAGACTCTCGAACCGGCGACGATCTACGATACCGTGCAGATGCCGGCGATCATCGCGATGTGGCACGGCCAGCATTTCCTGACGCCGTTCATCAAGCGCGACGAAGCCAAGCATCGTGCCAAGGTGCTGATCTCGCGCCACCGCGACGGCGAGATCAACGCGCGCGCCGCCGAACAGCTGGGCGTCGGCACCATTCGCGGCTCCGGCGCGCATAACGGCGAATTCAACCGCAAGGGCGGCGCCGCCGCCTTCAGCGAAATGCTCGATGCGCTCGCGCAGGGCTACAATGTCGCGCTCACCGCCGACGTGCCCAAGGTCTCACGCGTCGCCGGCCTCGGCGTCGTCAAGCTGGCGCAGCATTCCGGCCGGCCGATCTATCCAATAGCGATCGCGAGCAGCCGACGGATCGAACTCGATAATTGGGATCGGACCGCGATCAATCTTCCCTGCAGCCGGCTGGCGATGATAGCGGGCGACCCGATTTATGTTTCGCGCGACGCCGACGCTGCGACGCTGGAATCCGCCAGGCAACAAGTGGAGAGCGAGCTCAACCGGGTAACGGCGCGCGCCTACGACATCGCCGACCGCAAGCGGAGCCAGCAGCCGTGAGCGAACCGCTCCCCGTCGCGCTGCGCGCCTACCGGCTGCTGTCGGCGGCGGCGGTGCCGCTGGCGCCGTTCATGCTGGCGCGCCGGCTCAAGCGCGGCAAGGAACTGCGCGAGCGGCTCTCCGAGCGGCGCGGCGAAGCCCGCATCGCGCGCCCCGCGGGCGCGCTCGTGTGGCTGCATGGCGCCAGCGTGGGCGAGCTCGCCAGCGTGCTGCCGTTGATCGAGCGCATCGCCGCGCGCGGGGTCGGCATGCTGGTGACCACCGGCACCGTCACCTCGGGCGGGCTGGCCGAGCAGCGGCTGCCGGCCGGCGTGATCCATCAATTCGTGCCGCTCGACGCGCCGCGCTTCGTGCGCCGCTTCCTCGACCATTGGCAGCCTGATCTGGCGCTGCTGGTGGAATCCGATCTGTGGCCGAACATGATGATCGAGACATCGACGCGCAACGTGCCGATGATCCTGATCAATGGCCGGCTGTCGGAACGCTCGTTCCAGCGCTGGCGCTATTTGCCGAACACGATCGTCAATTTGCTGCGGCGGTTCGATCTTTGCCTCGCGCGCACGCCGGGCGACGCCGGGCGCTTCGGTGAACTGGGCGCGCCGCGCATTGTCACCACCGGCAATCTCAAGCTCGATGTGCCGGCGCCGCCCGCCGATTCGGCCGCGCTCGCGGCCTTGCGGGATGCGACCGCCGGCCGGCCAGTGATCGCGGCGGCATCCACCCATGCCGGCGAAGAGAGCATCGTGATCGAGGCGCACGCCCGCCTGCGCGCGAATTTCCCTGGCCTGCTGACGCTGATCGCGCCGCGCCATCCCGAGCGCGGCCCGGGCGTGGTCGAGATCGCGCGCGCGGCCGGGCTGCAAGCGGGCTTGCGCACGCGCGGCGAGCTGCCCAATGCTGCCACCGACATCTATGTGGCGGATACCGTGGGCGAGCTCGGTCTGATCTATCGCTTGGCGCCGGTCGTGTTCGTTGGCGGCTCGCTAGTCCGCCATGGCGGCCAGAACCCGATCGAGGCCGCCAAACTCGGCGCCGCCATCCTGCACGGTCCGCATGTCTGGAATTTTGCCGAGCTCTACGCCGCGCTCGATCACGCCCACGGCGCCGAACTGGTCACCGACGCCGATCGGCTCACCGCGGGCTTAAGCGCCTGGCTCGGTGACCCGGCCGCGCGCGCACGCGTCGCCGATGCCGCGCGCACGACGGTGGAAGGCTTAAGCGGCGCGCTCGAGCGCACACTGCAATCGCTTGAGCCTTATTTGATGCAGCTTGCGCTGCGCCAGCGAGCCGACCATGCGTGACCCGGCCTTCTGGTGGCGCAAGGATTCTCTCGCCGCCGGCCTGCTCGCGCCGCTGGGCGCCGCCTATGGCGCCATCGCCGCGCGGCGCATGGCCGGGCCCGGCGCGCGCGCTGCGCTGCCGGTGCTGTGCGTGGGAAATTTCACGCTCGGCGGCGCCGGCAAGACGCCGACCGTCATGGCGCTTGCGAAAATGCTGCAGCAGGCGGGCGAGCGCCCCTGTTGTCTCAGTCGCGGCTATGGCGGCAGTCTCGCCGGTCCCAAGCTCGTCGACGCCCATGCCGATCGCGCTGCGCAAGTCGGCGACGAAGCGCTGCTGCTGGCACGCGTGGCGCCGACCGTGGTGGCGCGCGACCGCGTCGCCGGCGCGCAAGCAGCCGCCGCTTCCGGCGCCAGCATCGTCATCATGGACGACGGCTTGCAGAACGCGGCGCTCGTGAAGGATTTCACTTTGGCGGTGGTCGACGGCCGGCGCGGCATCGGCAACGGCAAGGTGTTTCCGGCCGGGCCGTTGCGCGCGCCGCTCGTGAGCCAGCTCGCGCGCAGCGATGCGCTGCTGGTGGTGGGCGAGGCTGCGGGAGCCGGCGACGCCGTTGCTGCCGCCACCGCGCGCGGCTTGCCGGTGTTCCATGGCCGCTTGGTGCCCGACCCGGCCGCGGTCATGGCGCTGAAGCCGCGGAAGGTTCTCGCCTTTGCCGGCATCGGCGATCCGGAGAAGTTTTTCGCAACCGTCGCGCAAGCCGGCATCGCCATCGCGCAGCGCAAGGCCTTCGGCGACCATCACCGCTACAGTGGCGAGGAAGGCGCTGGACTGGTCATGCAGGCCGAGCACGATGGACTTGCGCTATTGACCACCGAGAAGGATCGCGCGCGCATGGCGGGCGAGCCGCTGCTGGCGGCGCTCGCCGCGCGCGCGCATGTGCTGCCGGTCACGCTGGTGGTGGACGAAGCCGACGACTTGCGCCGACTGCTGCTGGCGAAAGTCCGGCGCTAGCTACTTGCCGCGCGGCGCCTGGTGGCGCTGCAACACCGCCTCCGGCGAGGCATAGGCCTCCTGCCGTTCGACGCTCCAGTATTTGAGCTCCTCGAGCGGGATCGGCACGCCGGTCACCGCACAGCGCACAAAGGCGCCCGGGCGCACCACGCGAAAATCGCCATCGAGGTATTTGACCTCGGCCTCGCCGTTCATCGGCGACGAGCGATCGTAGCGATTTAGCAAAAGCGGCCTCCGTTCTCGGTCCGGCTTGGGGCGTGGCTTTTTTACCTGCGCCTGATTTTATCTGAAAACCGGTTCCCACTTTTCGGGATCATGCGCCCAAGATAGTCGTTCGGCGGCGCAAACGAAACCCATAAAACTATGCCCCAAACAGACTGCCCTGCCCGCTTGGGCCCTCGCCGCTGCCGCGCAGGCGCGGCTTTGCACTTGGCTTGGGCCGCGCCGCGGCCGGCGCAGCCGCGCCCTCGCCGTCCGCTACCGCGGCGACGCGGCCGTCGAAGAATTCAATATCGAGCCGCATGCGACTGCTGACGGCGGCAGCGCTGCGCAGCGGATGGCCGTCGCCGTCGCGCACCAGCGCAAAGCCGCGCGCGAGCACGCCCTGGTATGAAAACGCTTTGAGCAATTGTTCAGCGCTGCGCACGCGATCCCAACGCCGCTGCAGATAGTTCTCGCGTGCGAGTTTGGCGCGCTTGGCGAGGGCGATGACAATTTCGCTGCTGCGAGCGAGTCGTACTTTGAGCAGCCGCGGCGACAGCTTGGCGGCGACGCTGGTGAGATGGGTGTGGTGGATTTGCGCATTGGCGCGCAACGCGCGCGGTAGTCTTTCCGCACAGGCGTCGAGCCGCTGGCGCGGCATTGCCAGCAATTCGTCGCGTGCTGGCAATGCGCGTGCCGCCGAGCGCAATTCGGTGCGGCGCAGCTCGATGCCGCGCTGCCAAGATCTGATCTGACGCGCGCCCAGCGCGGCGAGCGACGCCATCAGTTCGGAGCGCACCGGCACCGCGATTTCGGCGGCGGCGGTGGGCGTGGGCGCGCGCCGGTCGGCGGCGAAATCGATCAGCGTCACGTCAGTCTCGTGGCCGACCGCGGAAATCAGCGGGATCAAGCTTTCGGCCGCCGCCCGCACCACGATCTCCTCGTTGAACGACCACAGGTCCTCGAGCGAGCCGCCGCCGCGCGCCACGATAATCAGATCGGGCCGCGGCAGCGCCCCGCGTTCGGGCAGCGCGTTGAAGCCGTTGATCGCGTTGGCGACCTCAGCGGCGGAAGTTTCACCCTGCACCCGCACCGGCCACACCAGCACGCGGCGCGGGAAGCGGTCGGCCAGCCGATGCAGGATGTCGCGGATGACGGCGCCGGTCGGCGATGTCACCACGCCGATCACCTCGGGCAGGAACGGCAGCAGCTGCTTGCGCGCCTCGTCGAATAGGCCCTCGGCGGCGAGCTTCTTCTTGCGCTCCTCCAACAGCTTCATCAGCGCGCCGACGCCGGCGGGCTCCAGACTGTCGATGACGAGCTGATATTTCGAGGAGCCGGCGAAGGTGGTGAGCTTGCCCGATACGATGACGTCGAGGCCCTCTTCGGGCTTCACCCGCATGCGGCCGTAGACGCCCTTCCAAATCACGGCTTCGAGCACCGCCTTGTCGTCCTTGAGGCGGAAATAGCAGTGCCCGGAGGGCGACGGCCCTTTGAAGCCGGACACCTCGCCGCGCACCCGCACGAAGCCGTAGGCGTCCTCGACCGTGCGCTTGAGCGCCGCCGACAGCTCGGAGACGGACCATTCCACAACGTTCTTGAGGGCGGAGTCTGACATGAGGGCCGAATCTCTTGCGGGTGCGAGGCACCATGCTACACCAACCGGCGACCACCCCCTAAAGGCCGGCCCGCACCTCGCATGAACATCCTGATCCTCGGTTCCGGCGGACGCGAGCACGCGCTGGCCTGGAAGATGGCGGCCAGCCCGCTCGCCGATAAGCTCTATTGCGCGCCCGGCAATGCCGGTATCGCGGCCGAGGCGCAATGCGTGGCGCTCGATCTCGCCGACCATGCCGCGGTGATCGCCTTTGCCAAGGCGAACAAGATCGACCTGGTGGTGGTGGGGCCCGAGCTGCCGCTGTGCGCCGGCATCGTCGACGATCTGGAAGCTGCCGGCATCAAGGCGTTCGGCCCGAGCAAATGGGCGGCGCGGCTGGAAGGCTCCAAGGGCTTCACCAAGGATCTGTGCAAGGCCAACAAGATTCCGACCGCGGCCTATGCGCGCTTCAAGAGTGCCGCGCCCGCCAAGGACTATATGCGCAAGATGGGCGCGCCGATCGTGGTGAAGGCCGATGGCCTCGCCGCCGGCAAAGGCGTGGTGGTGGCGGACACCATCCAAGAAGCCGAAGCCGCCATCGACATGATGTTCGACGGCGGATTAGGCGTGCCGGCCTGGGAGATCGTGATCGAGGATTGCCTGATCGGCGAGGAAGCCTCGTTCTTCGCGCTGTGCGACGGCGACACCGCGATCGCGCTTGCTTCGGCGCAGGACCACAAGCGCGTGTTCGATGGCGACAAGGGGCCCAACACCGGCGGCATGGGCGCTTATTCGCCGGCGCCGATCATGACGCCGGTGATGAACCAGCGGGTGATGGACGAGATCATTCATCCGACCGTGCGCGCGATGAAAGCGCTGGGCGCGCCTTTCAAGGGCGTGCTGTTCGCCGGCCTGATGATCACCCAGGATGGCCCGCAGCTGATCGAATACAATGTCCGCTTCGGCGATCCGGAATGCCAGGTGCTGATGCTGCGGCTGATGTCGGACTTGATCCCGGCGTTGGTGGCCGCGCGCGACGGGCAATTGAAGAATTTCGATCTGCGCTGGTACGGCGACGCCGCGCTCACGGTGGTGATGGCGGCTAAGGGCTATCCCGGCAGTTACGCCAAGGGCTCGGTGATCGAGGGGCTCAACGAGGCTGCACAAATCGAAGGCGTCGAAGTCTTCCACGCGGGCACCAAGGCGGACGGCACCCGCATTCTCGCCAATGGCGGACGCGTGCTGAATATTTGTGCGCGCGGCAAGAACGTGCACGAAGCGCAGCAGCGTGCCTACTCCGCAGTCGATCGTATCCAGTGGCCGGACGGATTCTGCCGCCGCGACATCGGCTGGCGAGCAGTGCTGCGCGAAAAATAATCAGCACGACGAAAAAACTCTCACGGCGACTGTGGCGAAAGCTCGCCTATTCCGGTTGCATAGACGAATTGCCAATCCAAATTCGGAATGCCGCCTATGCGTCGTCGTCGATGCGGCGTGGCCCGCCGATTGCATTGTGACACTCGGGCGACGGGCCCATGACGCAGGAGATGCAAGATGAAAAAGCTGTTGATCGCAGTAACGCTGGCGACGCTGGCCGCTTCGTCGGCTTTCGCCAAGACCCCCCGTTCGCAAAGCTCGGCCGACGCCATCGCCGCCGATTCGTATACGGTGATCGCCTACGGTCGGGTGGTCGGTCGGGACCCGGATCCGAACGTTCGGCTGGAACTGATGCGGGATGCGGGACTGCTCGGCGACTAAGCCCGTAACTTCTGTCGACAACCGTCGCAAAGCCCGGCCTCGCGCCGGGCTTTGTTTTTGCGCGGCTGTCCTCGGCCGGCGCGAGCGGGCATACTGTGGCCAATGTCGCCGTTCGAATGCCGAGTAACCCATGCCCGATCTCGCCGACCTGTTCCCAGATTTTGCCTCGCACTGGATCGACACCGCCGCCGGCAAGATATTCGCACGCGCTGGCGGCAGCGGGCCGCCGCTGTTGCTGCTGCACGGCTATACCCAGACCCATGTGATGTGGCACCGCGTGGCGCCCGTCCTGGCGCAGCGCTTCGCGCTGGTGATCCCGGACTTGCCCGGCTACGGCTGGTCGGCGGTGCCGGAGGCGGACCTAGCGCACGCGCCCTATGACAAGCGCTCGATGGCCAAGGTGATGATCGAGCTCATGGAGCAGCTCGGCCATGTGCATTTCCGCTTGGCCGGCCACGACCGCGGCGGCCGCGTCGCTTATCGCTTGGCGCTCGACCATCCCGCCCGCGTCGCGCGCATGGCGGCGCTCGACATCGTGCCGACCTACGACATGTGGCACGGCATGGACCGCAATATGGCGATAAAGGTGTGGCACTGGCCGTTCCTGGCGCAGCCGGCGCCGCTGCCGGAAATGCTGATCTCGAAAGCGCCGGTCGAGTATCTGGAATGGAAGATGGCGAGCTGGACCAAGGCCAAGAATCTATCCGCCTTCGATGCGCGCGCGCTCGATCACTACCGTGCGGCCTTTGCCGATCCGCTGCGCATCCATGCCCATTGCGAGGACTACCGCGCCGGCCGCGGCGCCGACCTTGAGCACGACGAGGCCGACCGCGCGGCGGGCAAGACGATTCCCTGCCCGCTGCTGGCGCTGTGGGGCTCGGCCGGCATTCCGAACGAGACCGGCGGGCCGCTCAAGATCTGGCAGCAATGGGCGCCGCAGGCTACCGGCAAGCCGGTTGACTCCGGCCATTTCCTCACCGAGGAAAACCCCGACGCCACCGCCAAGGCGCTAGTTGATTTCTTCACTGCCGGCTGACGGCAGGAGACTTGCAGCCAGGAGACTTGCAGCCAGGAGACTTGCAGAATGCAACCCGTGCTTCGGCTTTACGAAGATGTCCTGTCCAGTGCCGAGAATGTCGAGTTCCAATTGGCGCCGTTGCCGCGCTTTATTTTTGTGGTGCATGGCACCGCCACCATCGACGGCAAACCCGTGAACGAAGGCGAGGCCTGGCAGGGCGAAGGCGCCGCCACGGTGAAGCCGGGCGCCGCCGGCGTCACCTGCTGGCGCTGGGAACTCGCGCGCGGCGATCAAGGCAGCACGGTGGCCTGCGCGCCCGGCATGATCACGCACGAGAAGCTCAGCGCGTTCCTCGAGACTTTGCCGAAGGGCGAATTGCTGATGCGCGGCGACAGCGTGGCCTTTCCGCCCGGCGGCTGCGCTTATCTGCATCGCCACCAGGGCCCGGGCATCCGCTGCCTGATCGAGGGCGGCATCCGCGTCGACACCCACGGCCGCTCGAGTTCGTACGGACCAGGCGGCGCTTGGTACGAATCCGGACCTGACGCCGTGTTCGCGCAGGCCGCCGCCGACAAGCCCAGCCGCTTCATCCGGGTGATGATTTTGCCGCGCGAGTTGGTTGGCAAGAGCTCGATCCAGTACGCCAACGAGGACGACAAGGCGAAGCCGAAGCGGCAAAGCTACAAGATCTACGCCGACGCGCCGATCGCGTCCGGGGCGAAGAAGTGACCGCCCTTCCCTCTCCCTGCGTGCGGGGAGAGGGTGGCGAGCGAAGCGAGCCGGGTGAGGAGGCATCGCGATTGTGCACAACGTCGACGCCCCCTCACCCGACGTCCTCGCATTCGCTCGGACGTCGA
>DATBZY010000051.1:0-7488 GCA_036512915.1 Pseudolabrys sp. | reverse complement strand
CTCGTCGCCCGGCACGGCTATCGTACCCCAGCTCAGGTGCGAGCCGATCAATCCCGGGTTGATCAGACAGTCACAACCGACCTATCATTGGCCGCCTGAATAAGCTCAGCCGGGTGTCTCAAAACCGGGCCGCAGTACACTTTTGCTTGGCCGTCGACGACATTGTTAGATGGCGGCGATAACGCGCTTCAGCTTGCCGGTGACGGATTCGGCGATCGTTTGGAGCGTCGGATTGCCAACATGCTCCATGGATATTGCCGGGTTGATGGCGGCGACCTCGATCTGACCGCCTCCGAGATCCTGCACGATCACGTTGCACGGCAGCATCGTTCCGATCTTATCGTCGGCGGTCAACGCTTGATGCGCCAAAGGCGGGTTACACGCGCCGAGTATTCGATAATCTCGAAAATCGAGGTCGAGCTTTTTCTTCATCGTTGCTTTGACATCGATTTCAGTCAGAACGCCAAATCCCTCGGCTTTGAGCGACTCGATGACGCGTTCTACTGTGGCGGGGAAGCCCCCGCTCACGGTCTTGGCGATATAGTATTTCATCTGAATACCTCAACAGCGCCGGGAACCCACAGGTTCGTTTGCGCCGATATCCGGATCAGGTACTTCGACGACGGAACGCCAGCACAGCAAGACCCAGGACGACCAGCGCGATCAAAATCCCGCCGATCCCTCCGAAGCCACCCATTCCCCAACCCATCCCCCATCCCCAATCACCGCCCATCATGCCGCCGCCGCCCTGGCCGTATGGCTGTGCCTTGGCAACGGTCGCCAGATTCAAGGTCGCGAGCGCGAATGCGGCGAGCAGACGCGATGTTGGGCCAAGCTTTGACGACATGATCAATCTCCTGAAGACGACGATTTAAGAAAGCAGTTTGTACGATTGGCCTGCGCTCGCAGAGAGGCAGATCAATCGTATGCAATCATTTTCGGTTTCAATATTATAACTGCGACCGGACGGCATTGTTCCAATTTGCCATCGCCTATTGCATCGCCTCCACGTCGCGACTGCGAAAGCGAGAGCAGGCTGGGTAAAGCGACCTGTCCGCGTATCTTTAGCGAAGGCGGAAACCTGCCCGCCGACAAATCAAATTTCGTCTCACATGAATCCGCCTTCGCCCTGCGGGCTTGCGCCGACAAGCCCCCGCCTACGCTTCGCTTCGGCGGACAAGTCCGCACCTTCGCCCACTTTACGCTTGCGGTAGAATGTCGGATGATTCGTTTCGTGCGGAGGAATAGTTTGCCGAGATCCGCCAGCAGCAAGCGATGGCTCTTCGACCCGGCGCTGGCCGCCGGGCTCGCCCTCTTGCTGGCGTCGGCCGCGCCGGCGGGTGCCGACTTCTTCGGCAGCCCGGACCAGCCGCGCATCGAGGATGCAGACGCCGGACCACCGCCCGCCGCCAAGGCGCGTCGCAACACGTCGCATCGCCAGGCGAAGCGGCACGACAGCAAAGCCAAGCAGCAACAGCTGCTCGCACAGGGGCCGTTCCAGATCGTCGTCGCCATCGCCCGCCAGCAGGTCACGCTCTACGGCCAAAATGGCGCCATCGCGCGGGCGGCGATTTCCACCGGGGTGCCAGGGCATCCGACGCCGTTGGGGGTCTTTACCGTCATCTCGAAACACAAGTGGCACCAGTCCAACATCTACAGCGGCGCGCCGATGCCCTACATGCAGCGGATCACCTGGTCCGGCATCGCGCTGCATGCCGGACCGCTGCCCGGCTATCCGGCCTCGCACGGCTGCATTCGCCTGCCGCAAGATTTCGCCATCCGGCTGTGGGGCACCACCAAAGTCGGCGCGCGGGTGATCGTGACGCGCGAGCCGGCGGCGCCGGTTGAGATCGCGCATCGCAACCTGTTCGTGCCGAAAAAGCCCGAGCAGAAAGCCTTAGCCGTCGCCGCCGCGGCGGAAACGAGCAAGGCCGCCATGAGCCTCGCCGCCGATCCGCCCGGCGCCGCCCGGTTGGCTGTCGCCATGGCGATGCCCGAAGTGACCGCCAGCATTGCCGTGGCGCCGATCGAGGTAAGGCCGGTCGCCGAGCCGCCGCGCCGGCAAGGCCCGGTATCGGTGTTCGTGAGCCGCAAGCAGAACCGGCTGTTCGTGCGCCAGGGCTTCGTGCCGCTGTTCGAGCTGCCGCTGACCATTGCCGCGCCGGAGCGCCCGCTCGGCACCCACATTTTCACCGCCATGGCGTTGCAGGACGACGGGGCGGCGATGCGTTGGACGGTGGTGTCGATCCCGAGCGGCTATCCGCACCCGACGGATCACGCCGGCAAGCGGGCCAAGAAAACATCGCATGACCGGCGCGCAACGCCGGTTGCCGTGGCGGCGCCGCCGACGGCGTCGACTGCCGCCGAGGCGCTCGACCGGATCACACTGCCAGCGGAGGCGATCGAGCAGATTTCCGGCCTGCTTTCGCCGGGCGCTTCGCTGATCGTGTCGGACAATGCGCTCAGCGACGAGACCGGTGACGACACCGAGTTCGTCGTGCTCACCCATTAGCAAGAGTAGCTCGCAGGGCGGGTTAGCGCACCGTCATCCGCCATTTTCCGGATGATCGGCGGGTTACGCCTAAGACCGGCACACAAACTTTTTCCTTAACCCGCGCGGGGTGCTCAGCCATTTGTAGCAGGGGTCGATGTAATATTCGGCAGGCGGCAAAGAGCCGTCGGTCAACGAGTTTATGCCGTAAGCCCGGTAGTGATCGCGATAGGAGTAATAGAGATAATTACTTTGCTCGATCGGTTGGGCCGCAGCCAAAGTTGCCAACGGCAATGAAACCGCCGTCAAAGACGCAAGGACGACGGCCGCACAAAAAATGAAGTTTTTCATCGCTGGTGTCCCGGTTTGGTTCCTTAAAAGAACGCCGCGCCCGCGCTTTGGTTCGGCTGCAGGAAGGATGCCTTCGGCTCGCCGGGCGGATGCGCCAAGCGGCCGGCACCCAAGTCGGCTTTAGCCGACTTGGGATTTAGCGCCGCCCGATGACAGGCTCCGCGAGGCGGGGTGGGGTGGCCGGATGCAGCCGCTGGAGACGGCCCGGCCGCGTTCCCGCCGACGCCCTTCCGGCATGCCGGCAGCGCGAAAATACCGCAGTGCAGCTTTGATCCAGCGCAATGCGGCTGGGCGGCCCTTGTCTTCCTATAATCGATTAAACTAGCAGGAGGGTCCGATGTCCGATCGCGCCACCTCATCTCATCCACAGCACACGGCCGCTTACGGCCGGGCCGGGTCCGCGCTCGCCGTTATTCTTTTCGCCGTCGTGCTGCTGTTCGGGATTCTCGTTGCGCTGCGCCACGCCCACGGCTGGGTCGAGGTGGTGTCCGAGGGGGCGGCGGTCACGATTCCGATGGCCGCCGATGGCCTCGTCGCCATCATTTCAGCTTTGGTCACCGCCGTCGGGGCCGTCTGGTTCTACGCGACACGGCTCGCTCGCTGAGCCAGCGCAGAACTGGGCGAAGCGAAGCGCGGCCGCTCATCCTTCGAGGCTCCCCCGGATCAAGTCCGGGGTCACGCCTCAGGATGATGGATTCGCGCCCTCGCCCACCCACCGCTAGCTGACGGGTCGCTTCCACGCCGTGTCGTAATGCTGAGCATCGCAGCGGGCGATCACGGCTTCCACGACCGGCCTTACTGCCACGGACAATAAGCCACGCATTGATTGACGACGTCACCTTCAATCGTCTCCACCTCCTGCCACATCAGCTCGCAGCCGTCTTCGGTCTGCCCTTCGCAATAGGGCTCGGGCGCCGAAATGTAGGCGTAGGGATAGAATTGACTCGATCCGATTGCGATGGCGCCCAAGGCGCTGAGCGCGACAAACGTCCGCCAGCCGCTGCCACGGCGGACGCGGTATCCGCTGCGCCATGCCGAGTAATTCTGGCCGCGAATGACGGTGCGGCCGGCGCCGCGCGCCGGCACCCCGCGCAAGCGCGACGCGGTGACGGCTCGCGTGCCGCGTGGCGTGATAACGCGCGGTGTGACCTTTGGCTGAGTGACCATGCGCGGAGCCGTCCGCTGCGGAGCGACCACGCGCGGTGCTGTCCGGTGCGGCGCAACCACGCGCGGAGCCGTCCGCTGCGGCGCGACCACGCGCGGTTGCGCGCGGCGCGGCGCAACGACTTTCCTTTTGTCGTCTTTTTTCCCTTGCTGCGCGGAAAACTCAGTGCTGGTAGCAGACCGCTCTTGCGCAACACTCGGCGTGCATGGCGCAAACAGAACGGCCGCGCTGAGCAGACCTGCGGTGAAAAGCGTCAAACCCATTTTATTGGTCATGGCGAGTCCTCGTTGTTCCGAAGCCCTGAGAGCGCTAACGCAGCCAGAACACAATACATGGTCGTCTCCTGACTCGCATCGATCTCGGTTTAGCCCCAATAACGAACAGTCATCGGCGACGCTCGGCGCTTAGCAAGAGTAGGACCGGCAAACCGAAGCGTGCCAGCGGAAAACCAAATTTCGCTTTACATGAGCGCGGGGGCTCTGGCCGCGTTTCCGCCTTCGCCCTGCGGGCTTGCGCCGGCAAGCCCGCGCCCTAACCCGCCCACCGCCTGCACCCACAATCAGACAGCTGCAATTCGAAACCAAGGCAATTCGCCGAGCGCCGTCAGCATGGCGGCGTTCGGACAATAAGCGCGCCACGCCACGTCGGCAAAATCGTCGGCGAGGGCCACCTCGCATCGTTCGCGGCCTTCGCAGTGCGCGCAAAGTGTCTGAAGTTCGCCGAAGGTGACGGGCTCAAGGCGGACGATCTCATCCTTATCTAGCTGAAGGGCCAGCATTCGCCGCAAAAGGAGATCGGCCATGGATGCCTCTTGCACGCACTTCGACGCGGTCAGAGGAGGTGTCGTGGCGAAGGGCTGATGGCGAGCAGGCGCCGCGGCGCTTCCTGGGACCTACATGGGTAAATCCGGCACAATGCCGCGTCGCGCGCATTGATCTAGATCACGGCCATCGAAAATTGAGCCCACTGACGTGCCGACCGGAACAGCAAATTTTCGTCTAGAATGAACGCGTGGGCTCTGGCCGCGTTCCGCCTGCGGGCTGGCGCCGACAAGCCCGCGCTAACATTTTGCTTGCGCATGATCTTTTCCGAATACCGGTTCCCACTTTTCGGGTTCATGCGCTAGGCTAGCCACCGCTTGCTGAGCCATTGCCAGGAGCAACCATGGGCATGATCAAGCTGCTGACGGCGCCGATCCGGAGCATCGTGCGATTTCCGCTGTTTCAGCTCGCGGTCGTGGTCACCGTGATTTTGTTGCTGCAGGCCGCCGATGAAACATCGGCGTTCGGCCAAATCTTCAGTGGCCTGGATAAGCTCGTCGAGGCGACCGTGCGATCGTTTGCGGCGGTTTTCACCGTGAAGTCGTTCACCAAATCATGGCTCACATCGGGCTTCATGATCGCCTATGTCTACCTCGCCTGTCTGCTGATCCTGTTCCTGCTGCGGGTCACGATCAGGGCCGTCGTCGATTTGGTCGGCTGGAGCAATGCGTTCGGCTTGCGCAACTCCATTGCGCGCGAGCGCGGCATCACCGCTTACCGCGCCTGGGTGCCATTCGAGCGAATTCGGCCGGCCGACTTTCCGCAGCAACAATGGGAAGAGACATTTGCCTGGCCCGCCAATAACAAACCACCGTACCCGCCGCTGGCGCAGCGGATGCTGCGCGCGGTGATCAGCTATGTGGCCGTGCTGCTGGCCGCCGCCGTTCTGCTCCAAATCTTTACGCCGTTTCCGGTGCTGACTTGGCTGGGCGAGCTGACAAAACTGTTGCTCGGCTGATGCGAGCCGGCTGAACTCGTTGACGTTCACAGCGAACGCAGGCTGGGCAAAAACCATTCACTCGATCTTGATGCCCGCGTCCTTGATCGCCCGGGTATATTTCTCGTGTTGCCGCTTGATCTGCGCGCGAAATTCTTCCCCGCAGCTGCCGACAACGTCGAGGCCCTGGGCAACGAGCTTGGCGCTGATGTCGGGATCCTTGAGCGCGCTCGTCACCATCGCCTCCAGCTGCGCCACCGTTGGCTTCGGCGTCTTCGCCGTGGTGACCACGCCGAAGAACGCCGAGGCCTCGAAATCCTGGTAGCCGGCCTCGATGAAGGTTGCCACATCGGGCAGCGCCTTGAGCCGCGCGCGCGAGGCGATCGCGAGCGCACGCAGCTTGCCGGCCTTCAGCTGTTCCATCACCTCGTTGTAGTTCGCGATCACCGCGGTGACGTGCTGGCCGAGCAGCGCGTTGACCGCAGGCGCGCCGCCGGTGAACGGCACATAAGTGAGATTGACGTTGGCGGCATGCTTGAGCATCTCGCCGGCAATATGCTGCGTGGTCGCAGGGCCGACCGCCGCGAATGACAGCGCCCCTGGCTGCGCGCGCGCGGCATCGATGAGCTGCTTGAGCGTGCGGTAGGGCGAGGCCTCATGCACGACGATGACCTGCGGCGAGTCGGCGATCAGGCAAATCGGTTCCAGCGTGAACGGATCGTAGGGCAGTTTCGCGCGCACGATCGTGTTGATGACAAACGAATTCGACATGATCAACAATGACGTGCCGTCGGGCGCGGCGTGCGCGACCTGCTCGGTGCCGATGATGGTGCCGGCGCCGGGGCGGTTCTCGACGATCAGCTTGAAGCCGGCGGTATTGGCCTGCTGGGTAATGAGCCGCGCGATGTTGTCGGCGGTGCCGCCGGGCGGGAACGGCACCACCAGCCGGATGGTCTTGTCCTTCAGGTCTTGCGCCGGCGCTGAGCCGCCCGCTGCGGCGAGCAGCATGAGCGCGAGCGCCGCGGCGGTTACGGGCAGCGCGACGGCGCGAGCCAGCGCGGTCGAAGCGGGCAGTGTCAGTGCGGTGTGGCGCTTCATAATGTCCCCATGGGGTTGCGCAAACGCGGTGCTGGCCGCCGGACCTGTTACAAGCCAGCTCGCATAAGCTACGCGACCTCGCCTTGCCGAAAAAGGGGCCTCATGGCCGTGGCGCGGACCCGAGGGGCTAAGGCGGCCATGCGTGCTGTGTTAGGATCAGCCCTATGACCGATTACGAGGATAAACCGCTGCCGGCGGTGGGCGCCTATTGGATCGACGAGGCCGACTATCCGGCGGCGCTGAAAATTTTCGACGACGGCAACACGCTGCCGCGCAGCTGGAAGGAATGGCTGAAGATCGCCGAAGAGATGGAGAAAGGCCTCAAGGCCTACGGCCACTCGGTGATGCGGGTCCGCATCGATCCGGCCACCTTCCCGGCGTGGTGCGCCAGCCATGGCACCAGCCCGGGCCGGCAAGGCCGCAAGCTGTTCGTCGCGGCCGCAATCGCGGAGAGATACGGCGACCAAAAATGAGCGAGGGCGCGCGTTAGGCGACGCCCAAGAATTAATGAATCGGGGTGCGTCAGCGGCAAGGTGTAGTGGATTCCCGGTGGTCTGTGGCGAGTGTATTGTCACTGGATGATCGACGAGAATGCGGTTCGCACACGCTACGAGGCCTTGCTTGC
>DATBZY010000050.1:0-13525 GCA_036512915.1 Pseudolabrys sp. | reverse complement strand
TGGCGCTGATGCTGCCGGTGAGTTTGTTCTGGGCCACCTACGAGCAGCAGGGCAACACGATCGCGCTCTGGGCCGACCAGCATACCGACCGCCACTTCGATTTCTTGCTGTTCGCCGGCGAGATTCCGGTCACCTGGTTCCAGGCGTTCAATCCGTTCATGATCTTCGCCTTCACGCCGTTCATGGTCGCGCTCTGGCGCCGGCAAGGCCAGCGCGAGCCGTCGACGGTCGCCAAGATGGCGATCGGCTGTTTCCTCAATGCCGCGGCCTATCTGGTCATGGTCGCGGCGGCCTCACAGGCAGACCGCGCACAGGCGAGTTGGCTGTGGCTGTTCGGCTATTTCGTCGTCATCACCGTCGGCGAACTTTATCTGTCGCCGGTCGGACTTTCGCTGGTGACCAAGGTCGCGCCGTTACGCTTGTTGTCGATGATGATGGGCGTGTGGCTGTCGACCAGCTTCATCGGCGGATTTCTCGCCGGTTATCTCGGCAGCTTCTGGTCGAGCATGGCGAAGACCGATTTTTTCCTGATGCTGGCGCTCATCTCGGCCGCGGCCGGCGTCGCGATCGCGCTGCTGGCTCGCCCGCTGCGCGCGATCCTGCGGGATTAGCGCATGATCCCGAAAAGCGGGAACCGGTTTTCGGAAAAGATCATACGCCAGGGCATTCAGTCTAGCGGCAACCCGACATATTGCTCAGCCAGCGACTTGGCGGCGGCCTGCGAGCTGGTGAGATAATCAAGGTCAGAGAGCTGGCGACGGCGGTCGAACGCCGACTCGTTGGGGAAGCGGTGCATGATCTGCGTCATCCACCAGGAGAAGCGCTGCGCATACCACACCCGCCGTAGGCAGCTCGCCGAGTAATTTTCCAACAGATCGTTGCGCTTGTTGCGATAGAACGCCTCAAGCGCGCGCGACAGCACCACGACATCCGCAAAGGCCAGGTTCATGCCCTTGGCGCCGGTCGGCGGCACGATGTGCGCGCTGTCGCCGGCCAGGAACAGACGCCCGTGCTGCATCGGCTCCACCACGAAGCTGCGCATCGGCGTGATGCCTTTTTGCAGCATCTTGCCTTCGACCAGCTTGCGCGCGCCGCCCAGCCGCTTGTGCAATTCGTCCCAGATGCGCGCATTCGACCAGTTCTCGATGTCCTCGTCGTGGTCGCACTGCAGATAGAGCCGCGAGATCGACGGCGAGCGCATGGTGTAGAGCGCAAAGCCGCGATCGGTGTAGGAATAGATCAATTCGTGATCCGGCGGGGCTGACTCCGACAGGATGCCGAGCCAGCCGAACGGATAATCGCGCTCGAACACGTTGAGCACGCCGTCGGGAAAACTCGGCCGGCAAATGCCATGGAATCCGTCGCAGCCGGCGATGAAATCGCAATCGATCTCCTGCGCCCGGCCGGCGTGGGTGAAGCGGACCTTCGGCCGCTGCGACGCCATGTCATGGACGCTGACGCCGTCGACTTCGAACAGCAGCGGCCCGCCGTCGCCAAGCCGGCGTACCACCAGATCCTTCACCACCTCCTGTTGGCCGTAGATGGTGACGCGTTTGTCGACCTGCTTCTTGAAATCGATGCGATGCAGGTCGCCGTTGATGCCGATATTGATGCCCCAGTGCGGCATGCCCTCGGCTTTCATGCGCGCGCCGACGCCGACGTCGATCAGCAGATCGGCGGCCCAATCTTCGATCAGCCCGGCGCGGATGCGGTTCTCGATGTAATCGCGGCTGCGATTTTCGATGATGATCGACTCGATGCCGCGCAGATGCAGCAGCCGCGCCAGCATCAGGCCCGCCGGCCCCGCTCCGATAATTCCGACCTGCGTGCGCATGGATTGGCTCCCGGCAAACGGTTTTCACTTCTCCCTATACGGGCTCGCTTTCGCGCAGGCAAAGGGACGAAGCCCGGAAAGGCTTGCACAATTGTCTTGGATCAGAACGGCCAGCCGTAACGCGGCACCGTATTCATGTATTGCAGATACGGCGTGCCGAACTTGGCCGAAAGATAGCGCTCCTCGCGTCGCACCACGCCGAAATGGATCACCGGCACAAAAATAATCGTCATCACCAGCATCCAGTCGGAAGCGAGCAAGACGGAAAGTCCCGCCAAAACAAATGTTCCGCCGACATACATCGGATTGCGCAGCCACTTGAATATGCCTTCGGTCACGAGCGCGACGGACGGCTTCCAAGGCTCCGCATCAGTCCCGGCCGACTTGAACGCACCAAGGGCGGAAATAGCGAGCCCGAGGCCCGCGGCTATGAAGACCACACCGACGACGATGCGCTCGGCTAAAGAGAGCAGCACCGTCAGCACGTAGGCCGGCAGCAGCCAGTCGAGCGCAAGCCCAAGCACGACCACCGCCAGCGCCAATAGCGGCGGCGGAGCGATCACTCCTGCGGTATCGCGAGCTTCGCTCATTGTTGCTCCATCGTTACAACGCGCACCTGCGCCGCTAGTTCGCCCATAATTCTAAAGCGATTGCGCATGATCGTTTCCGATAACCGGTTCCCATCCCCGATCAAGTCGAGGACAAGCTTTTCGGGATCATGCGCTAGGCTGTAAGCCAATCGGTGAGTGCCGCATTCACCGCCTCCGGCTTCTCGAGCGTGGACAAATGCCCGCAATCCGGCACCACCACCAGGCGGGCGCCGGATATGCCGCCGGCGATCTCCTTTGCCAACTCCGGCGGCGTGAGCTCGTCGCCCTCGCCGACCAGCACCAGGCTCGGGCAGCGAATACTGGCCAAGAGCGGCCGCGAATCCGGCCGCGACATGATCGCCCTTTGCTGGCGGACGAACGCCTCCGGTCCGGTCTCGGCCGCCATGTCGCGCACCACGCGCTTGAGCGCCTCGTCATTCTGCCGGCTGCGATGCAGGAAGCGCGGCGTGAGTATCTCCACCACGTCGGTAAGCTTGCCGGCCTCGGCCATGGCGATAAATTTTTCTCTGCCTACCTTTTGTTCGGGCAGATCCGGGCCCGCCGCGGTGTCGAGCAGCGCCAGCCGGGCGATGCGCTCGGGCGCCAGCCGCAGCATGGCGAAGGCGATGTAGCCGCCCATCGACAAACCGGCGAGGGCAAAGCGCGGCGGCGCGGCGGCCAAGATGCGCGCGGCGATCGCGGCCATGTCGGCATCGCGCCGGTGATCGGCGACCGCGACCTGCCCGCACGGCCAAAGTGCCGCAATCTGCGGCCCATAGAGACGCGCGCTGCACAACAGCCCAGGGACCAATACGAGCGGTAAAGATTGCGCCATTTGCAGCCTCCAATCGGCGAAAACGTTAAGAATTAATGCGACTTATTGCCTTGCCGTAGCATTGACTTTGGCCCTTTCGGGCCTATGTTCCCATCAACCGGTGCGAACATAGATAGATTCGACCGCCCCCCGCGCATTGCAACTGGTTTTCATGTCCGGCGCGGACCCCGGACGGTCTTTGCTTGAGGTTATATGTCCTTTTCCCATCTCGGCTTATCCGACAAGGTTATCGCGGCCATCGAGTCGGCCGGCTACAAGACACCCACTCCCATCCAAGACCAAGCCATTCCGCACGTCCTCGCCCGCCGCGATGTGCTCGGCATTGCGCAGACCGGCACCGGCAAGACCGCCGCCTTCGTGCTGCCGATGCTCACCATGCTCGAGAAGGGCCGCGCGCGCGCCCGCATGCCGCGCACGCTCATTCTGGAGCCGACGCGCGAGCTCGCAGCGCAGGTCGTCGAGCAGTTCGAGAAATACGGCAAGAACCACAAGCTCACGGTCGCGCTGATCATCGGCGGCGTGTCGTTCGGCGATCAGGACGCCAAGCTGGTGCGCGGCGTCGACGTTTTGATCGCAACGCCCGGCCGGCTGCTCGACCATTCCGAGCGCGGACGCCTGTTGCTCTCCGGCGTCGAATTGCTGGTGATCGATGAAGCCGACCGCATGCTCGACATGGGCTTCATCCCCGACATCGAGCGCATCGGCAAGCTGGTGCCGTTCACGCGCCAGACGCTGTTCTTCACGGCCACCATGCCGCCGGAAATCCAGAGCATCGCCGATAATTTTCTGCACAATCCGGTGCGCGTGGAAGTGTCGAAGCCCGCCACCGTCGTCACCACCATCACCCAGTTGCAGGTCGCCACCGGCCGGGATCCGGCCGAAAAGCGCGAGACGCTGCGCCGCTTGATCCGCTCGGCCGACGACTTCAAGAACGCCATCGTGTTCTGCAATCGCAAGCGCGAGGTTTCGCTGTTGCACCGCTCGCTGCTGCGCCACAAGTTCAACGCCGTCGCGCTGCACGGCGATCTCGATCAATCGGCGCGCACGGCGGCGCTCGATGCCTTCCGCAGCGGCGAAGCCAAGCTGCTGATCGCCTCCGACGTCGCGGCCCGCGGTCTCGATATCCCGGCGGTCAGCCACATCTTTAATTTCGACGTGCCGCATCACGCCGACGATTACGTGCATCGCATCGGCCGCACCGGCCGCGCCGGCTTGACCGGCACCGCCATCACGATCGTATCGCCGGCCGACAGTAAGGCGGTGACCGCGATCGAGCGGCTGATCGGCACCTCGATTCCGTGGATGGGCGAACCTGCGCCGACCGAGACCCGCGAAAGCCGGCCGCCGCAAGGTGAACGCAGCCATGGCGAACGGAACCATGGCGAGCGGAGCCGTGGCGAACGCAACCATGGCGAACGGCCGCCACGCACCGAACGCCATCGCGAGCGCCAACCGCAACAACGCCAGCCGCAACAGCACCAGGACCGAGAACCGGCGTTGGCCGCCGCCAAGCCGCGCCCGCAGCAGCCACAGCCGCAGCGCGAGCACGCCGAAGAGTCCGACGGCAGCCACCTGCCCGCCTTCCTGCTGCGGCCAGTGACGCTCAAGGCCTGATCAGCCGCTGACCGTCCGGAACCGGACGGCGGCGGCCGCCGCGGCCAAATGTTGCAGCGCACCCGGTCGCGAATTTACCCTCGATTCACCTCCCTCAAATACCGTCCCTGCCGGTAACGCGACGCGACCAGCCGGCCGCCGCGCGTTGGGGCATTTCAGGCACCGGGCCTGCAAACGGGGGTTGCCGATGGCGGCGCATGCCGACGAGCACGAACGCACGATGGCGTTCGCGGACATTGCTCTCGGGCAGATCAAGGCGCTGCGCCAGGCCGCCACCCCGCGCAATTACGAGGTCTGGTACGCCTACGCCACCGGCTATAACCCCGCGCTCAATCAGAAGATCAACGAGATGCTGAGCCAGTCCGGCCGGCTCTCCGATTCCGACCTCGAACAGATTTATGTGACCTATCTGTCGCCCACTCGGCTGACCGACCGTATCGACACGGTCGGCAATCAGGTGAAGGGCGAGATCGAGCAGGTCATGGCGATGATCGACGCTGCCGCCGGCTCCGCCAACAGCTACACCGAAAGCCTCGCCGACATGACCGAGAAGCTCGGTCAGTCCAAAGATAAGGATCGCGAAGGCCTGCGCGCCATCGTCGAAAGCCTGGTGCACACCGCCAAGGAGATGGAAGTCTCCAACCATGTGCTGGAAGAGCGGCTCAACGCCTCCAAACAGGAAATCAATGAGCTGCAGGAGAACCTCGAGGCGGTGCGCACCGAGAGCCTGACCGACCCCCTCACCCAGCTCGCCAACCGCAAATTCTTCGACACCACGCTCGAACAGGCCATCGCCGACGCGCGCGCCAACAACGAGCCGCTGTCGCTGCTGCTGACCGACATCGACCATTTCAAGAATTTCAACGACAGTTTCGGCCACCTCACCGGCGACCAGGTGCTGCGCTTGGTGGCCATGTCGGTGAAGCAGAACGTCAAGGGCCAGGACACCGCGGCGCGCTACGGCGGCGAGGAGTTCGCCATCGTACTGCCCAATACCGTGCTGCGTTCGGCGATCACGGTCGCCGATCACATCCGCCGCGCGGTGATGACCAAGGAACTGATGAAGCGCTCGACCGGCGAGCATCTCGGGCGCGTGACGATCTCGATCGGCGTCGCCACCTGGCACAAGACCGACAGCCCGCAGATGCTGATCGAGCGCACCGACGCCTGCCTCTATGCCGCCAAGCGCCACGGCCGCAACCGGGTGATGTGCGAGACCGACCCGGAAGTCACCGCCAACGGAACGTCGACGCAGGTCGCGTAGCGTTCGGAAGCGTTACTCCGCCGCGTCCTTGGCCGGCGTGAGCTGCACGGATTCGCCGCAGCCGCAGGCCGAAGTCTGGTTCGGATTCTTGAAAATGAACTGGGCGGACAATTTTTCGGTCTTGTAGTCCATCTCGGTGCCGAGCAGGAACAGCACCGCCTTCGGATCGACCAGGATCTTGACGCCCTTGTCCTCCACCACCTCGTCCGACGGCTTGATCGCATCGGCATATTCCATGGTGTATTCCATGCCGGCGCAGCCGCCGTTCTTGACGCCGACGCGCACGCCGGCGACCGGCCTGTCGGCCCGCGCCATCACATCCTTGATGCGCAGCGCGGCGGCATCGGTGAGCCGCATCACCTGGGGTCGCGGCCGTGCAATCGCCATGGCAGTCCTCTCGATCTCAGTCTCTATCTAGTACTCAATTCCGAAAATATAACTCACCACATATTCAACACGAGCCGGGCCTCGTCCGACATCCGGCTCGGGTCCCACGGCGGATCCCACACCACCTCCACCTTGGTGTCCTTCACACCCAGCACGCTGGCGACGGCATTCTCCACCATCACCGGCAACTCCTGCGCCGACGGGCAATTCGGCGAGGTCAGCGACATATCGATCTTGACCGAGCGGTCGTCGCCGATATCGATCTTGTAGATCAGCCCCAGCTCGTAGACATCGGCCGGGATCTCCGGATCGTAGACGGTCTTGATCCCGGCGATGATGTCGTCGGTGAGCCGGCTGAGCTCGTCTTGCGGCAGCGCGGACGAGCCGGTCACGGCGGCGTTCTCCGGCGGCTTTTCCGCGACAGTCGGGTTGTCGGTTACGGGCGTCTCATCGGTCATGCGAAAAATTCCTGCGCTTTGATCAGGGAGGCGGCGAGCGTATCGACTTCATCCTTGGTGTTGTACATGGCAAACGATGCGCGGCAGGTCGCCGTGACGCCGTAGCGCGCGAGCAAGGGCATCACGCAATGGGTGCCGGCGCGCACCGCGACGCCGGACCGGTCGATGATGGTGGCGACATCGTGCGGATGGGCGCCCTTGATCTCAAACGAGACGATCGGCCCCTTGTCGGGCGCATGGCCGATGATGCGCAACGAGTTGATCTGCCCGAGCCGCTCGTGGGCGTATTTGACCAGCGCGCCCTCGTGGGCGCGGATGCGCGCCTTGCCAATCGAATTGACGTAATCGATGGCGGCGCCGAGCCCGATCGCCTGCACGATCGCCGGCGTGCCGGCCTCGAAGCGATGCGGCGGCTCGCCATAGGTAATGCGGTCTTCGTACACTTCGCGGATCATCTCGCCGCCGCCATTGTACGGCGGCATGGCGGCGAGCAGATCGTATTTTCCGTACAGCACGCCGATTCCGGTCGGGCCGTACAGCTTGTGGCCGGTCATGACGTAGAAATCGCAATCGAGGTCGCGCACGTCGACGTCGAGATGCACGGCGCCCTGCGCGCCGTCGATCAGAACCGGGATGCCGCGGGCATGCGCGAGCTTCACCACGTCCTTCACCGGCACCACCGTGCCGAGCGCGTTCGACATCTGGGTGATCGCCACCATCTTGGTGCGCGCGCTCAGCAGATTCTCGAATTCATCGAGCAGGAAATTGCCGTCATCGTCGATCGGCGCCCATTTGATCACCGCACCGTAGCGCTCGCGCAGGAAATGCCAGGGCACGATGTTGGAATGGTGCTCCAAGATCGAGAGGACGATCTCGTCGCCCGGCTTGATGCGCTCGCGGCCGAAGGTCGCGGCCACGAGGTTGATCGCCTCGGTGGCGTTGCGGGTGAAAATGATCTCTTCCTTGCGCGCCGCATTGAGGAAACCGCGCACGCTCTCGCGCGCGCCCTCGTACGCCTCGGTCGCCTCGTTGGCGAGATAATGCAGGCCGCGATGCACGTTGGCGTATTGCTCGGTATAGGCTTTCTGCATACGGTCGAGCACCGCTTTAGGCTTCTGCGCGGAGGCGGCGTTGTCGAGATAGACCAGCGGCTTGCCATAAACCTTCAACGCCAGCGCGGGGAACTCCGCGCGGATGCGCGCGACGTCGTAGGAACCGTTGCTGACCGCAGGATGCATGATCATCCCCGCGCGCCGAGCCACTTGAGGGCCGCGATCATCAACGCGTCACGGATGCCCGCATGCGCGATTTCCTCGATGGTCTCGCCAATGAAGGCCTGGATTAGCAGCGCTTCGGCTTCCTTTGCATGAATGCCGCGCGACATCAGGTAGAACTTCAAGCCCGGATCGAGCGCGCCGGCGGTGGCACCGTGGCCGCAAACTACGTCGTCGGCGAAGATTTCCAGTTCCGGCTTGTTGTCGGCCTCGGCTTCGTCCGAGAGCAGCAGCGCGCGCGTCATCATCTTCGCGTCGGTCTTCTGCGCGTGCGGCTGCACCACGATCTTGCCCTGGAACACGCCGTGACTCTGGCCGTCGAGCACGGTCTTGAATTGCTCGCGGCTTTCGCAATGAGCGGCGGCATGCTCGATCAGCAAAGTGGTGTCGACATGCTCACTTCCGCGCAGCAGGCTGGCGCCCCGAATGGCGGCCTTGGTGCCCTCGCCGGCAAAGCGAATGAAATTCTGGTTGCGCACCAGCTGCGCGTCGCTGGTGAAGGCGAAGCTATTGAATTTCGCGCGCGCACCGACCGAGGCCAGCAGGCTCGACACATGCAGGGCGCGGCCTTGCGTGATCTTGCAATAATCGATCTGGGTCTCGTCTGCGGCCACCAATTCGAGCGCGGTGTTGACTTGCGATTCGCCGCTGTCGTGGCTTTCGATGATGGTTACCTTGGCGCCCTTCTCCACCACGATCAGCGAGCGGATGAAGGCCGAGCTGGGCGTGTCGCTTCCCGCGGCGAACACCAGATGGATCGGCCGCTTGGGCTCGGCACCGGCGGAGATTCGGATCACGGCGCCATCGCCCATCAAGGCGGTGTTGAGCGCCACCCCGATGTCCTCGGTCGCGATAGTTTTACCGACATGCGTCGCCACCAGCGGATCGCCTTTAGCGAGTGCGTCTGCCATCGAGCCGATGGCGAGCCCCGGCTCCGGCACCAGATCGGACAATTCGGGCGCAAAGGTCCCGTCGACAAAGACCAGCCGGCGGCAATCGAGCCCGCCCAGCACCGTGCCGGCATTCTTAGCCCGCAGCTTCGCCGCCGCATCGGGCGGCGTGGCAAGCGGATACGAATCGCGCATCAGCGCGCGCAGGTCGGTGTATTTCCACTCCTCGACGCGGCGATGCGGCAGCCCGCGCGCGTCGAAGCGGCGGAACGCATCCTCGCGCAGGGCCGCGACCGCGCCCTGGCCCGGCAGTCTGTCGCGCGCAGCCGCGTAGCTAGCGCTAAGCGCTTGCTCGGCCGGGGTCTTCGTGGGGCGCACTTCAACGTTCATCACGCCGCCTCGTCGGCATATTGCGCATAGCCCTTGGCTTCGAGCTCGAGCGCCAGTTCCTTGCCGCCGGACTTCACCACCCGGCCCTTGGCCAGCACATGCACCACGTCGGGCACGATAAATTCGAGCAGTCGCTGATAATGGGTGATGACGATCATCGAGCGATCGGGCGAGCGCAGACGATTGACGCCGTCGGCCACGACCTTAAGCGCGTCGATGTCGAGGCCGGAATCGGTCTCGTCGAGCACCGCCAGCCGCGGCTGCAGGATCGCCATTTGCAGGATCTCGTTGCGCTTCTTCTCGCCGCCGGAGAAGCCGACATTGACCGCCCGCCGCAGCATTTCCTGGCTGACGCCGAGGTGACCCGCGGTATCGCGCACCAGCTTGATGAAATCGGGCGTGGATAATTCCGGCTCGCCGCGCGTCTTGCGCTGGGCGTTGAGCGCAGTGCGCAGGAAGGTCATGGTGGCGACGCCGGGCACTTCGACCGGATACTGGAACGCCAGGAACACGCCCTTGGCGGCGCGTTCGTCCGGCGCCATCGTCAGGATGCTGGCGCCGTCGAGCAGGATGTCGCCCGCGGTGACGTTGTAGTTATCTTTGCCGGCCAGCACATAGGCGAGCGTCGACTTGCCGGACCCGTTCGGCCCCATGATGGCCGCGACCTGGCCCTTCTCGACGGCAAGCGTCAGGCCATTGAGGATTTTCTTGCCCTCGACCTCGACATGCAGATTTTTGACTTCCAGAAACGCCATTCGATTGTCCTTGGTGATTAACCCACACTGCCTTCGAGCGAGATCGAAATCAGTTTCTGCGCCTCGACCGCGAATTCCATCGGCAGCTGCTGCAACACGTCCTTGACGAAACCGTTGACCACCAGCGCGGTCGCCTCTTCCGCCGACATGCCGCGCTGCCGGCAATAGAACAGCATGTCCTCGGAGATTTTCGAGGTTGAGGCCTCGTGTTCGAACACGGCGGAGGAATTCTTCGCCTCGATATAAGGCACGGTATGGGCGCCGCACTGATTGCCGATCAGCAGCGAGTCGCAATTGGTGAAGTTGCGCGCGCCGGTCGCCTTGCGATGCGCGGTGACCAGCCCGCGATAGGTGTTGTTGGATTTGCCGGCCGAGATGCCCTTGGAGATGATGCGGCTGGTGGTGTTCTTGCCGAGGTGGATCATCTTGGTGCCGCTGTCGACCTGCTGGCGGCCGTTCGAGATCGCGATCGAATAGAACTCGCCGCGCGAGCCGTCGCCGCGCAGGATGCAGCTCGGATATTTCCAGGTGATGGCCGAGCCGGTCTCGACTTGCGTCCAGGAAATCTTCGAATTCTTGCCGCGGCAATCGCCGCGCTTGGTGACGAAGTTGAAGATGCCGCCTTTGCCGTCGGCATCGCCCGGATACCAGTTCTGCACCGTCGAATATTTAATCTCGGCGTCGTCGTGCGCGACCAGTTCGACCACGGCGGCGTGCAGCTGGTTCTCGTCGCGCATCGGCGCGGTGCAGCCTTCCAGGTAGCTCACATAGGCGCCCTTGTCGGCGATGATCAGCGTGCGCTCGAACTGGCCGGTGTTCGCCTCATTGATGCGGAAATAGGTCGACAGCTCCATCGGGCAGCGCACGCCCGCCGGCACGTAGACGAACGAGCCGTCGGAGAACACCGCGGAATTCAGTGTGGCGAAGAAGTTGTCGGTGACCGGCACCACGGAGCCGAGATATTTCTTGATCAGCTCAGGATGCTCGCGGATCGCCTCCGACATCGGCATGAAAATCACGCCGGCCCTTTTCAGCTCTTCCTTGAAGGTGGTGGCGACCGAAACCGAATCGAACACCGCGTCCACCGCCACGCGCCGCTCGCCCTCGGGCCGCACCACGCCGGCGAGGATTTCCTGTTCGCGCAGTGGAATGCCGAGCTTCTCGTAGGTGCGCAGAATTTCCGGGTCGACCTCGTCGAGCGAGGCCAGCGCATTCTTCTTCGGCGCCGAAAAGTAATAGGCGTTCTGATAATCGATCTTCGGATAATCGACGCGCGCCCAGGTCGGCTCGCGCATGGTCAGCCAGCGCCGATAGGCTTCCAGCCGCCAGGCCAGCATCCACTCGGGCTCGTTCTTCTTGGCCGAGATGAAACGAACGGTGTCTTCCGAAAGCCCCTTGGGGGCCTTCTCGGATTCGATATCGGTGACGAACCCATACTTGTATTGATCAACGTCGATGCTTCGGACCCGCTCGACGGTCTCTTGTACGGCCGGCATTCTTCCCTCCGCTCACGGTTTCAAGGACCGCGGGTTGGATTTGTCGGTTATGGTCGGTTCGCTTATCGCGTTGCGATCATTCCTTGTGGTGGCGATTCTTTGCGCATGATCTTTTCCGAAAACCGGTTCCCACTTTTCGGGATCATGCGCTAGGCGGCCAAGCCTGCATTCATATGCCTCTTACGTAAGGACGAAACGACTTTAGTCAAAGCATCGAGCAGATTTTCGATATCGCGCTCGCTCGTAGACCAGCCCAGGCTGACGCGCACCGCGCCCTGCGCCAGCGAAGGTTCCACTCCCATGGCCGCCAGCACGTGCGAGGCCTGCACCTTGCCGGACGAGCAGGCGGATCCGGAAGATACGGCTATACCATTGAGATCAAAGGAGATTATTGCTGTTTCCGCCTTCATGCCGGGGACCGCGAACAGCGTTGTATTGGGCAGCCGCGGCGCGCTTTCCCCGAAAATCAGGACCTCCGGCAATATTGCCTTGATGCCCGCTTCTAGGCGGTCGCGTGAGCCAGCCATGCGTGTGGCGTCCGCCTGATTTGCGGACACCGCAGCTGCGGCGCCAAAGCCGGCAATGGCGGCGACATTCTCGGTTCCGGCACGCAAGCCACGCTCCTGGCCGCCGCCCTTGATCAGCGGCTCGCCGATGTGGATATCGCCACGGCTTACCAGCGCGCCGGCGCCTTGCGGTCCGCCGAGCTTGTGGGCGGAGAGGCTCATGAGATCGGCGCCGAGTTCGCCGATCCGGCAAGCGACGCGGCCCGGGCCCTGCACCGCGTCCACGTGCAGCACGCCGTTGGCCGTGTGCACGATCGCCGCGATGTCCGCAATCGGCTGGATCACGCCGGTTTCGTTATTGGCGAGCATCACCGAAACAAACGGACGCTCGGCCCGAGCAATGGCACTTCTAAGAGCATGAAGATCGACTACGCCAGCGCCAGTCACCGGCAGTTCCTCGACCGCGTCGGCCGGAAAACGCCCGCCGCTGCGCACCGACGGATGCTCGATGGCCGAGACGAACAGCCGATCGCGCAACGACTTACGCCCGCCGATCTCGATCGCGGGGGTCAGCGCCAGCATGTTGGCTTCGGTGGCGCCGCTGGTGAACGTGACATTCTTGGCCTCGGCGCCGACGAGGCCTGCGACCTGCTCGCGCGCCGCCTCGACCAGACGGCGGGCGGCGCGCCCCTCGGCATGCACTGAGGACGCATTGCCGGTCAGGCCCAGCGTGGTGACCATGACGGCGCGCGCCTCCTGCCGCAGGGGCGCCGTGGCATTCCAGTCGAAATAGGCCCGCTCGCTCATGGATTTCGCCAGTATTGGGCTACCGTTATGGCTCTAGAGCCTGCAAAAAGCTTGCTTTTTGCCCTAGGGATCGTGTTAGAAGCCGCCATCACGCGGCAACTTATAGCCTGTGTTGCGGTCGTGAACAGCGGAATTCATATATTTAGAATGATTCTAAACTAGCGCCTGGTCCGCAAGTTCCGTCAGGCGTCGAGCAAAAAATCCAATGCCGCGGGTCAATCGCGGCAAGCCTGTTTCGAGGTCGACAGCAATGCCTGAAGTCATCTTCACCGGTCCGGCCGGACGGATCGAGGGCCGCTACCACCCGGCGCGGCAAAAGAACGCGCCGATCGCGATCGTCCTGCATCCACACCCGCAATTCGGCGGGACGATGAACCACCCGATCATCTACCAGCTCTATTACGCCTTCGTGCACCGGGGCTTCT
>DATBZY010000049.1:0-3047 GCA_036512915.1 Pseudolabrys sp. | reverse complement strand
GCTGGTCAAGACCAAACAATCCCTGCGCTTCGACGATCTCACCATCACCGGTTCGGGCACGAACGTGAAGGGCTCGGTCGAACTCGACGCAGCGAGCGACATCGTGTCGGCGAATTTTCCGGTGTTCAGCATGTCGGAGGGCGACAAGGTCTCGCTCAAAGCCGACCGTGCCAACGACGGCGTGCTGCGCGTGGCGCTGCGCGGCGACGTCTTCGACGGAACCAAATTCGTGAAATCCTCGCTTACCGGCGTGGCGCCGGACAAGTCCAAGGAAAAACAGACGGATCTCGACCTCGACGTCAAGCTCGGCGCCGTCGTCGGCCACAACGGCGAAACGCTGCGCGGGCTCGATCTCAAGCTCATGCGCCGGGGTGGCCGCATCCGCAGTTTTTCGATGAACGCCAAGATCGGCCGCGACACGCCGCTTAATGGCGACCTGCGCGTGCGCGCCCGCGACAATCATCAGGTCATTTATTTCGAGACCGACGACGCCGGTGCATTGTTCCGGTTCACCGATATGTATCCGCGCTTGTTCGGCGGGCAGATGTGGGTGGCGATGGACCCGCCGACGCCGGAACACCCGCCGCAAGAAGGCACCCTGTATGTCCGCAATTTCGTCGTGCGCGGCGAACCGGGGTTAGATCGCGTGGTCGCCGGCGCGCCCGGCCAGGTGTCCGGCGGCGTGCAATTTTCCGAGATGCATGCCGAGTTCACGCGGGTGCCCGGACGCATGGCGGTGCGCGATGGCGTGGTGCGCGGACCGGTAGTGGGTGCGACCATCGAAGGGCAGATCGACTACATCAAGGATGACGTGCGCCTGCGCGGAACATTCGTGCCGTTCTACGGTCTCAACAACATGTTCGGGCAGATCCCGATCGTCGGGCTGTTCCTTGGCGCCGGTAGCAACGAGGGCCTGCTCGGCATCACCTACGAGGCGGTCGGGCCACCGAATTCGCCGCGCATCACGGTCAATCCCGTGACCGCGATCGCGCCCGGGCTGCTGCGCAAATTCATTCCGTCGCCCGACACTTTCGATCACAATTTCATTCCGCCGTCGCGCTAGCGCATGATCCCGAAAAAGCCTGCCCTCGGACTTGATCCGAGGGTGGGAGCCGGTTTTCGGAATAGATCATGCGCGTAAAAAAGCGCGCGTTAGCTCGGCTTCAGCAATACGTGCTGTTTTTTGCCGAGCGACAGCTTGATGACGCCGTCGGACGAAATGTCGTTCTCACCGATCGTGTGTTTATCGCTGGTAATGCGTACATCATTCACCGCGACCGCATTGTTGGAGATGGCGCGACGCACTTCGCCGTTCGAAGCTGCCAGACCGGCGGTCACGAATGCATTGAGCACGCCGAGACCGGCGGCAACGTCCTTGCGCGCTACGGAAACGGTCGGCAGCGCGAGCGAGGTCGCGCCTTCCTCGAAAGTCTTGCGCGACGTCTCGCCGGCCTCAATAGCGGCGGGCCGGCCATGCACCAGCGCGGTCGCCTCGCTGGCGAGCACCTTCTTGGCTTCGTTGATCTCCTGGCCCTTGAGCGCTGCCAGCCGCGCGATCTCGTCGAGCGGCAAAATCGTGAACAGCTTGAGGAAGCGCGCGACGTCGCCGTCCTCGGTATTGCGCCAGTATTGCCAGTAGTCGTACGGGCTCACCAGACCGGCGTCGAGCCACACCGCGCCGGCGGCGGTCTTGCCCATCTTGGCGCCGGACGAGGTGGTGATCAGCGGCGAGGTGAGCGCGAATAATTGCGCGTTGATCATGCGGCGGCCGAGATCGATGCCGTTGACGATGTTGCCCCACTGATCCGAGCCGCCCATCTGCAGGATGCAGCCGTGGCGCTTGTTGAGCTCGACGAAGTCGTAGGCCTGCAGCACCATGTAGTTGAATTCGAGGAACGAGAGCTCCTGCTGGCGGTCGAGCCGCAGCTTCACCGAGTCGAAGGCGAGCATGCGGTTGACGGAGAAATGCTTACCGACGTCGCGCAGGAAGTCGATGTAGTTGAGCTTGTTCAACCAGTCGGCATTGTTGGCCATAATTGCGTTGGACTTGTCGGCATTGCCGCCGGCGCCGTCGAATTTCAGGAACTTGGAAAAGATCGTGCGGATGCCGGTGAGATTCTGCTCGATCATCTCGTCGGTGAGGATGCGCCGGCTCTCGTCCTTGCCGGACGGATCGCCCACCCGAGTGGTGCCGCCGCCCATCAACGCGATCGGCTTATGCCCGGTCTGTTGCAGCCAATACAGCATCATGATCGGCAGCAGCGAGCCGACATGCAGCGAGGCCGCCGTGCAGTCGAAGCCGATATAAGCGGTGATGGGGCCCGCCTTCGCGCGCGCGTCCAGTGCGTCCGGCTCCGACACCTGGTGGATGAAGCCGCGCTCGGCAAGAATATTAAGAAAATCGGATTTATAGGCGCTCATCGATCGGCACTCTTTGGCGCGGGTCGCTTCCTGGGTGCGGGTGGTGTAACAGGTCCGGCGTCGGATTCAACGCGCATGATCCCGAAAAGCTTGTTCTCGACTTGATCGGAGATGGCTACCGGTTTTCGGATAAGATCAGGCGCAAACAAAATGGGGTTAATGAGTGGGGGTGGTTAGGGCCATTGGGTTGATGAGCGGGACCTCGCTCGACGGCGTCGATGTGGCGCTGATCGAGACCGATGGCGAGCGCATCGCCCATTTCGGCCCGAGCGGCTACCGGCCCTATGCGGACGACGAGCAGGCCTTGCTGCGGCAGGCGCTTGCGCAAGGCGTCGCATTGACCGACCGCGCCGCGCGCCCGGGCGTGCTGGCCGAGGCCGACGACTTCGTCACCCGGGTGCACGCCGAGACCGTGGAGGCCTTTCTTGACACCGAGCATATCGACAAATCGGATGTGGCCATCATCGGTTTCCATGGCCAGACCGTACTGCACCGGCCGGGGCAACGGCTGACCGTTCAGATCGGCGACGGCAAAGCGCTGGCGCGCCGTCTCGGCATTCCCGTTGCATATGATTTCCGCGCCGCCGACGTGGCGGCCGGCGGGCAGGGCGCGCCGCTGGTGCCGG
>DATBZY010000048.1:0-8676 GCA_036512915.1 Pseudolabrys sp. | reverse complement strand
GCGCCAGCGGCAGTGCGTCGCCCCGGCGATAGGAGATGAAGCCGAGAAACGGCTGGCCGCTCCCGGCGTGTTGCAGCAATGTCGGACTGAGGCCAGCCGCGCGGAGCCTCTCCTGCTCTGCCGTGGGAGCGGCCTCATTCATGCGAGCGATACTCGAAGAGGTTCAGAGTGACCTTTGGCCGGCGCCCTTTTGTCATTGCAGTCGGCCGCAGCCAACCCTCTCGCCACATGCATTTCCTTGCAGCTCGGACGCGCAGAAAACGCCTTTATCGGGAGTAAAGGGTCGAAGCTGATTTCCAGAACTGAAAACAATACAGACATTCGGGGCGCGCGATGGATTCTTGTCCCAGGATGTCGTGGTGATGTGCGTGATATAAACCTTGGAGCTAGACTCGATTTCTCGCGACACCGGCAGCGATGGCGTCGACGACACCATGTCGGCGCCGTCATTGAGATGCCGAATATCGAGGGCGCGCACGGACCCGCTGCCGGCGCGGCCATTGGCGTTCATGGCGACGAAAACATTATAGGTCATGACGCGCGCGTCGGCGAAGCGCAGATTGAACTGAAACTGCCAGGAATTCGGATTGTTGTTGGGATGTGCTGCGCCCGTGAATTCCGGCCACTGGTTGGCATCTTCCGATGTACTGGCGACAATCACGGGAGGCGCCGCGGGCTGTGCCGGAGCTGCGGGTTGAGCTGGCGCTGCCGGTGATGCTGGTTTAGTCGAGCCGTCAGGTGTGTCCATGTACGATTTGAGGCCGACAACCGCAACGATGATGGCGGCCCCGATCAGCGCGAAGCGAAACATCGGCTTCTGCGCCATGGCTGCGACGCCCGCCGCGCCCGTCGGGGCGGCGGATGACGGCGACGGCGCATAGGATGGCGCAACCGTCGGCGCTGTTGGAGGCGCAGCGGTCGGCGCAACTTGTACTGCGGGCGCGTCGTCGCCCCATGTCAAACTATCAGCCGAGGGTGCAGCCGCTGCTGCTGCTGCTGCTGCCGCCGCCACGACCGCGGGCGATACTGCGCTGCCCGGCGCAGCGCCCGAAAGCGCCGCGCTCCATACATTGACCGCCCAGCGGGCGAGGTCTGCTTGCAGCCCGGTATCGGCGACCAGGGAATTGACTTCCTGCTCGATTTTGAATTGGGACGGCGCCCCGCTCTCGGCGGCCAGATGTTTCGGAACGTCCATATCGTAGGCGGACATCAGCAGCCGGACCGCACGGGTTTCGCTCGGCGCATGGTCGCGCAGCAGGCCTAGTGTGCGGCGGCGGTCCTCCAGCACGGCCATGCCATGACGCTGAAGAATGCGGCCCAGGATTCCGGCTATTTCCGACACCGGCATCGTGCCGGCGTTGGAAGTCTCCGCGGATTTAGACGCTTTGGTGGGTTTTACCATACGAGTTCGCCACCATTTTCATTTTCGCTAGCGACTCCTTGCGCCAGATTTTGCACAGGGTCTGCCGAAGCGCCCACCGGCGCTGATGCCGCCTTCATGGGGACGGACGCGGCCCATTTGATGCGATTGACAAGGGTCTCCGCGCTGTTGGCCTGCAACGGCTTCATGTCCAAGTGACCGATGAAACTCTGCAGCAGAGTCTTGTCGGCGTCCGAACCGATGGCGACGGCAATGCGGATCGCCTTCGCGCCGAATTCGGATTTCATGAAAGCGGCGAGCCCGGCCTCGGCGTCGTCGGTCGGCAGGCCATCGGACAACATCACGAGGACGGGAGGCAGTTGCCGGCCAGGCATCTTTTCCGGCGTCAACGCTTGCGCCAAGGCTGCGAACGCCGCACCCATGTTGGTTTCGCCCCCGGCGGTCAGATCGCTCCACTCAAACTGATCGACCGGCACCGGAGCCTCAACGGTCCATTGCACGTCGTCGGCAAAGCGCAGCACGCGCACCAGGACATCGTTTTCCGGATTGTCGGCCGCCGCCGCGCGCATCGCCGGAATCGCGGAGCGCACGGCGTAGTTCAATGATGCGATCTTATCCCCCATCATCGAACCGGAACAATCCACCGCCAGCACGAAATGAAGTTGGCGGCGCGTCAGTCCGGCCGCAGCGAGTTCAGGCCCGTTCGGCGTAACCATGCAGGCTCCTTAATAGCGGCAGCAATCAAACGGCCTGCACGTCGATGGTCACGGCGCCGATCTTGATCTTCTCATTGGCGACGAGCTTGACGCTCCGTCCGGCCGCGACAGTGGTCGTGGCGCCGGTGTCGAGCGTGACGGCCCACACGACGGACGTCATGTTCTTAAGTCCGATCGCCTTGGCATCCTGAGGATGCACCGTCACCTCCGCCAGCGTACCGGAAGACAGGCCCCGCTCTGGAAACAGCATCGCGAGGTCGATCGTCTGACCGGCGACGATGCCATAGCGCTCGGCGCCGTTACTCAGAATGAAGCGCGGGACCGGCGCAGCCTGCGGCGCGGCCATGGACGGCTGCGGGACCGCGGGCGCACCCATTGGGTAAGCGCCGGGCGTCGCTGTCGTCGCCTTCGGCCGGAAAAACGCGCCCACCACCTGCGAGAGTCCTCCCCACGCAGTCGCATTGTGCTCCGGCAACGTGCCGGTTGCCACCGGAAGCGGCACGCCGCCGACGATGATGGAGTCGGTCGGAATAAACGCCGGGCCCTTGCGCACAGCCTCAAGCTGCTTGGCCTTCAGGAAGCAGCCAACGAATACGAACAGCGTGATTGCGCCGTCCACCCATAAACCCGTCACACTATTAGAGACTGCCGCTGCATCCCACAGCGTATGCAGCACCGCCGCCACCAACCAGCCAATCGTGAGCAATTTGATCATGGACCCCGGATAACGCGCCACCAGGCCGATGAAGTAGCCGAAGATACCAGCCCAGGCCATGTGACCGATGACGCCTTGCAGCACGCGGGGGACCATAAGGGCGAACCCCTCGGCGAGGCCGAATCCTTCGCCGGCCACCTTCGTTATGTCACCCACGTGTTTCGGCACATATTGACCGAGCGTCTCCACAATGATGAAGCCGGCACCGGCAGCGAGCCCAAACATGATGCCTTCCAGCGGGGTTGAAACTCGGAACCAATCCAAATAGCGCGATGCCGGCGCATTGGCCGCGGTGCTGGGCGTTCGCAGCACGAGGAAGAGACCGATCAAAGCGGGGACGGCCTTCGTCAACTCTTCCAACAGGCCGGCGCCGAAAAAATAACTGATGAAGATGTTGAGAAAGGCCGGATGCGTGGGATCGCCCCCGGGAAGGATGTCGCGAAACACAAATGCGAGGAAGCTAAAGAACGACGTGTTCAGTTCGAGGTACACGATCCCCATAGGAATGATGTAGATGAAGATGGGCTTTTGGATGCCGGAATAGATATAAGCCGCGTAAAAAATGCAAAACAGCAGATATGCCGTGAGCACGCTCGCATATTGCGAGAAATTATTGTGCAAATTTTGCATCGAGAACAGCAGCATGCAAACGGCCGCCGTCACCCCCAGAGGAATCAGGATCCCACTTTTGAGAATGTTAATCTTCGTCGAACTAAACGGAATGATTTCGGAGTCGCTCGGTCCAGCAAGATCGCGCGGTGTCGGCGGCATCGCGGGGACGCCGAGCGGCGGAGGGGCAGGAGGAAGATTGGTCATGGAGCTTTACTCTCGCCGGTCAGGAGATGCGTTGGCCAACTGAGGCGACTGTACGGTAAATATTTTGCGAGTCAATTTGGCAATGACGCTCACGCGTCCGCTCATTTCGCTGGCTCGCGCGGAGGGACGGGAAGCGCCGGCGCGACGGGAACCGGAATCGGCGCATCGCCGCTGCGTCGCGGCACGGGGGTCGTAGGACGCGCGGGCACACTGAGCTCTTTCGGCTGTACCGGCTCCTTCGGCACCGGCTCGCCCGTTTGCGGCGAGTCTGTCGGGTCGTCCGCCTTGCGCGGCGGCGCATCCCCCTGTTGCGGGCCGGTCTGCAAAGGCGCGACCGGACTTGAAACCGGTGCTTGCGGAACAGGCGTCGCGGCTTGCCGGCTTTTCATCGCCCAATAAAGACCGCCGGCGCCGAGCACCGCGCCCAGCACAGCGGCCGCAGCCAGAGCGCCAAAGCCGAACTTATAGGTCGCGGCAACGGGCGCCGACGGAGCCAGAGGAGCATGGCCGTGCACAGTGTCTCCCGCATCGGCTGCGTAGCGGGCCGCAGGCGCAGCGACCGATTGGGCCAGCGGCGCGGCCGCGCGCGCACCGGAGATTCCGACCTCGGGCAGCGTTGCTGTTTCAGGAACGGGCGTCGTGGCGGCGGCGTTGTAAAACATCATCAGTGTGTTGTCGTCGCCGCTGCCCATTTCCGAACAGCGCGCCAGCCAGCTTTCAAGATCGGCGCAGGTCGCCTGCATCCCGTTTTCTTGCACGAGCGAACGCCAACGGCGCGCGACGTCGAAGAACTGCGAGTCCTCCGCAAAAGATTTCGAAAGGCCGTCGCTCGAAACCATCGCAAAGCCCGGCGTGGCAAGCGGATGCGGAGCGCCAAACAACTTCGTCCGGAAATGCGCGACGGCATCCGTATGGCAGAGCGAGTAAGTCTGCTCGCCTTCAAGGCCTTCGTCGTCCGGCAAGGGCTTCGTGAGATCGCCGCCGGGGGGCGCCGCCAGAAGGTCGCCATCGCCGATCTGGGTAAAGACGCTGATGCCGGGACCGAATGCCGCCGCGATGCATGTTGCGCCATAGGCGACATGCGGGTCACTGACCGAAAGCTTCGGATCCGGATCGGACTGGATGTCCGAAGCCACCGCCTTGCGCCAGGATGACACGATGCGCGCAGGCAATGCCGCCAAGCCGGCCTGCAGGCGATCGAGATCGGCGACGCTGGCGGCGCCATCGGCGCTCAACGCCGTGAACGCCTCGCGTGCGGCCTCGACGGCGAAACGCGAACCGCGATCGCTGCGAAAATGCGGATCGCTGCCGTGACCGTCGGAGACGGCGATGATCGTCCATTGGCCGCACACCCAGCCGCCCCGCGCATCCTGGTTGGGCTTATTGCGAAGAATATGGGAGGCTCCGCGGGCGCTCGCGCCGCCGATCATGCCTGCGCTCGCTGTCGGCACCCGCGTCATGCGGCGCTTCCCAAAGGCACGGCGCCGGCGCCGGAAACGCCGGAGACCGTGCCTTCGCGAATACCGAAATTGATGGCGATTCCATCGACGATGCGGACCGTCTTGCCCGGCACGATCGTTACCTTATTGCCGTCAACCGTGTGCGCGGACCATGTGCCGGCGCCGATATTCTGCAATCCCAGGATCGCGCGATCGCGCGGATGGCTTTCCACCGTGCCGATGGGCGCTTCGTCGGTGACGATATAGCCGGAGCTCAATTGATATTCGAAGAGTTTGCGCCGGGGGGTGAGCAGAATGGGATCCCGCCCGGCATTGAGCAGCGGCGGCAACGGCACCGCGGCGCCGCACGCGACGCAACTGCATCCGCGTTGTTGCATCGCGCGATCGACGCCGTGCGCAAATCCGCAGGCCGGACAGTTCACGGTCGATTCGCGCAAATGGGCAAGCGCGCTGCGCCACTCGCTTTCGAGCGGCCGGTCCTGGATCTGCGTCAATCCCAGTGTGAAGACGCGGATGAACAAAACGCGCATGCGTTCGGTCATCGCCGCCCAGCGCGCGACTACCCAATCGTGAACTTTGGGCACGGGACCATTGGCATCGGAATGCGGATCGAAAAGAAAGCATGGCTCCTGGCCATAGAATTTCATTTCCAAGGCATGGTCCATGATTCCCGCCTGCGCTTCGCGCTTGCCGTCGAGCGGATGCCAATTGAAGATCATGTAAAAAAACAGCACCGCCATCGAGTAAAGGTCGGTCTTGGTCGACGGCAGGGCTTGCCGGCGCACCACCTCCGGCGCCATGAACTTGCGGGTGCCATAGACTCCGCCCGGCTCGCCGTCGACCGCGATATTGTCGGCATCGCAGATCTGGATGGTGCCGCGCTCGGCATCGATGAAGAAGCCGCCAAAGTTGATGTCCTGATAACAATAGCCCGTCGCATGCAGCCGCTGGAAACTCGTGGCGATGTCAAAACATGCGGTGGCGCGGATATCGAGCGCCGGATTGATGCCGCGCGGCGGCGCTACGAACAGATCCTTGAGCGGGCGGCGGTCGCTGCTGATCAACGGCATGATGTAGCCGAAGCTCGGCGAACCCTGGATCTCCGCGAAATCGAGCGGCCAAAGGAAGTTCTGGTCCGGCGGTCCTTGCCTGACCATGCGCGCGATGCGCGCGCGCAGCGTCAAGTCCGCAAGCACGACATGCGAGTGATACCATTTCAGCGCCAGCCGCCGCCCCGTGGTATCGACGGCATAGACCGCGCCCTGCCCTCCGCTTCCGATCAATTCCCCAACAATGCCTACGCTGCCCGACAGGCGAAACGGCTGTCCGCGGGCGAGTTCGTCACGGGTTGGCGTCATGCGGACACGGGCGGGTTCTGCTCACAAGCAAGCAATGGATTCGAGACCGCATAGTTGCAATATGCATGCGGTATGACAAGCTTGCGTTGAATTTTGCGCGTCGCAACGTGATGGCAGTGCAATGAAGCAAACGACAGTTATGCCGAAGTCACGGATGGCGCTGCAAATCGGCATCGCAGGTCATCGCTCCAACAAGCTCGACCGCGAGAGTCAAATGGCGGTCGACCATGCGCTGCGCAGGCTTTATGCGATGATCGGCGAGGCGATTGCCAAGATCGCGCTGGAAACGCAAGACCGCATCTATTCAACGGCTGCGCCCTTGATCCGGATCGTCAGCGCTCTGGCGGAAGGCGCCGATCGCATCGCCATCACCGCCGCTCCGGCGGATTGGCGGCTCGAAGCTGTCTTGCCAATGCCGCGTTCGGAATATGCGCGCGACTTTCTTGGGAATGCGGCGGCAAGTGATTCCAATGCCGAATTCGAGCGCCTGCTGGCGCGCGCCGCCTCCGTAACCGAGCTGCCGCTGTTGCCGGCCGTTGACGTCCGAGACGACGCCGGGAGAGCCCTGCATTATCGCGCATTGGCGGCCTTTCTCGTTCGCCAGATCGACCTGCTGGTCGCGGTTTGGGATGGCCAGCAGGCGGATGGTCCAGGGGGCACCGCCGGCGTCGTCGCGCGCGCCTGCAACGAAGGACGGCCGGTGCTGTGGATCGACCCCAAGGATGCCGCTATGCCGCGGCTTCTCCTCGCCTTTGACGCCGTGGCCCCCATCGATCATCGATGGCAGACCTTGGAGGTCGGCGACATCGACCGCTTGTTGCGCGATATCCTCATGCCGCCTGCGCCACCGGTTTCGGCGTATGACAAGCATCATGGGGCGCACGGTAATGAGAACGGTGCCGGCGAACACGCCGTCGCCGCGAAGCCAATTCCGCAACTGCCGTCCTATTTCGCTCTGCGCTGGCCGAAGCCGATGCGCTGGCCGTTCGCTTACAATCTGTTGCGGTGGCTCGCTGGCGCGGGCCGTTGGTCGTGGCCGATCGCCTATCCGAGCTACGACGATCTCGCCAAAAGCTGGGATGGCTTCTTCACCGCGATTGCCGGCCACCCCTCTAGAAATGCCGCCGAATTCAATGGACGCGTGCGGTCGATCCTGTTGCCGCGCTCGATCTGGGCGGACGCCTTGGCGTGGTACTACGGGCATCTCTATCGCAGCGCCTATGTGTCGATCTTCGTTCTCGCCGGGCTCTCGGTGCCGGTGGGGCTCTGCTATTTGTTCTTTCTGGAATCTCCGGCGATCCTAGACATCAAAGCCGGCTTCGTGGTCGCCGAATTGCTGATCATCTCGACGGTCGTGATTGTCGTGCGCCGCGGTATCCGGCAGCATTGGCACGCCGTCTGGCTGGCAACCCGCGAGCTGTCGGAACTGCTGCGGCTGGGGCGCTCACTCGCCTATGTGGGGGCGCTGCGCGATTTCGTGGCCGCGCCGCAGGCGCGCGGACGGGAAACTCTTCCATCCTGGTATGTGCGCGCGACCTTCCGCGAAATCGGCCTGCCCAGCGGTGTTCTCGACTCCACTTATCTGCGCCATGTGCTGAACGCCGCGCTGACCACGGAAATCGAGGAACAGCGGGCCTACCACACCGCCAACGCCAGGAATCTTGGGAAAATTCATCACATGCTGCATCACAAAGGCGACGCCTGCTTCGTCGCGACCGCCGGCATCCTGGGAATCTATCTCTTGGTCTGGGTCATTGATCGCTTTTTGCTGCCGGGCGCGGCGCATGCGCAGGAACACGCCGGCGCGCATCCGCACGGGCCGCTTCACGAAATCCTGGAATATTATATCAAGCCGATCGTCTCGATCGCGGCGGCCGGACTGCCCGCGTTTGGCGCCGCGCTTTCCGGCATTCGCGCGCAAGGAGACTTTGAAGGCTTCGCGCAGCGCTCGGCCACCACGCACCACGAACTGACCGAGGTCGAGCAGCAGATCGGCGCCTTGTTGTCCGTCCCCGACCAGATCGACCTGCAGGCGGCAACCGACGTCCTGCTCGCCGCGACCCGCGTCATGGCCAAGGATGTCAGCGCCTGGCAACAGCTCTATGTGAGCAAGCGGCTGACGCTGCCCGCCTGAGGCCGGCGCTGTATAGTCATGGGGAGATCGCTTCATTGATAACGTCGTGATACCGGTTCTAAGCTAGACGTTGCAGCCGCGAACGAAAGAACCACA
>DATBZY010000047.1:0-2259 GCA_036512915.1 Pseudolabrys sp. | reverse complement strand
TCGGCATGGGACAACTCCGGGGCCGAAAAACCCCAGCTTCCCAAAATCACTTCGGAATCGGTGACACCCCTGAAATCAGCGTTCGTATTCTCTATCAATAGCTTACGATACGCCCTCGGGGAAATTGCCGGACAGCAATGGGATTATCAGTATAATTCGGCTCCAACTCTCTGCTCTCTGCCCAATATTATGGGCAGTTCCCGCTTTACCAAGTATGTTCATGGGCATGAGTGGGCGGCTGCCGCCGTACCGGCAGCCAAAAATCGCGCGCAAATGTCGAAGAAACGTGTTTCGCCCATTCAGATGTCGAAGAAAACCGTCTCGTTATCGCCCTGGACGCGGATGTCGAAGCGGTAGACCGGCCGCTCGCCGCGCGTCTCCTTGTGGGCAATGAGAGTCCCGCGGCGCTCCCCCGGCACCAGCGCCAGGATGGGATCGGCGTCGTTTGCCGCCTCGTCGGCGAAATAGAGCCGGGTGTAGACCTGCCGCAACATGCCGCGCGAGAAGATGCAGACCACGATATGCGGCGCCTGCGGCTTGCCGTCGGGGCCGGGCACCACGCCAGGCTTGACGGTGTCGAAGCTGTAGACCCCGGCCTTGTCGGTGGCGGAGCGGCCGAAGCCGGTAAATTTCGCATTCGGACGCGGTTTCTCGCCACGCGCATGGGCGTAGCGGCCTTGCGCGTCGGCCTGCCAGATCTCGATCATGGCGTCGTTGATCGGCTTGCCGTCGCCGTCGAGCACGCAGCCCTCGATGTGGATGCGCTGGCCGCTGGCGTCCGGCGTCACCAAATCGGCGCCGACGGTTTCCTTCCAGTCGTAACCCGGGTTCGGCTTCCAGTCGCAGCGGTTGTGCGGCGCCAGGCCATAGGCGAAGAACGGGCCGACGGTTTGTGAGGGCGTGATGTCCGACATTAGTGTTTTTCCGTATTTACTGGGGTCTGTTCGCGCCCGCGCAGCACGATGTCGAAGCGGAAGCACAGCGCCCAGTCGGGAACCGTGTTTTCCAGATCGAAGCTGGAGACCATGCGCATGCGCGCCTTCTCGTCGGTCACCGAATTGAAGATCGGATCGAACGGGAACAGCGGGTCGCCGGGAAAATACATCTGCGTCACCAGCCGAGTCACAAACGACTGGCCGAACACCGAGAAGTGGATGTGGTTGGGGCGCCAGGCATTGGGATGATTGCCCCACGGATAGGCGCCGGGCTTCACGGTGATGAATTTGTAATGGCCGTTCTTGTCGGTGACGGTGCGGCCGGCGCCGGTGAAGTTCGGATCGAGCGGGGCCGGATGCTGGTCGACATTGTGCACATAGCGGCCGCAGGCATTGGCCTGCCAGATTTCCACCAGCGTGTCGGCGATCGGGCGCTTGTCCTCGTCGTAGACGTGGCCGTGCACGATGATGCGTTCGCCGAGCGGCTCGCCCTTGTGCTGCTTGGTGAGATCGTGGTCGCCCTCCTGCACCGCGTCGTGGCCAAACGCAGGTCCGGTGAGCTCGGACAGCGTGTGCGGCACGATGATCAGCGGCTTCGACGGCGAGCGCTTGACCGTGCTGCGGTACTCGGGCGAGAGGTGCTTGGGATAAACACTCAAGCTTTCCCTGGGAAAAACCAGCATCATTGTTGTTATTCCTTCTTATCCTACAGCGTGATCCATTGCAGCTGATTCAGGAGACACGTTCAAGAGCGAGCGACACGCCCTGGCCGACACCGACGCACAAGGTGGCAAGCGCGCGCTTGCCGCCACGTTCTTCCAGGCCGTGCGCCGCCGTCAGCGCCAGCCGCGCGCCCGACATGCCGAGCGGATGGCCGAGCGCGATGGCGCCGCCATGCGGATTGACGTGCTCGGCATCGTCGGCAAGCCCGAGCTGGCGCAGGCAGGCTAGCGACTGCGAGGCAAAGGCTTCGTTGATTTCGATCAAATCATAGTCGGCAATCTTGTGCCCGAGGCGCGCCATCAGCTTACGGGTGGCCGGCACCGGGCCGATGCCCATAATGCGCGGCGGCACCGCCGCCGAGGCCATGCCGAGGATGCGCGCCCGCGGCGTCAATCCGTGCGCCTTCACCGCCGCTTCCGAGGCGAGGATCATCGCGGCGGCGCCATCATTGACGCCGGACGCATTGCCGGCGGTGATGGTGCCCGGATTGCGCACGAACGGCTTGAGCTTGGCGAGCTGGTCGAGCGTAGTGTCGGGCCGCGGATGCTCATCCTTGTCGACCTTGACCGTCTCGCCCTTGCGGCCGGCAATCTCGACCGCG
>DATBZY010000046.1:0-16635 GCA_036512915.1 Pseudolabrys sp. | reverse complement strand
GGGGGCGCCTACGCCGGCTTTGGGGGAGCGCTCCGGCGCCCCCTCGGGCTTGAGCCCTTCATCATTCGTCATGTGTAACACTCCGGTTGAGGTTCAATTTACCTCAGCCGGGTGTCTCAATTATCCGTGCCGCACCCCACGTCAGTCCCTATTGGCTACTTCTCACGGCCTTTGTCGGGCTAAATTTGTTGCAAGCCGCTTTTACCGGTTTCTGTCCGGCCGCCATCATCTTCCGCAAGCTGGGCCTGAAGACCGGTTCCGCATTCGAGTGCCCGCCGGCCACGCGCTGACAGGGCGTCGTATTCGCCATGACGACGGCCGCGCTTGCAAAGCTTGAAGCCAATGCGCCTGACATTGCGCAGATGTTGACGGTGTTCGCAAACGAGCAACGCGTCCGCATTCGTGCCGCCTTGCAGCAAGCAAAGACGAGTTGTGCATCGCAGCCTTGGCGGAGGCCGCGCAGATGGCAATTGGCACACAAAAAATTATGAAGATACGGAGGCGATGACGCCTCCCCCCGAGTGAGCCTGCATGCGTACCGCGATGCGCGGCAGCGAGAAGCCGTGTCCGGCGGCGGCAGGCGTCAGTGAATTGCTGACCTGCGCTCTTCGGCGCGAATAGCTTCATCGCTAACCGTGCGTGACCGTAGCCGCGCCGGCGTTGCGATCGAGTCGGTGACCGTTTCCTCGCCATCCTCATCTGCGACATCGCCGTCCTCGCCGGGAACGGCGATCGGCGGCGCGCCAGGCTTGGCGAGCTGCGTCGCGACCGAGCCGGTATAGGCCGGCCCGCGCTGCTTGCTGGCATAGATCGCGCGCGCCTTGGCCGCCGCCACTTCGCCCGGAATCGCATTCGGCCGGCACGGATTGCGTCCGCTCGAGCGCCGCATCAGGTCCACGTGAATGTGGTCGTAATGATAGACGTTGTAGCCGGGCGCCAGCACCGTGGTGAAAGTCTCGCAGGCGGAAAGCTGCACGTCGTGCAGGAAGCCCTGCTCTTCCGGCGTACCGTGCCAGCCGTCCTTCACCGTGACCTTGCGGCCGTCGGCGAGAATGAAGCCGGCGATGTCGAGCGCATTGCCGAAGGCGTGCTCGGAAATATTCGAGGTTCCCGCCCCGACCATGCTGCGGCAGGAATAGGCCGAAATCTGCTTGATCTCGGTGACCTGCGCGCCGAACCAGCGCATAGCCGCCGGCTGCACGCCGTCGCTCACCCAGCGATCGAGCGCGGAGACGATCGGACAGGCGAGCGTCGCCGGCGGCGTCACCACCGCCGGCATGATCGTGCCCGTCGTCTGCGGGCCGCGCATCGGTCCGAGCGGCGGCAACGCGCGCTGCTGTTGCTGCGGCGGCTGCTCCACCGGCGCGTTATAGGCCGGCTGCGGGCGCAGATAGGCGGGTGGAGCGCCGCGGCCTGGCGGCAGCACGGCGTCGTCGGCAATATCGTCGTGAAACGGCGCCACGCCCGGCGGGTTGAGCGAGATCGGCTGCCCGGCCGGCGCGGTGACCTCGGGCGGCTCGATCACGGGCGCATAGCGCGCCGGCGCGGCGATCGGCCGTCCGCCCATCGGCTGCGCTTGCATTGGCTGCACCTGCACCGGCTGCACCGGCGCCGGCCGCGCGTAACGCGGCTCGTTCACCGGCCAGCTCGGCATCTGCGCGGAGGACGCGTTGGGGATTGCAGCGGGCGGACGCAGCTCGTCGGCGTAGCCGACCGCCGAGCTCTCGCCCAGCGCCGCCACCTTGAGCGGGAAATCGGCCCCACACATGCCGGGGCCTTCGATCGGCTGAATTTGCACGACGCCAGTGCCGATCTTGACGCCGCCCGACTTCAAGCAGGTGACCTCGGCTTCATGCCGCCAGGACGCGCGCTCGCCATATTGCAGCAGGCTGCGCCCGCAGCCGGCCAGCGCCAGCAGCATCACCGAACCGGCGAGATAGAAACGAACGCCACCCTTCATGCTCACGAAAATGCGAGCAGTTGCTTTAACGAGGCCTCAACGCTGGCGGCGCGGAATTCGTTAAGGATAAGGAATCGTTGCTAACGCAAGAGCCCGAAAAACCCTGTCCCCGACTTGATCGGGGATGGCAACCAGTTTTCGGACAAGATCATGCGCTTAGCAAAATAGCCGTCACTGCGCCGCCTTGATCCCGAGGTTCTTGCCGATCGCCGCCACGGTGGCGCGCTGATCGTCGATCTCGGCGGCGAATTCGGCCGGCGAGCCCGGACTGATCACCTGCCCGGTCTGGGCAAGCCGCGCGATGATCGTCGGATCGGCGGCGATCTCGCGAATATCGGCGGCGATGCGCTCGCGCACGGCGAGCAGCATGTCGCGCGGCCCCAGCAGGCCGACCAGGCCGTCCATTGACAGCGACTTGAAGCCGGCTTCCTCCGCGGTGGGAATATCCGGCAGCGCCGCCGCGTGCTTCCGATTGGTAATCGACACCACCTTGACCTTGCCGGCCTGCACCTGCGGCCGCAGGATCGCATAGGCGGCGACAAAGGAATGGATGCGGCCCTCCGCGAGATCATTGATGGCCTGAACCGTGTCGCGGTAGGGCACCTTCGCCATATTGAGACCTTCGGTCTTCAGGAAACTGGCGAACAGCAGATCGTTGGCGCCGGTCACCGAAGCATAGTTCAGCTTGCCGGGCGTCGCTTTGATCTTCTCGGCCAGTTCCTTCACCGTATTGGCGCCGAGCGATGCCGGCACGCCGACGCCGATCAAGGTGTTGGTGACGCGCGCGATCGGCACCAGATCGTTGATGTTGTAGGGCAGCTTGTCGTGCAGATAGGGATGCGCGGTGAAGGTCGAGGTGGGTGCAAACAGCAACACATGATCGTCATGTGCGCCGATCACCGAGGTGATCGCCACGATGGCATCGCCGCCCGGCCGATTTTCTACCACCACCGTCTGACCCCATTTCGCCGTCAGCTTGTCCGCGAACAGCCGCGCGGTGATATCGACGCCGGCGCCGGGACCGAGCGGAATGATGAACTTGACGGTTCGCTGCGGCCAATTCGGTGTCTGCGCCGACGATAATGTGGATGACAGCGCCAGCGCGACGATGAAACCAATGACGGCAAACGATGACCAAAGTTTAGGCATGATATCTCCCGGCGATGAATTTGAACGATGCGAACGGACGCGGATGCATGTCGTGACTGCGAGACGCGCTATCGTCATAACCGATTTCGGATCGGTATATCCAACCCGTAAACAATTTGTGTCAACAGCGGCCCAACTCGCGCCGTGGGCGTCGATCGCAAATGATTGCGAGGAGCCGCATGACGTAACGGCAATGTGCATGCATTTTTGCGGCGACGAAATATTTCACCGCTCAAACTGCGGCGATTTCGCCCTGATTTTCCTCAAATCACTCCGAAATTTTGGTTGTGCACCAATACTGCACTGCCGCATTTCTCCACATTGCGTAGTTTTGTATCGGGCGATCAATCGGTTGCCGCCGCCATGCCCGCCGCGCATGACCTGCGCGCAAAATTCGGTGATCCGGCTTGCAACCGGCTTCGACGCGCGTACGTTTTGTGCTAGCTTGAAGCTACATCAACAAGGGAGGCACGACCCGTGGACCTTACCTTGAGACTGAATGTGCTCGCTGTGTGCGCCGTGTTTGCTTTTGTCGGTGCGATTTTGCTGGGAGCATTCTGAGTTCAAGAGGCCGACGACGACGCCACATTAATCAATAATGCCGGCATGAGCCGGCTCGACAGATACGACACCGGAGAGCGCCCCTCTCCGGTGTTTTGTTTTTGCTGCAAGTGTCCGCGATTTACGCCGCCGCGATGGTGGCCGCGCGATGCGGATTATAGTTGAGGATCGGCGCCAGCCAGCGTTCGCATTCCACGATGCTCCAGCCCTTGCGTTTGGCGTAATCCTCGACCTGGTCGTGCTCGATCTTACCGACGCCGAAATAGTGGCTCTGCGGATGGCTGAAATAGAGCCCGCACACCGCCGCCCCCGGCCACATGGCGAAGCTCTCGGTCAGTTTGACGCCGATGCGCTCGCTCTCAAGCAGGCGGAATAACGTGCCCTTCTCGGTGTGGTCGGGCTGCGCCGGATAGCCGGGCGCCGGGCGGATGCCGCGATATTTCTCGCCGATCATCTCGTCGCTGCCAAGCGTCTCGTTCGGATCGTAGCCCCAAAATTCCTTGCGCACGCGCTCGTGCAATCGCTCGGCAAAAGCTTCGGCAAGACGGTCGGCCAGCGCCTTGACCATGATGGCGGAGTAGTCGTCGTTCGCCCGCTTGAAGCGGTCGGCAACCTCGTCCTCGCCGATGCCGGCGGTGACGGTGAAGGCACCGATGTAGTCGGCCAGCCCGCTGTCGCGCGGCGCCACCAGATCGGACAGCGCCTCGTTAAAGCGGCCTTCGCGCTTGGACAGCTGCTGGCGCAAGCTGTGCAGCACCGCGACCGGCTGCTCGCGCGCCTCATCGCCGAACACCACAATGTCGTCGCCCTGCGCATTGGCGGGCCAGAAGCCGGCCACGGCGCTGGCCTTGAACCAGCGCTCGGCCACGATCTTATCGAGCATCGCGCGCGCATCTTCGTAGAGCGAGCGCGCGACCGCACCTAATGTCGCGTCGTCGAGAATGGCGGGAAATTTTCCCCGCAACTCCCAGGTCGAGAAGAACGGCGTCCAGTCGATATATTCGACCAACTCGGCAATCGGATAATCCGCCAACACCTTGGTGCCGATGAAGCTTGGGCGTGGCGGCAGGTAAGCGCCCGACCAGTCGAGCTTGAGCGCATTGGCGCGGGCAGCGACCAGCGGCAGCCGCACCTTGTCCTCCTGCGCGCGCGCATGCGCCGCCGCGATCTTGGTGTATTCGCCGCGCAGCTCGGCGACATAGCCGGGCCGCACCTGCGCCGACATCAGCGCCTGCGCCACGCCGACCGCGCGGCTGGCGTCGTTGACATAGACCGTCTGGCCGCGCCGGTAGTTCGGGTGGATCTTCACCGCCGTGTGCACGCGGCTGGTAGTAGCGCCGCCAATCATGAGCGGCAGGTCGAAGCCCTGCCGCTCCATCTCGGCCGCCACGTGGCACATCTCGTCGAGCGAGGGCGTAATCAAGCCGGACAGTCCGATGATGTCGGCATTCTCCGCCCGCGCGGTCTCCAGGATCTTGGCCGCCGGCACCATCACGCCGAGATCGATCACCTCGTAATTGTTGCACTGGAGCACGACGCCGACGATGTTCTTGCCGATGTCGTGCACGTCGCCTTTCACGGTCGCCATTACGATCTTACCGTTCGAGCTGTTCTTGGTGATGCCGCGCTCGAGCTTGTCCTGCTCCATGAAGGGCATCAGATAGGCCACCGCCTGCTTCATCACGCGCGCCGACTTCACCACCTGCGGCAGGAACATTTTGCCGGAGCCGAACAGGTCGCCGACCACGTTCATGCCGTCCATCAGCGGGCCTTCGATCACGTCGAGCGGACGCGTGGCGAGCTTGCGCGCTTCCTCCACATCGGTCTCGACGAATTCGGTAATGCCGTGCACCAGCGCATGCGCGAGGCGCTTCTCCACCGGCCGCTCGCGCCAGGCCAGATCGACGTGCTTGGCCTCCTGCCCGGCTCCGCGGAATTTGTCCGCCAGCGCCAGCAGCCGCTCGGAAGCGTCGGGGCGGCGGTTGAGCACCACGTCCTCGCAGGCCTCGCGCAATTCGGGATCGAGGTCGTCGTACACCGCCATCTGCCCGGCATTGACGATGCCCATGTCCATGCCGGCCTTGATGGCGTGGAACAGGAACACCGAATGCATGGCTTCGCGCACGCGCTCATTGCCGCGGAACGAGAACGACAGGTTCGATACGCCGCCTGAGACATGCACGTGCGGCAGGTTCGCCCTGATCCAGCGCGTCGCCTCGATGAAGTCGACGCCGTAGCCGTTGTGCTCCTCCATGCCGGTGGCAATGGCGAAGATGTTCGGATCGAAAATGATGTCCTCGGGCGGAAAGCCAACCTGGTTCACCAGGATGTCGTAGGCGCGTTTGCAGATCGTGGTCTTGCGCTCGAACGTGTCGGCCTGGCCCTTCTCATCGAAGGCCATCACCACCACCGCGGCGCCGTGCCGGCGCACGATGCGGGCGTGTTCGATGAAGGCGGCGTCGCCCTCCTTCATCGAGATCGAATTCACCACCGGCTTGCCCTGCAGGCATTTCAGCCCGGCCTCGATCACCGAGAACTTCGATGAATCGACCATCACCGGCACGCGCGCGATGTCCGGCTCGGCGGCGATCAGATTGAGGAAGGTCACTATCGCCGCTTCGGAGTCGAGCAGACCCTCGTCCATGTTGACGTCGATCACCTGCGCGCCGTTCTCCACCTGCTCGCGCGCAATGCTGAGCGCGCTGGCATAGTCGCCGGCGGTGATCAGCTTGCGAAATTTGGCCGAGCCGGTGACGTTGGTGCGCTCACCGACATTGACGAACGGAATTTCCGGCGTGAGCGTGAACGACTCCAGTCCCGACAGCCGCAATTGCCGCGGCAGCTGCGGAATCTTGCGCGGCGCCTTGCCGGCGACCGCCTTGGCGATGGCCGCGATGTGCGCGGGCGTGGTGCCGCAGCAGCCGCCGACCACGTTGACCAGCCCGGCATCGGCGAACTCGCCCAGCAGCTCCGCCATGTATTCCGGGCTCTCGTCGTAATAGCCGAATTCGTTCGGCAGGCCGGCATTCGGATAGGCGCACACAAACGTATCGGCGAGCCGGCCGAGCTCGGCGATATGGGCGCGCATCTCGGTCGCGCCCAGCGCGCAGTTGAGGCCGATGGTGATGGGGCTGGCGTGCTGCACCGAATTCCAGAATGCCGCCGGCGTCTGTCCCGACAGCAGGCGGCCGGAGCGATCGGTGATGGTGCCGGAGATCATCACCGGCACGTCGATATTGCGCTCGGCGCAGGCTTCGGAGATCGCGTAGATCGCCGCCTTGGCGTTGAGCGTGTCGAAGATGGTTTCGATCAGCAAGAGATCAGCGCCGCCATCGAGCAGCCCGCGGATCTGCTCGCCGTAAGCGGCGCGCAACTGGTCGAAGGTGATGGCGCGGAAGCCCGGATTGCTCACGTCCGGTGAGATCGAAGCGGTGCGGTTGGTCGGCCCGAGCGCGCCGGCGACGAAACGGCGGCGGCCGTCGTCCTGCTCGGCCAGCCGGGCTGCCTCGTGCGCCAGGGTCGCACCGGCATGATTGAGCTCGTAGGCGATGCCCTCCATGCCGTAATCGGCCTGCGCGATCGCAGTCGAGGAAAACGTGTTGGTGGAAACGATGTCGGCGCCGGCGCGGAAATAAGCCAAATGGATGTCGCGCACCGCCTCCGGCCGGCTCAGATTGAGCAGGTCGTTGTTGCCGCGCACCTCGCGGTTCCAGGCGTCGAAGCGGGCGCCGCGGTAGCCTTGCTCGTCGAGCTTGAGCTCCTGGATCATGGTGCCCATGGCGCCGTCGAGCACGAGGACGCGCTCCTGCATCAGATTGAGGAATGCTTCGCGGGCGTTGGTCTTGGACGCTGTCACTTCGATGGACTCCAAATCAGGCTGCCTGTTCCACCGCCGGCCTTAGGCCCAGCAAGTGGCAGATTGCGTAGACAAGGTCCGCGCGGTTCATGGTGTAAAAGTGGAAGTTGGTGACGCCGCGATCGACCAGATCGAGCACCTGCTCGGCGGCGACCGCAGCCGCGATCAGCTTGCGCGTCGCCGGATCGTGGTCGAGACCGTGGAAACGTTCGGCCAGCCAGGCCGGCACCGAGGCGCCGGCGCGCGCGGCGAAATTCGTCGCCGCCTTGAAGTTCTGCACTGGCAGGATGCCGGGCACGATCGGAATATCGATACCGCGCGCCCGCACGCGATCGAGATAGCGGAAGTAGAGATCGTTCTCGAAGAAGAATTGCGTGATGGCGCGCCCCGCACCAACATCGACCTTGGCTTTGAGCATGTCGATATCGGCATCCACCGTCGGGCTGTCGGGATGCTTTTCCGGATAGGCCGACACTGAGACCTCGAAATCGCCGACGCGCTTGATGCCGGCCACGAGATCGGCGGCGTTCTGATAGCCGCCCGGATGCGGCGCGTAGCGCGTGCCGGCGCCGCCGGCCGGATCGCCGCGCAAAGCCACGATGTGGCGCACGCCGGCATCGTGATAGCTGCGCACGATCGCGTCGATTTCGTCGCGCGTGGCGGCCACGCAGGTCAGATGCGCGGCCGGGGTCAGCGGCGTTTCCGCCAGGATGCGCTTGACGGTCGCGTGCGTGCGCTCGCGCGTGGTGCCGCCGGCGCCGTAGGTCACCGAGACGAAATTGGGCGCGAGCGGCGCCAGCCGCTCGATCGACTCCCACAGAATCTTGTCCATCTCCTCGCTGTTCGGCGGGAAAAATTCGAACGACACCGAAATGCGGCGGCCGTCGCCGCGCATGAAGCGGCTGGCGCGGATCGTGCTGTTCATCATGCCACCTCCCGCCGCGCCGGCGATACCATCAGCGCGCGGGTATCGCGCGCCAGCCACAGCGACACCGCGATCTTGCCGTCGGAGCCCGGCTCCGGCGGCAGACTCTTATGCATCAACGGCTCGAGCCCGGACGCGGCCATCCATTGCGTCACCGTCTCGGGCGCAAAGCCGAGCCGGCGATGGGCATGCTGCTCGCGCAAAAATTCCAGCTCGTGCGGCGCGAAGTCCACCACCAGCAGCCGCCCGCCCGGCCGCAGCACGCGCGCCGCCTCGCGGATCGCGCGCGCGCCGTCGTCGAGGAAGTGCAGCACCTGATGCAGGATGACGACGTCGAAGGAGGCGTTCGCCAGCGGCAGATCGTAGATGTCGCCCTGCCGCACGCTGCAATGTTTCAGGCCCGCGCGCTCCAGCCGGTCGCGCGCCAGCAGCAGCATGTCGAGCGACAGATCGAGCCCGAGCCCGCGCTCAATCTCCCTGCCGAACAATTCGAGCATGCGCCCAGTACCGGTGCCGAGATCGAGCAGCGAGCGGAACGGCTTATCGGCGAGCGCTGAGCGGATCGCCGCCTCCACCGCTTCGTCCGTTACATGCAGCTTGCGGATGCGGTCCCATTCGGCGGCGTGCGCCCGGAAATAAGCCTGCGCGGCGGCGGCGCGGGCGGCCCGCACCGAGGCGAGCCGGTCGCGGTCGCGGGCAATAGTCGGATCGGCCGGATTGAGCCGCGCCAGCAGCGCGCGCGCGACCTCGGCGCCGCCGCCTTGCTCGGACAGGCGGAAGAAAGCCCAGGTGCCCTCGCGGAAGCGCTCGATCAGGCCGGCCTCGGCCAGCAGCTTGAGATGGCGGGAAATGCGCGGCTGCGACTGGCGCAGGATGTCGGTGAGGTCGGAAACGGTCAGTTCGGCCTCGCTCAGCAAAGCGAGCACGCGCAGCCGCGTCTCCTCGCCGGCCGCCTTGAGGGCGGCGTTGAGCGCATCGAAACCGATCTGGGCGCTATGACTCATTGGAGCCTGACTGGGCCGCTGTTGTGCTTGCGCATGATCTTTTCCGAAAACCGGTAGCTACTTTTCGGGATCATGCGCTATGGGCCGTTTCCCACTATATAAAGATATCTTTATACGTTGAAAAAGCCGTCCGCAAGCCCTGCGCGCGGCGCTGGTCAGCCCACGGCGTGGCGCAATCGCCGTCCAAGGCCGGCGTACCCTGCCTGTATCGGCAATGTTCTTCATTAAAAGCGCTAATTAGTCGCGATAAAGAACAGATCCGAACGCCGGTAGGGTCAGCACTCGACGGCCGCCCTGCCGCTATGAGTAAATGCCCGCCAGCGACCGGAGCCAGTGATGACAGCCAAGGATTTCGGCGTCCGCGACGGCGAGGTGGCGGTCGAACTGCCCGAGCAGCCCGACGCCGGGCTCTACTTTATCGGCCGCATCCGCACGCCCTGGAAAGAGCGTAAGGACTGCCCGAAAAACGCCCGCGAATCCGACGCGGTCTGCACCGTCGAGCTCGATCCGCGCTGGCGCGACGGCCTCAAGGACGTCGCGACCTGCAGCCATCTGGTGCTGCTGTATTGGATGGACAAAGCCCCGCGCACCCTGGTGCTGCAGGTGCCCGGGCACTACGGCGCGCCGCACGGCACCTTTGCCCTGCGCTCGCCGGCGCGCCCGAACCCGATCGCCATGAGCGTGGTGCGGCTGCTGCGCCTCGAAGACAGCAAGCTCTCGGTGATCGGGCTCGATTGCCTGGACGGCACGCCACTCATCGACATCAAGCCCTATTTCGCCTCAACCGATAGCGTGCCGGAGGCGGTGGTCGGCTGGCATCGGCGCAAGGATTAGCGCTTTGGTAATCCTGGTGGCCCCAAACGCACCGCGGGGCGACTGGTTCCGCTCGCTCGCATGCATTTGAGCCGGCCGTGAACAGGAACCTTTGAACCTCCTCGACGCTTGCCTCGACGAATGATGGCGAGCAATTCGCCGGAGGGTGTCATGTCCATCAAGTCTTATTCTTACGGTTCGCTGACCGCGCTGATCGCCGCCGCAGCCCTGTCGTGTGGCAGCGCGCGCGCCGAGCCGCGCTTCGCCTATCTCGCAGCCCCCGCGCCGAGCCAGATCGCGCCGCAGTACGAAGCGATGCCGGCCGAGCAAGACGAGGCCGGCGGTCAACTGGACCCGCGCCTGCAACGGCAGATCGTCGACTACGCCACCAATGAGGCGCCCGGCACCGTGGTGATCGATACGCCGCACACTTATCTCTATTACGTGCTCGGCGGCGGCAAGGCGATGCGTTACGGCATCGGCGTCGGCCGCGAAGGCTTCACCTGGTCCGGCGTCAAACAAGTCGCGCGCAAGGCGGAATGGCCGGACTGGTATCCGCCGTCCGAGATGATCGCGCGCCAGCCTTATCTGCCGCGCATGACCGCCGGCGGCCCGGGCAATCCGCTCGGCGCGCGCGCCATGTATATCGGCGGCACCGAATATCGCATTCACGGCACCAACAATCCGGCCACCATCGGCAAGCGCGTATCGAGCGGCTGCATCCGCCTCACCAACGAGAATGTGACCGATCTTTACGAGCGCGTGAAGATCGGCGCCAAAGTGGTGGTGCTGCCGCAGACCACGCCGGCGATCGTCGCGCAGCATGCGCCGGCCCGGCCGCAGCACGTGCAATCGCAGCAGGTGTCGCTCACGTCCGGCTATGCGCCGGAGAGCAGCACGCAGCGGACCTGGGCCACCATCCGCCCATCCGGTCTCTACTAGTTTCTTCGGACACTTCCCCCAAACTTGCCCGGCCATTGTGCCGGGCAATTTTTTTGTGGGATGGTCATTGTCCGCTTTGTCCCCAAAAGTAGACTCTCTACCGCAGTATGGATCATCAACGGACATCGCTCGATGTCCGCATCACGTCGGTTTATCTCCGATAACGGACAGTAGGCAGCAGGGTTGGCGTGTCCGCTTTGTGCCAACAACAAACGTTGATTACGGCAACTTCAGCTAATAAATTCCGGCCAGCGGCAGCACCCGTTGAAGGATTGCCAATAGGCAGTGCGGCGCAACAATTCTTCTTTGCTTGGTAGCCAGCCGATGGACCTTCTCGCCAAGGATATTTTTGCAGCACTCCCGTCAACTCTCGGGGCCGCCGCAATAGCGCCTTCAATGTTGGTTCTCTGGACAATCGCCTCGATGGACAATCGTCGCGAGCCGGCCAGGGTCGTTCTCGCCACGTTTCTATTTGGCGCGGGGAGTGCCTTCTTACTATCGTATTTGCGCGTACCGGTCCCCGGAATTTCCATCCTCACGAATTGGCCAATCGTCCAAACCTACCTCCACGCGACATTCGAGGTCGCCGCGCCGGAGGAGGCGGCGAAGCTTATTGTGTTGGTCTTTTTCTGTTCGCGTTACATAGCCTATGACCATCCGATGGAAGGCGTGGTCTATGGCGCCGCCGTTGGACTAGGCTTTGCGGCTTACGAGAACCTGTTCTACCTGGCAAACAACCCGGATTATTGGAAGACGATTGCTTTCATGCGCGGTCTCTTCACCGTTCCAGTGCATGGTGCGCTCGGTGTTATCATCGGCATTTACGTCGCTTGGGCGCGGTTTGGCGATAGGCGTGGCCGCAGCCACGGTTTTCGGATCAAAAGCTATTTCACCGGATGGGGGATTGCCACGGCCCTACATGGGCTGTTCGATTTCCCGCTCTTGCTGCTGCAACAGCAAGTACTAGGCAAAAGCGACAACGTAGTTTTGCTGCTAGCAATTGGCATCATCGTGGCCGGCTTAGCATCGGTGGTAGCGGCACGCATCATCTATCGAGCCAGGAGATCGCAAGCCATCTCGCCAAATTCTTTTACGACCGGACATCGCTTTCAAAGCCACCCGTGGCACATGACTAGTCTGATCGGCATCGTCCTTTTCCTGATCACGCTGCCCATCTTGGGCTGGGCGCGGTCGTTCATGATCTCTTAAAAATTAGGTGGGAGGAGCGCCGGCAAAGCTAGCCGCGGAGTATACCAAAAAAGAGAACGGAAATGGCCGCTTTGAGTCATTCGCGACCGAGCCATTCAGCGCCCGTGCCGAACAATGTCCGCTCTGCGCCGAAAGTCGCAAACGCCAATATCGCGAGAAGCGCAATAGCAATCGGCGCTTTCATTGTCTGTCTCCTACCGGCTGCCTGTTTATGATCCCACGACAGTGTGCGTTCGGTACCGCTGTGGGTCTGTATAAAATTGACCACACTTACCGCGTTCCACCATCAAGCGATCAGGTCACTCCATTGGGAACCAAAAGGCTGTGTCCGGCTTGTTCAATTAGGCTGTATCCCCAGCAACTTTTTTAATCCGCAAATTTCGGAAAAGGTAGAAGACATGACCTCAAAGCTAGGAAAGCTCGCTTTCGTCGTCGCCGCGGCCGGAGGCCTCAGCCTGGCGGCGCTCTCGCCGGCACCAGTTGAAGCTGGCGCCATCCATTGGAGCCAGGGGCTAGCTGCCGCAACCGGCGACTCGGACGCTTTGCGCGTTCGATGTGTTCGCCGCGCGTCGAATCTCTGGAGTTGCAATGACGAGGTGCGCGTCCCCAGCCGCCGTAACACGCGCGCCCGCGACAGTTACCACCCGTGCGATCACGCCAATCAAACCGCCAGGGACGGCTCGCGCTGCGGCAACCGCGCCGCCGATCGGCGGCCCGGCGGAAGGTAATGCGACATTTGTGTAGGTTCGGTCGCAAACCTGCGCATAAATTTGAGTACTGAATAAATGTACGTCCCTGTTGTTTGTCAGGAGGAGATGATGTCAGTCGCACGCGTTACAGAACTTATTTCCGCATCCACAAAAAGTTTTGAGGACGCCATCCAAGTCGGTGTCTCACGTGCCGTGAAAACATTGAAAAATGTTGAGGGTGTCTGGGTCGCCAATCAGAAATGCGTGATCAAAGACGGGAGGATTGCTGAATACCGGGTCGATTTGAAGGTGACTTTTATTCTTAAAGATTGAACCGGAAAACTCTGAATGCTGGAGGAACTCCAGGATTTCTTTGGCTTTTGGAGTTTTGAGTAGGGACGGGTCTCGGGCTAGCTGCCGCTGCCGGGGTATGATGACGACGTCGATGCGAAACATGGGCGCTTTGGACGGTGCAACCGCTTGAGGGCGGATTTGCTGGGGCGAACAACGAGGCAAGGCCATGCGAAATGACGACCTTCCGGAAAGCAGCAACGTCGAGGACCGTCGCGGGGAAGCCGGCGCCGGAGGCTTCGGGATGCCGTTCCGAGCGGGTGGCATGTCGATCGGTACCATCGTAGTGCTCGGACTCGTCGGTTGGGCGCTCGGCATCGACCCGAGCATCCTCATCGGCGGCGCCGAAATTCTCACCCACGATCAGCCGCGATCCGAATCCCCGACACTGCCGCGGCGCACTGGCGCGCCAAAGGACGACACCGGCAGCTTCGTCTCGCGCGTGCTTGGCAGCACCGAGGCGGCGTGGCGCGACATTCTCGCCAAGGAAGGCAAGACCTACCGTGCACCGATCCTCGTCCTCTACAACGGCCGCACCGATGCGCGCTGCGGTAGCGCCGCGCAGAGCGCGATGGGCCCGTTCTATTGCCCAGTCGACCAGCGGATTTATCTCGACACCTCGTTCTTCAGCCAAATCGAGATCCGCTTCCACGGATGCGATGCCGGCAGCAAGCCCTGCCAGTTTTCGCAAGCCTATGTAATCGCACACGAGGTAGGCCACCACGTGCAGAACCTACTCGGCGTCTTGAGCACGGCGCACAGCGCGCAGCAGGCCGCAGGCGGATCGGCGGAGGCAAATCACATTCAGGTCCAGATCGAACTCCAGGCCGATTGCTTCGCTGGCGTATGGGCCAACAAATCTGAGGAGAAGTGGCAACTCCTCCAGCCGGGCGACGTCGATGCCGCGTTACGCACCGCCGCCGCGATTGGCGACGACACGCTGCAACGGCGCGCGCGCGGCGAGGTGGTGCCCGACAGCTTCACTCACGGCACCTCCGAGCAGCGCCAGCGCTGGTTCAGCACCGGCCTCAAGGGCGGAACGGTCGCGGGTTGCAACACGTTCGGGGCAACGCAGCTTTAGGCGGCGGCGTAATGGGGTATCCAGGCGCGCGGCTCACTAGCGGGAACCAATCGACCGAGTAAGCAGCCCACCACATTTCGGCTTTGAGTCATGAACGGCCCTACGGTCGGAACCGAACGACATTCGCGCGACTTGAATATCTACTCGCGGCACATCAGCAAAAAGGTGACGTCATGGCTACGTGCGAAACTTGCGGCAACGACTACGACAAGACGTTTCAAGTCACGATGAACGGCAAGGCGCATACGTTCGACAGCTTCGAATGCGCCATCCACGCGCTCGCGCCGACCTGCGATCATTGCGGCACCCGCATCCTCGGGCATGGCCTGGAGAAGGCGGGCATCTTTTTCTGCTGCGATCACTGCGCCGAAAGCGAAGGGGTCAAAGGCCTACGTGACCGGATGTGAGCCCTGCTACAGCCTATGGCGCGTGTGCGCGGCGACGAAGTGATCGAATAAAGCCGTCCGCTGGATGTCTCTTTTGGGTCAATCGCTGCATATCTATTCAGCCCAGCGCCGACCTTTGTCCGCTATACCCCCAATAGCGACCAGGAATGTTGCAGCGCCGCGAATGACGCTAAGTGCCATTAGCGACCGATGCACCGCAGCAAACAGCATCTCTATTCGATCACCTCGTCGGCGAGGACGAGCAGTTTAGCGGGAATTTCTAGATCCAGCACCTTGGCGGTAATGAGATTGACGACGAACTCGAACTTAGTCGGTTGTTGTACCGGCAGATCGGCCGGTTTTTCTCCCTTAAGAACCCGGCCGGCATAAACGCCGAGCTGGCGATTCATATCAGCGAGGCTGACTCCGTAGCTCATCAGACCGCCGGCCACTACGAACTCGCGCTGAGCGTAAATCGTAGGAATCCTATGATGTGCCGCTAACGCTGAAAATTGATTTCGCCGATTAAGAAAGAACGCATCGGTGTCGACTAGAAGCGCAGCGGCCCGCTGTTGGACAAGCGTTGCGAACGCCAGATCAATGTCGCTTTCAGTACTCGCGTTTAAGACAATTAGCTTCTGTTTGCTCGTCCGCGCCGCTTCTTGCAGATCTTCCGATTGCGTCACAGCGCTCGGACTACCCGGATTAACGAGCGCAGCGAGCACAGCGTCTTGAGGAACCAGCTCGCGTAGCAGTTCCAGTCGCTTTGCCGCCATCATGGAGGTGAATACATTCACCCCGGTGGCGTTACCGCCCGGCCTGTTAAGGCTAGCGACGAGCCCCAACTTGACCGGATCGGAGGAGCTGATGAAGACAATCGGTATCGTCGCGCTTGCCGCTTTTGCCGCGAGCGCAGGTGGGTCGCCGCCACTTGCGACAATCACGGCTACCTTACGCTGAACCAGATCAGCCGCCAAAGCTGCCAGCCGGTCGTATTGACCTTCCGCAAAGCGATATTCGACCGTTACGTTTTGGCCTTCGACATAGCCGGATTCCTTTAGGCCATTACGGAATGCGACCACGAAGTGCGCCGCCGTGTCTGATGTTGCGCTGTGGAGGTATCCGACGACGGGTCTGGTTGGTTGCTGCGCACGCGCCGCAACCGGCCAAGTAACCGCCGCGCCACCGAGAAGCGTAATGAACTCGCGTCGCCGCATATCCGCTCCCGAGCTCAGGAGCAGTATTGTATCGGTTTAAACGAGTACTTTGATAGGGGCTGAAACCGGCATCAAAACGATTGCCGCAGTACACCGCCAACGTCGCAGTTGGGTCATTAGCGGACAAACCATCACGAGCTAAAATCTACTTTTGTCCGCTATGCCCTGCCGCCTCAACCGATCGACGCAACACAAGCGTTAAATCTCTCTGCTGGGGTTTCAAATTGCAAGGTCTCGCGTGGTCGCTCGTTGAGCTGACGCGCTACTTTGTTGAGATGAGCTTGCGAGTGCACCGACAAGTCGGTGCCCTTCGGAAAGTACTGCCTCAGTAGACCATTGGTGTTCTCATTTGAACCGCGCTGCCATGGGCTCTGCGGATCACAGAAGTAAACGTCGATATTGGTCGCCAACGTAAATCGGCGATGATCCGTCAGCTCCTTGCCACGGTCCCAGGTCAGCGACTTATAGAGCTCACTCGGTAGCTTCTTGGCC
>DATBZY010000045.1:0-11096 GCA_036512915.1 Pseudolabrys sp. | reverse complement strand
CGGCTCGGCGTCGGCCAGTTCTTCGGCGAGGTGGCGGTGCTGCGCCGCGCCCGCCGCTCGGCCACCGCCATCGCGCTCACCCGCACCAGCCTGCTGGTGCTGGCCGCGCAGGATCTGCACGCGCTGATGCAGCGCGATCCGCGCATCGCCGCGCGCATCAAGGACGTGGTGGAAAAGCGCCTCGGTCGCGAGGTGATCTCGCCCAAGGGCGATATCGTGACGGAGGAGATTGAGTAGTTAGCGCTCACGTCGAAGTCGGATATATCCGACTTCGATTAACCTATGGGCTGACAGAACTCGGGTAAACCCGAGTTCGGTTGCAAGCGGGGAGAGGGAGATTACGCCATCGCCTTCTTCAGGTTGTCGTCGACCTTGTCGAGGAAGCCGGTGGTGGACAGCCACTTCTGATCGGGGCCGATCAGCAGCGCCAGATCCTTGGTCATGAAGCCGGATTCCACCGTATCGACGCAGACTTTCTCCAGCGTGTTGGCGAACTTCGCCAGCGCCGCGTTGTTGTCGAGCTTGGCGCGATGGCTAAGGCCGCGGGTCCAGGCGAAGATCGAGGCGATCGAGTTGGTCGAGGTCTCCTTGCCCTTCTGGTGCTCGCGATAGTGCCGCGTCACCGTGCCGTGGGCGGCCTCCGATTCCATGATCTTGCCGTCCGGCGTCATCAGCACCGAACTCATCAGCCCGAGCGAGCCAAAGCCCTGCGCCACGATGTCCGACTGCACGTCGCCGTCGTAGTTCTTGCAGGCCCAGACATAGCCGCCCGACCATTTCATCGCCGCCGCCACCATGTCGTCGATCAGCCGGTGCTCGTAGGTGATCTTCTTCTTGTCGAACTCGGCCTTGAATTCCTTCTCGAACACTTCCTCGAAGATGTCCTTGAAGCGGCCGTCATAGACCTTGAGGATGGTGTTCTTGGTCGACAGGTACACCGGATAGCCGCGCGCTAAGCCATAGTTGAGCGAGGCGCGCGCGAAATCGCGGATCGAGTCGTCGAGATTGTACATCGCCATGGCGATGCCCGCGCTCGGGAATTCGAACACCTCGTGCTCGACCTTCTTGCCGTCCGGCGCGACGTAGCTGAGCGTGAGCTTGGCCTTGGCCGGCACCCTGATGTCGGTGGCGCGATACACGTCGCCATAGGCATGGCGGCCGATGATGATCGGCTTGGTCCAGCCCGGCACCAGGCGCGGCACGTTCTTGCAGATGATCGGCTCGCGAAAGATCACGCCGCCGAGGATGTTGCGGATGGTGCCGTTGGGCGAACGCCACATCTTCTTGAGGTTGAATTCCTTCACCCGCGCCTCGTCGGGGGTGATGGTGGCGCATTTGACGCCGACGCCGACCTTTTTGATCATCTCGGCCGAGTCGATGGTGATCTGGTCGTTGGTCTCGTCGCGCTTCTCGACGCTGAGGTCGTAATACAGCAGGTCGATATCGAGATAGGGATGGATCAGCTTGTCTTTGATGAGCTGCCAAATGATGCGGGTCATCTCGTCGCCGTCCATTTCGACGACGGGGTTTGCCACCTTGATCTTCGCCATTGCGGGTAAAACCTTTTGAAAGTCGCGCGGACAGAGGAGAGGGTGCCGGCGCGCGTGCCTATAGCACCCCAAACCGGGCGGCGGAAGGCGCTACGCCTGCCATTCTTCCCCGGCGGCAGCAGGGCAGCTATACCGCCCGCAACGGAGGATGGCATGCCAGGGGCCGGCACCGACAAGACCAAGCGCTGGATCGAGCAGCCGGCACCGATCGTCGTGCTGGTCGAGCCGCAGCTCGGCGAGAACATCGGCGCCGCCGTGCGCGCCATGGCCAATTTTGGCTTGTCGCGCTTGCGGCTGGTCAAGCCGCGGCAGGGCTGGCCGAACGAGAAGGCGCGCGTGATGGCGGCCGGCGCCGACCGCATTCTCGACGGCGCGGTGCTCTACGACAGCCTGGCCGACGCGATCGGCGATTGCAGTTTCGTGCTCGCCGCCACCGCGCGCAATCACGACCAGGCCAAGCCCGTGATCGGGGCGGCGGCGGCGGCGGCCGAAATGACGCCGCGGGTGGCGTCGGGCGAGACGGTGGCGATCGTGTTCGGGCGCGAGCGCAACGGGCTGGAGAACCACGAGGTCGCGCTCGCCGACCGCATCGTCACGCTGCCGGTCAATCCGGCTTTTGCTTCGCTCAATCTGGCGCAGGCGGTGGTGATCGTCGGCTACGAATGGTTCAAGCGCGCGGGTGGCGGCGCGTTGCCCTTCGCCATGCCGGAAAGGTCGCCGCCGGTAGCCAAGCAGCAGCTCGACGCTTTCTTCGCCGATCTCGAACGTGAATTGGAGAAGGTCGAGTTTTTCCGGCCAGAGGAAAAGCGCGGCACCATGAGCGTGAACCTGCGCAACATTTTCCAACGCATGGCGCCGACACAGCAGGACATCCGCACGCTGCACGGCGTGATCATGGCGATCGCGCAAGGGCGCAAAGGTCCAGCGCGCGGCGGCGTGCTGGCGGGGCCTGAGGCCGCGATTCTGCGCGATCTGCTCGCCGAGCATGGTGCCGGTCGCGTGCCGCCGGAGCGCGCCCCGGCGCGCGGCTTGGCGCGCCTGCTGCGGCGCAATCCGACCGAGGCCGAGCGAATCTTATGGCAGGCGCTGGTGAACGACCGCCGCTTTGCCGGCCGCGGCTTCAAGCGGCAGGTGCCGATCGGCCAGCACATCACCGACTTCGTCTCGTTCCCGCTCAAATGCGTCATCGACCTGGTGCCGGCGGCCGAGAGCGACGCGGCGGCGCAGGCGCGCGCTGACAAGCGCGCATGGCTCAGCGCGCATGGCTACCGGGTAATCGAGGCGCGGGCCGACGAGGTGGAGTGGGATGTGGCGAAGATGTTGGAAAAATTCGCGGCCGACTTGTCAGCCCTTTAGCGCCTTCACCTGCGCGGCGGCGCCGTCGCGCACGATGCCGAGATCGCTGCCGATGGTGATGAAACGGAAGCCGCGCTTGGCCATGGCGAGCGCGCGTTCGGCGTCGCGGCAATAAATGCCGGGAATCTTGCCGGCCTTTTTCGCAGCCTGGCAGATGCGGTCGATCTCGCGCTCGACCTCCGGCGCCTGCACGTCCTGCGCCTTGCCGCCGCTCAACGCGGTCGACAGATCGTAGGGGCCGATGAACAGCGCATCGATGCCGGGTGTGGCGGCGATGGCGTCAACATTAGAAAGCGCGGTCGGCGTCTCGATCATGGCGAGCGTCAGCGTGCCGTCGTTGGCCTCGCGCAGATAGTCGGTGGTGACCGTCTTGCCTTGCAGCGTCATGGCGCGCTGCGGGCCCCAGCTGCGCTCGCCGAGCGGCGGATACTTGGCGACCGCGGCAAACTGGCGGGCGTCGCGCTCGGTATTGATCATCGGCGCGATGATCGCCTCGGCGCCGAAATCAAGCGCGCGGCTCACCATCGCGAAATCCGCCAAAGGCACGCGCACCACCGGCGTGCTGCCGGCGTGATATAGCGCGCCGACGCCGGCGATGATCGAGGCGGTGTCCCACAGCCCATGCTGCTGGTCGAGGACGACCGCGGCAAATCCCTCGCGCGCGATGGTCTCGGCCGTCATCGGCGAGGCGAGCGTGCACCAGGCGGAGAAAACCGTTTCGCCCGCGCGCAGGCGACGGGCGAGGGTAAAGGCGCTCACGTCAGCCGCTCGCCTTGATCTGCTCGATCGCCTTTCCGAGCAGTTCGTTCATCTGCGCGCGAATTTGCTGCTCGCTGATGCCCTTTGCTTGCAGATCCTTCGCAACTTTACGCAAAACGTCGTTATCGCCGGCTTCCTCGAAATCGGCGAGCACGACTTCCTTGGCATAGGCTTCCGCATCGGGGCCGCTCTTGCCGAGAATTCCCGCAGCCCAGAGCCCCAGCAGCTTGTTGCGGCGGGCCATTGCCTTGAATCGAAGCTCCTCGTCATGCGCGAACTTCTTTTCGAAGCCGTCTTCGCGCTTGTCGAATGTGGTCATGCCGCCCTCGTTCCTTGCGATCGTCGGATCGCGTGCACACATATAACTCTTGCCGGCATGCATATCGTTGTGCCAGCGTCAAGGCAACATGCGGGCGAGCTATTACGGCGAAATTGCGAAGTGGAAAACCTCCAGATAGCTCGATTGTGCTGCACGGACTGATCGGCTAAGTTCGCTTCGTGCCCGGACCGTTCGACGCGCGAAGCGCCACGTGACCGGTCCCGCCGCCGCGGATCTCGAGACGTCACTATAAGGAGCCACGGCATCCGATGGACTTTCAAAAACCACGGTACACCCCGATGAGCCGCCGCCGCCGCATTTACGAGGGCAAGGCGAAGGTCCTCTATGAAGGCCCGGAGCCGGGAACACTGATCCAGCACTTCAAGGACGACGCCACCGCCTTCAACGCCAAGAAGCACGAGGTGATCGAAGGCAAGGGCGTCCTCAACAACCGGATCTCGGAATACGTATTCCAGCACCTCAACGATATCGGGGTGCCGACTCACTTCATCCGGCGGCTCAACATGCGCGAGCAGTTGATTCGCGAGGTGGAGATCATTCCGCTTGAAGTGGTGGTGCGCAATGTCGCCGCCGGATCGCTGGCGACGCGCCTCGGCATCGACGAGGGAACCCAGCTCCCGCGCTCGATCATCGAGTTCTATTACAAGAACGACAAGCTCAACGACCCGATGGTGTCGGAAGAGCACATCACCGCCTTCGGCTGGGCTTCGCCGCAGGAGATCGACGACATCATGGCGCTCGCCATCCGTGTCAACGACTTCCTCACCGGCCTGTTCCTCGGCGTCGGCATCCGCCTGGTCGACTTCAAGATGGAAACCGGCCGGCTGTGGGAAAACGACGTGATGCGCATCGTCGTGGCTGACGAGATTTCGCCCGACAGCTGCCGGCTGTGGGACATCAAGACCAACAACAAGCTCGACAAGGACCGCTTCCGCCGCGATCTCGGCGGGCTGGTCGAGGCCTATACCGAGGTCGCCAAGCGCCTCGGCATCTTGAACGAGGGCGAGCCGCCGCGCGGCGCCGGCCCGGTTCTGGTCAAGAGCTAGGCACCTTGGGTTAGGCACCTTGGGCTAGGCTTCTAGGCCCGGTCGGTCTTTTTCGCATGTGTATTACCCGATGCCCGACCTTGTGCCGGGCATCGGCGTCTCTAGTTTAGGCGTGGGCGGCCGGGCTATGCCCGGCCACGGCCCCCGACTCATGCCATAAGCGGCGAATCATGAAAGCCCGCGTCACCGTCACCCTGAAAACCGGCATCCTCGACCCGCAAGGCAAGGCGATCGAAGGCGCATTGCGCTCGCTCGGGGTCGAGGGCGTCGCCAGCGTGCGCCAGGGCAAGGTGTTCGACATCGAGATCGAGGACAGCGACCGCGCCAAGGCCGAGGCCCTGCTCAAACAAGCCGCCGACAAGCTGCTCGCCAATACGGTGATCGAGAATTACCGGGTGGACGTGCTGGGATGAAACGGGGGCCGCGATCGCGATGAAAGCCGCCGTTCTCGTCTTCCCCGGGATCAACCGCGAGCGCGACATGGCGCGCACGCTCAAGCTCGTGTCGGGGAGCGCACCGGCGATGGTCTGGCACGCCGATACCGAGCTCCCCGCCGGCACCGACCTGGTGGTGATTCCGGGCGGGTTTTCCTACGGCGACTATTTGCGCTGCGGCGCGATCGCGGCGCGCAGCCCGATCATGGACGCCGTGCGCGGCTTCGCCGGTAAAGGCGGGCTGGTGCTCGGCGTCTGCAACGGCTTCCAGATCCTGTGCGAAGCCGGCCTGTTGCCGGGCGTGCTCATGCGCAACGCGCAGCTCCGCTTCATCTGCCGCGACGTCTACCTGCGGGTCGAGCGCTCCGATACGCCGTTCACCCGCGACTACAATGCCGGTCAGGTGATCCGGGTGCCGGTGGCGCATGGCGAGGGCAACTACATCGCCGACGGCGAGACCATCGCGAGGCTGGAAGGCGAGGGGCGGGTGATTTTCCGCTATTCCTCTCCCGACGGCATGATCGACCCGAACTGGAACCACAATGGCGCCATCAATGCCATCGCCGGCATTATCGGCGAGCGCGGCAACGTGCTCGGCATGATGCCGCATCCGGAAAACCACGTGGAACCCGCGATCGGCGTCACCGACGGCCGCGGGCTGTTCGCGGGGCTGGTGGATCATCTCAAGCGGGCTGCTTAGTGTGATCCCGAACGAAACCCGCATCACCCCCGCGCTGGTCGCCGAACACGGGCTCAAGCCGGACGAGTACAAGCGCGTGCTCGATCTGATCGGGCGCGAGCCGACGCTGACCGAGCTCGGCATCTTCTCGGCGATGTGGAACGAGCACTGCTCGTACAAGTCCTCCAAAGTTCATCTGCGCACGCTGCCCACCAAGGGGCCGCACGTCATCCAGGGCCCAGGCGAGAATGCCGGCGTCATCGATATCGGCGATGGGCTGGCCTGCGTGTTCAAGATGGAGAGCCACAACCACCCGAGCTACATCGAGCCCTACCAGGGTGCCGCCACCGGCGTCGGCGGTATCCTGCGCGACGTGTTCACCATGGGCGCGCGGCCGATTGCCTGCCTCAACGCGCTCTCGTTCGGCGCGCCCTCGCACCCCAAGACGCGGCATCTGGTTTCCGGCGTGGTCGCCGGCATCGGCGGCTACGGCAACAGCTTCGGTGTGCCGACCGTCGGCGGCTCGGCACGGTTCCACGCGCGCTATGACGGCAACTGCCTGGTCAATGCCATGGCGGTGGGCATCGCGCAGAAGGACAAGATCTTCTACGCCGCCGCCTCCGGCGTCGGCATGCCGATCGTCTATCTCGGCTCCAAGACCGGCCGCGACGGCATCCACGGCGCCTCGATGGCGTCGGCCGAATTCGGCGAAGACTCGGAAGAGAAACGCCCGACCGTGCAGGTCGGCGATCCGTTCTCGGAAAAGCTGCTGCTCGAGGCCTGCCTGGAGATCATGCACAAGGGCTGCGTGATCGCGATCCAGGACATGGGCGCGGCGGGCTTGACCTCCTCGGCGACCGAAATGGGCGCCAAGGGCAATCTCGGCGTCACGCTCGATCTCGACAAGGTGCCCTGCCGCGAAGAGGGCATGAGCGCCTACGAGATGATGCTGTCGGAGAGCCAGGAGCGCATGCTCATGGTGCTCAAGCCCGAGAAGGAAAAGGAAGCCGAGGCGATCTTCCGCAAATGGGGGCTCGACTTCGCCGTGGTCGGCCAGACCACGGCGGACAAACGCTTCATCGTTCGCCACAAAGGTCAGGTGATGGCCGACCTTCCGATCAAGGAGCTCGGCGACCAGGCGCCCGAGTACAAGCGAGCCTTCGTCAACGCGGCAAAGCCGGCCGCGATCGATGCGGAAGACGTCAAGGCGCCGGTGGGCCTTGTCGACACGCTGGAAAAGCTGCTCGCCACGCCCGACCTCTGCTCCAAGCGCTGGGTGTGGGAGCAATACGACCACATCATTCTCGGCAACACCGTGCAGCGGCCGGGCGGCGATGCCGCGGTAGTGCGGGTCGAGGACGGGCCGAAGGGCCTCGCGCTCACCACCGACGTGACGCCGCGCTATTGCGAGGCCGATCCGTTTGAAGGCGGCAAACAAGCGGTGGCCGAATGCTGGCGCAATCTCACCGCGGTGGGCGCGCGGCCGCTCGCCATCACCGACAATCTCAATTTCGGCAATCCGGAACGGCCGGAGATCATGGGCCAGTTCGTCGGCTGCATTCGCGGCATCGCCGAGGCCTGCAAGGCGCTCGCTTTCCCGGTCGTCTCCGGCAACGTGTCTCTCTACAACGAGACCAAATTTCCAGGGGAAGATTTGGGCCGCGCGATCCTGCCGACGCCCTCGATCGGCGGCGTCGGGCTGCTCGACGATTTCACCAAGTCGGCGACGCTTGCCTTCAAGCGCGCGGGCGAAGCGATCCTGCTGGTCGGCGAAACCACCGGCTGGCTCGGCCAGTCGATGTATCTGCGCGAGATTTGCGGCCGCGAGGAGGGCGCCCCGCCGCCGGTCGATCTGCTCGAGGAGCGCGAGAACGGCGATTTCGTGCGCGCGCTGATCCTCGACGGCACCGCGAGCGCTGCGCACGATCTCTCCGACGGCGGCTTGGGCGTAGCGCTCGCCGAAATGGCGATGGCCTCCGGCATCGGTGCGACACTTGACGCAGCGCCGGACGATATCCCCGCGCACGCCTACTGGTTCGGCGAAGACCAGGCCCGCTACCTCGTTACCGTGCCGGCGGCGAAGCTCGCGGCGGTGCTTGAGCGCGCCCGCGGATCCAGCGTGCCGGTGTGGCGCATCGGCACAACCGGTGGCGATGCATTGACGCTGCCGGGCGAGCGTCCCATCCTGGTCAAAATTCTGAGCGAGCGTTCGGAAAGCTGGCTGCCGGCTTACATGGCCGGCGAGCTGCCACAAGCTTAAGAGAGGGGAGCGAACCGACATGGCGATGGACCCCGGCAAAATCGAGCGGCTGATCAAGGCGCGCATTCCGGACGCCCAGGTGACGATCCGCGATCTCGCCGGTGACGGCGACCATTACGCGGCCACCGTGATTGCGCCCTCGTTCAAGGGCAAGTCGCGGGTGCAGCAGCATCAACTGGTCTACGAGGCGCTCAAAGGCCAGATGGGCGGCGTGCTGCACGCGCTCGCCCTGCAGACCGGCACGCCGGACTAACGCATGATCCCGAAAAGTGGGAACCGGTTTTCGGAAAAGATCATGCGCGGGCAAGTCTGATGGCGGCCGCGCGCGGCGTCAGCATTCTCTCGCCAAGGGCGCGATCGCGCCGACTGGCACCTGGAGCCTCGGTGCGGCAGGCTTTCAAGAACATGAAAACCATTGCGGAATCGGAAGGAGCGAGGCTTTCCGACTGCGTGCGGCTGACCGTCTTCGTCACCGCCATGGCCGCCTTGCGCCCCCTGGTGAACAAGATTCAGGAGGAACTCTGGGGCGGCGGGCCCTATCCGCCGCGCACCATCGTGGAAGTCGTGAGGCTCAATCAGGACGATATTTTCGAGGTCGAAGGCACGTTTTACGCGCCCGCCGGGCGCTAATCACAGCCTTCGACACCCCCTCTTGGGCTGGCGGCAGAATCTGCGCTACATATATCGCCAACAGGGAGAATTCGACGCGCCGCCGGCAGACAGGACCTTAATCCATGGGAATCGAGCAATTTATCGCGAATGAAGTAAAGGGAAACGACGTGGTGCTGTTCATGAAGGGCACGCCGCAGTTTCCGCAATGCGGGTTTTCCGGCCAAGTGGTGCAAATCCTCGACCATCTGGGCGTGGCCTATAAGGGCCTCAACGTGCTCGAATCCGCCGAGCTTCGAGATGGCATCAAGGCCTATTCGAACTGGCCGACCATCCCGCAGCTCTACGTGAAGGGCGAGTTCGTCGGCGGCTGCGACATCGTGCGCGAGATGTTCCAGGCCGGGGAATTGCAACAGACGCTCAAGGACAAGGGCGTCACGGTTAAGCAGACCGCCTAAAACGGCAGGCTGCGTGTCCTGGCCAAGCTTCTTCTGGTTATCGCCGCGGTTGTCGATCTTGCTCTTGCTGCGCTTCTGGTCGGCGTATCCGGATTCCTGTTCGGATCAGGCCCGGAAAGCATGCATGGCGGCGCATTGCTGACGGTCGCCTATGCGGCCGCAGTGTTCGCCTGCCTGGCGGCGCCGGTTGCTGGATTTGTTCTCAATGCACGCGGAAAAGCCGGGCCGGGCGTGCTGGTCGCATGGCTGCCGCCGGCGGGCGCGCTGCTGGCGCTGATGATCCCGGCACCCTATTGAAGGGCCTAAGCCACCGGCACGAACCGGTCGGCGCTATCGCTGCGCGCGACCACGGCTACGCCCATCGATACCACCCAAAGACGCCATAAAACAACCTGAAGCATACAACGAGTTGTAAGCGGCTCCGCGATCAGCCCATCGAGCGGCAATGGCCGGCGCCCAAACGCAAAGCCCCCGCCATTGGGGCAAGGGCTTCGACTTTTGCAAGGGGTACCGGGCGGCCGCGCGGGCCCTCGGAGCGCTCGATCAGCGCGAGTAATATTCGACCACCAGATGCGGCTCCATCTGCACCGCATAGGGCACATCGGAGAACGCCGGAATGCGGGATAGCTTGGCGGTCATTTTGGCACCGTCCACGTCGATGTAGTCGGGCACGTCGCGCTCGGACAAGGCCTGCGCTTCCAGCACCAGATTCATCTGCTTCGACTTTTCCTTGATCTCCACCACCTCGCCGACCTTGACCCGGTAGCTCGGGATGTTCACGCGCTTGCCGTTCACCAGGATGTGGCCGTGGTTGATGAACTGGCGCGCCGCGAACACGGTAGGCACGAACTTGGCGCGGAAGATGATGGCGTCGAGCCGCCGCTCCAGCAGGCCGATCATGTGGGCGCCGCTGTCACCCTTCATGCGGATCGCTTCGTCATAGATGCCGCGGAACTGGCGCTCGGAAATGTTGCCGTAATAGCCGCGCAACTTCTGCTTGGCCTTGAGCTGCACGCCGAAGTCGGAGAGCTTGCTCTTGCGGCGCTGGCCGTGCTGGCCGGGGCCGTATTCGCGCCGGTTGACCGGGCTTTTGGGTCGGCCCCAGATGTTCTGGCCCATCCGGCGGTCGAGCTTGTACTTGGATTGAATGCGCTTGGTCATCGCGTCCTCTTGGATGTGGATTGGTTTGAGGAACCGCGCCCTCCTTTGTCCCGGATCTCTCCGAAACCGACAGGCTGGACCTCGAAAGCGCAAGGTCTTGCCACGGGTCGCGAAACGCCCTGCCGGAATATGAAAACCCGCAGGACGCGCGGGTTTTAGGGGCGATCCGGCCATGTGTCAAACTGGATACTGGAAGGTAGCCCGCTACGGCTGGGGGGATTGGCCACAGGGCCTTGAGCCTTGCCGGACCGCCGCCGGGACGCCATTTTAGCCCCGTCAGGCCGGGCCCCTCTGGCAGCCATGTGGCTGCGATGTCGGACTGATTGAACGCCGAACGGCCCGATGCGCATGACTGATCTTTTCCTCCTGTCGCCTGAATCGATCGCGGCCTTGCTCCAGGTGATCATGATCGATCTGGTGCTGGCGGGCGACAACGCGGTCGTC
>DATBZY010000044.1:0-2266 GCA_036512915.1 Pseudolabrys sp. | reverse complement strand
CCCCTCCAGGGGAGGGTGAATAAGCCCGGAATGATGAAAAACAAAAAAGGCGGCCAACGCGGCCGCCTTTTTCGTATCATGTGTAAGTAATCAGCCGCCGGTCTGCGTCAGTTGCTGTCCGATGCGGTCGAAGCGCGCCTTTTGCTCATTGGAGAGCGATGCATAGAAGCCGTCGAGCGCGGGCTTCACCGTCTTGGCCGCATCGACCATCGCCTGCAGCCGCTTCTCCATCGCCGCCAGCCGTCCGGGCGGGGTGATCGGCACGTCCTCCGGGCAGGCCGCTTGCAGGAGTGAGACCGCCTTGCCGGTGGCGTCCTGCAACTGCTTGAAGGCGTCCTGCTGCGCGTCGGTCGGCTTGACCACGTCCGCGATTTTCTCGATCGGCAGATTGGCGAGGCCAGGTTTCGCCTCGGAGCAGCTCTTGCTGTCCTGCGGCAGCGCAGCGTTCGCCTCGGCATTGGTTGCAAGGCGCTTCGGGCCAAGTGCGTTGAAGCGCTCCTTCTGCTCGTCGCTCAGCGAATTGTAGAACTTGTCGAGCGCGGGCTGAACAATCTTCACGGCATCGAGCGTTGCCTGCAGCCGGCCAGTCATCGCAGTCAGCCGGCCTGGAGGCGTCAGCGGGAACATGTTTTCCGCTGGGCACGAGGCCTTGAACGTAGCGGCGGCGTCGCCGCCGGCCTTACGCACGCCGTCAAGCAACTGCTTCTGATCGGCGTTCAGGCCGACCTTGCGTTCGATGTCGCTATAGGGCCAGGCCGTGATGCCGGTGCCGGGCTGTGTGCACAGTTCCTGCACGCCGGCATAGCTCACGCGGTTTGAGCGCGACGCGGGCGTCGGTGCATAGGCATACGCGTCCGGCGGACCGTATTCGCCCCAGAACAGGCCGTCGACGAAACCGTCATAGGCATAGTCCCAGTAGCCGTCGTCATAGCCGCCGGGCCAGAACGCGTAATCGAAAATGTCGGAATAGGCATAGGGCCAGAACACCGGCCCGTACCATGCCACGAAGCCGGCACGGTGGCCGTGCCGCCAGGCCCGGTGCGCGGCCAAGTTCGCGACGCGAGTTTGTGCGCCGAAGCGCGAAGCGAAGCGGCCTTGCTTCGCCGCCAGCGGCGTGATGCCGGCGGTGCCGTTGCGGCGCAGGGCGCGCTGGGCATTGGTCTGCACGGCCTTGGTATTCCGCAGCGTGCGAATGGCGGTATTCGGCTGCGCCAGCCGGTTCAGCCGTTGCGTGCGCGAAACCGAGCGGTTGAACGTCGTGACGCGGTGCACTGTCGCGAAGTTTGACGAACGTCCGACACGCGGTGAGAAGCTTCGTCCCGCATGCGATGAGAAGGATCGCCCCGCGGGCGAAGAGAAAGTCGTCCGTCCGCCTCCGCCGCCTCCACCGCTAGCTTTAGCCGCAGGTTGCCCGCCACCACCGCCGCCAGCGCCCTTATTTGGCGACGCGGCGTTTGCTGGCAATGCCAAAGCGCTCGTCAACACGATGGCCGTCAGCCATCCGGTAATTTTTGTCATGATTGGAATCTCCTCCACCACCGTCGCCCTGACCTCGGATATCTCTTCAATCTGCGCAGAGCCGAATTCGTTCACGTGAATCGTCGCAGGTCGTGCGCTTGTGATCGATCATGAACGTTCGGCAACATTTCGATGGGCACCGACATGCTGCATTGCGCAATCACAAAGTGGTATTGCGCGGCGCTAATCGACGCCCTTTCAATGATATCAACGCGCCGCCGCCGCCAAACCTGCGGCCGGCTCGCGATCTCGTGAGCGGGGACTAAGCGCCGCGGATGGCGCGCGTTTGTGGAGCTAGCGGGTGGCGCCGCTGGTGCGGCCGCCGCCCAGGCGCTCGATCAGCTCGGCGGTCGGATAGGAATCCGCCGGCAGCCCGAGTTTCATCTGCGCCTTCTTGACTGCGGCGCGGGTGCCGGCGCCGAACTTGCCGTCGACCTCGCCGACTCCTTCGTAGCCCTGTTTGATCAGCAGGCGCTGCAGGGTCATCATCTGCTCGGACGACAGCGCGACCACTGTGGCGGCGCCGCTGCGGCTCATCGCCGGCGCGCCGTCCAGCCGGGTGGCGAAATAGGCGACGGTGGTGGAATAGACATAGGCCGAATTCCAGCCGAGGAAGGCCTTGAAATTCGGATAGGCCAGAAACGCCGGCCCGTGCCGTCCCATCGGCAGGATCATCGAGGCCGGCAGATTGTCGGACGGCAGCGCGCCGTAAGCCGGCTTCACGCCCCAGGCCACCCACTGCGAGCGC
>DATBZY010000043.1:0-9239 GCA_036512915.1 Pseudolabrys sp. | reverse complement strand
GTTATCCTTGACGTGGGTTTTGAAATGCTCGGTGAGATTGTTGATGCGCTCGGACAGGATCGCCACCTGAACTTCGGGCGATCCGGTATCTCCGGCCTTTTTCGCATAGGTCTTGATCACTTCGGCCTTGCGGCCGGCGGTAACCGACATCGGTCATCCTTTCTTGACGCCGGCTCTGCCAATCAGGCCGGCGAGGTTAAATACGCGCTTGGGGACGATCTCGCCACGATCCAGTTCGGCAAGAGCCAGCAGTTGGCCCGAAACCGTGACATAGATCGTGCCGCGGAAATTGGGTGCGTCCCGTCCGCGCAACAAAACGGCTTGGCCCCTTGTGAGCCTTGCCGCATCTGCCCGACTGACGGCCAGCGCCGGGATGTCGTCCAGCGCGGTCTCAACGGGCATGAGGGCGTCGGCGAGGCTAGCCTCGCCGGCAGCGGCTCTATGGCATAGAGCCTCCAAATCTTCCAGTGAAATCATGGTTTTTTCGGTAAACGAGCCGACTGCGGCCCGCCGCAGGGCGCTGACATGGCCAAAACAGCCGAGCGCCCGGCCAAGGTCGCGGGCGAGCGAGCGCACATAGGTGCCCTTGCCGCATTCGGCCTCCAGAACCGCATGGTCTGGGTCGGGGACTTGCATTAGCTCCAGCCGGCTGATTTCGACCGGGCGGGGGCTGAGTTCCACCACCGCACCGTCGCGGGCAAGGTCGTAGGCGCGCTCGCCCTCGATTTTGATGGCCGAATAGCGCGGCGGCACCTGCTGGATGGTGCCGATATAGGACGGCAGCAGCTTGCCGATCGCCTCGGCCGACGGCCGCTGGTCGCTGGTGGCAATAACGCGGCCTTCGGCGTCGTCGGTATCCCGTTCCTCGCCCCAGCGCACGGTAAACCGGTAAAGCTTGCGGCCATCCATGACGAAGGGGACCGTCTTGGTGGCTTCGCCAAGCGCGATCGGCAGGCAGCCGGAGGCGAGCGGATCGAGGGTGCCGGCGTGGCCGGCGCGCTTAGCCGTGAACAGGCGCTTCACCACGCTGACCGCATGGGTGGAGGTCATGCCGACCGGCTTGTCGAGCACGACCCAGCCGTGGACGTCGCGCTTATCGCGCTTGAACTGCTTGTCTCGGCGCCCGCGAGCGGGCGGATTAGGGAGCGGAGCAGACTGCAGTTCCGTCGGAGCAAGGACCGATTCAGCTCCCGGATTGCTCGCCGATCCGGCCGCGTCCTCGATCGGAGCGATGTCCGTCGCGCTCGCAAACTTATTCATCGCCGCTCTCATCCTTGGTGAGGTCGCGCTTCACTTGCGGAGAGCGCAGCAGCTTGTCGATGCGCTCGGCCTCGGCGAAACGTTCGTCGGGCAGAAAGCGGATGTCGGGCGCGAATTTGAGATTGACGGAGTGTGCAATCTCGCCGCGGATGAATTTCTTGTTGCGCTCGAAGGCGGCGATCACTTCATCCGCGTCACGGCCGGCGAGCGGCATGATGTAGATCGTCGCCAGCCGCAGGTCGGCGGTCATGCGCACTTCCGGCACGGTGATGAGATGGCCCTCGATCACCGGGTCATGCACGTCGCCGCGCGTGAGCAGCTCAGCCATCGCATGGCGCACCAATTCGCCGACGCGCAACTGGCGCTGCGATCCGCCTCCGGGCGTGCTGTCGCGTTTCTGTTTGTGGCGCATAATAATACTCTGTGCGGTCATCGTCCGCGTAAATGGACGATCCAGTAATTACCGCCGCTGCGGGTTACTGGATGCCCCGCCTTCGCGGGGCATGACGGTGTTGGTATTTGGGCGAAATGTTCTGCGCAGACCCAAGTATTGGACTTAGAGGCTGCGTTGAATCGTCTCCACCCGGTAGCATTCGATGACGTCGCCGGCGCGCATGTCCTGGTAGCCCTCGAAGGCCATGCCGCATTCCATGCCGGCGCTGACTTCCTTGGCGTCGTCCTTGAAGCGCTTGAGCTGCGACAGCTTGCCCTCGTGAATCACGACGTTGTCGCGGATCAGCCGCACATTGGCGCCGCGTTCCACGGTGCCGTCGGTGACGCGGCAGCCCGCAATATTGCCGACCTTGGAGACCTTGAAGATCTCCAGGATCTGCGCGTTGCCCAGCATGGTCTCGCGCAGCGTCGGCGCCAGCAAGCCGGACATCGCCTTCTTCACGTCGTCAACGAGGTCGTAGATGATGTTGTAGTAGCGGATCTCGATGCCGACGCGCTCGGCCGACTCGCGCGCTTCCTTGTTGGCGCGCACGTTGAAAGCGATGATCGGAACGCCCGAGGCTTCCGCCAGCGTCACATCGGACTCGGAAATGCCGCCGACGCCAGCATGCAGCACGCGCGCGGCGACTTCGTCGGTCCCCATCTTGTCGAGCGCGCCAATGACCGCTTCCAGCGAGCCTTGCACGTCGGCCTTGATGATCAGCGGGAACTCCTTGCGGCCCGAGGTCTTGGCCTGCGCCATCATCTGCTCGAGCGAGCCGCGCATGCCGGTGGCGCGCGTGGCCGTTTTCTCGCGCTTTTGACGGGCGCGGTAATCGGTAACTTCGCGGGCGCGCGCTTCGTTGTCGACGACCGCCAGGCGGTCGCTGGCATCGGGCGTGCCGGAGAAACCGAGCACTTCGACCGGCATTGACGGCCCGGCGCTGGTGATCGTTTCGCCGGTGTCGGACACCAAGGCGCGCACGCGGCCCCACTCGGCACCGGCGACCACTAGATCGCCGACCCGCAGCGTGCCGCGCTGAATCAGCACGGTCGCCACCGGTCCGCGGCCGCGGTCGAGTTTGGCCTCGATCACGGTGCCTTCGGCCGGACGGTTCGGATTGGCCTTGAGGTCGAGAATTTCGGCCTGCAGCCCGAGCATTTCGAGCAGCCGGTCGATGTTCAACTTCTTGGTGGCGGACACTTCCACGTCCACCACTTCGCCGCCCAGGGATTCGACCTGGATCTCGTGCTGCAGCAGTTCGGTGCGCACGCGATCGGGTTTGGCGTCCGGTTTGTCGATCTTGTTGATGGCGACGATGATCGGCACCTTCGCCGCCTTGGCGTGATGGATCGCTTCAATCGTCTGCGGCATGACGCCGTCATCGGCGGCGACCACCAACACGACAATGTCGGTGACCTTGGCGCCGCGCGCGCGCATCGCCGTGAAGGCGGCGTGGCCGGGCGTGTCGATGAAGGTGATCTTGGCGCCCGATGGTGCGGTGACCTGATAGGCGCCGATATGCTGGGTGATGCCGCCGGCTTCGCCGCCCGCGACGTTGGTCGAACGGATGGCATCGAGCAGCGAGGTCTTGCCGTGGTCGACATGGCCCATGACGGTGACGACCGGCGCGCGCGAGGCGAGCTGGTCCGGATCGTCGGCCACGTCGAACAGGCCTTCTTCCACGTCGGCTTCCGCCACGCGGCGGACCGAGTGGCCCATTTCCTCGGCGATGAGCTGGGCGGTGTCGGCGTCGATCACGTCGTTGATCTGCAACATTTGTCCCTGTTGCATCAGCAGGCGGATCACATCGACCGCGCGCTCGGACATGCGGTTGGCGAGATCGGAAATCGTGATCGCCTCGGGGATCGTCACCTCGCGCACGAGCTTTTCCTTCGGCTCGGCGGCATGGCCCTTGAGGCGCTGGGTGCGGCGGCGGAACGATGCGACCGAGCGTTCGCGCACCTCGTCGGCGCGCAATGCAGTGATCACGGTCAGCCGGCCGCGTTGCTTCTCGGCGCCGGGGCGTGGTGCCGGCTTCGCAGCAACCGCCGGACGCCCGACCCCGCCGCGCCGGGTCGTGCGGGGCGCTTCTTCTTCGTCGGCCTCGAGTTTGAGGCGAGCTGCCGGCCCGCCCGCGCGCTTGGCTTCTTCCTCACCGAAGCGTTTCTTGGCGACTTCGTCGGCCTTGCGTTTGGTTTCTTCGTCGTGCTTGTGGCGCTCGTCTTCCTCGCGCTTGCGCGCGTCGGCGGCTTCACGCTCGGTCTTGTCGACAACGTCGCGGCTGGCGCGGCGGCGCGCCTCTTCCTCGGCGATCTTGCGCTCTTCCGCTTCACGCACGCGCGAATCGGCGAGCGCATGGGCGCGCGCGACGCGCTCTTCCTCGGTCAGCGTACGCAGCACGACGCCGGACGGCTTCGGTGCCTCGGCAGATACGGGCGCCGCCGCGGGCGCGGCGGATCTCGGCGCGGGCGCCTGCTTCTTCGGCGCCTCCACCGGCGCCGGCTCAGTCCTGGTCTCGGCCGCTCCGCCGATGCTGCGGCGTTTGACCTTCTCGACCACGACCTGCTTGCTGCGGCCATGACTGAAGCTCTGGCGCACCACGCCCGTTTCGGTGCGCGGCTTAAGCGTCAGCGTCTTGCCAGACACGCTTAGTTTCTTTTCGCCAGGGTTCTTCGTTTCGCTCATTCCGTACGTTGTCCTTGTGCGCCGTCCGTCGGCGCATTCGCGCTAACTGCATCGGGCGAATTTCCAGTCCGAAAGCGCTCTAAGCGCATCACGCGAGCGAGAAATGTCTCACTTCCGGGCCCGGCAAGCAGGGCTGCATGTACCACATTTGGGCGGTTCAATGCCAAATCCAATTGCGTGCCGGTAAATGCGTCAATCACCGCGATTTCGCGCGGTTTTTCGTCTCTATTGCGGTGTAACGCCGCATTCAGCTTGCGCTTTCCGTCGGCGGCGGCATCGGAGGCGTGGATCAGGGCAAGAACCTTATCCTGGCCGATCGCCGCCTCCACCTTGGTGAAGCCGCCGACCACCTTGCCCGCTTTGCCGGCCATCGCCAGCGCATCGAGCGCGGCGCGTTCGAGCAGCCGCTCGATGTCGGCGCCAAGATCGCGGGCAACCCGCACGTCCCGCTTGAAGCCGCGAGCGAACACGTTGCGCTTGACCGCGTCCTCGATCGCGGCCCGGCTCGACGTGATCCAGATGCCGCGGCCGGGCAGCTTGCGCTTGATGTCGGGCACTGCCTCGCCGGCGGGTCCCACCACGAAGCGAATCATCTCCGACACCGGCTTCAGGCTGCGCGTCAGCGCGCAGGTGCGCTCCGTCCCCGGGACGACACTGATCGCCCCGCGGTCGAGCTCGCTGTCCTGCTCGCTGTCCTGCTCGCTGTTTTGCGCCATTGCCAGCATCGTCGGTGTCGATCTCCGGTTACGCTTGCGGCGCTTCAGCCGGTTCGGCTTCCGCCGCAGGTGGCGGCGCAAGCTCGGCCTCGGTCACCCAGCCGGCCTTCAGGCGGGCCTGCATGATCAAGGCTTCCGCGTCCTCGCGCGCGACGTCGAGACCATCGAGATAGCCGGCATTGTGGATGGCCTCGCCGTCCTTGCGCTCGGTCCAACCGATCAGATCGTCGGTCGCGCAGCCGGCGAGGTCTTCCACGTTTTTCACGCCGTTCTCACCGAAGGCGACCAGCATCTTGGTGGTGACGCCGGGCACATCCTTGACCGCGTCCTCAACGCCCAGCTCGATGCGCTTGGCGTCAAGCTCGGCTTCCTGCTTGTCGAGATACTCCTTGGCGCGGTCCTGCAGTTCGTGCGCGGTTTCTTCGTCGAAGCCCTCGATGCTGGCGATTTCCTTCTCGTCCACCAGCGCGAGTTCCTCGATCGAGCCGAAGCCTTCCGAGGCGAGCAACTGTCCCACCACCTCGTCGAGATTGAGCGCCTCGACGAAAATCTTGGTGCGGGCCTCGAACTCGGCCTGGCGGCGCTCGGACTCTTCCTGCTCGGTGAGGATGTCGATATCCCAGCCGGTGAGCTGCGAGGCGAGCCGCACGTTTTGGCCGCGCCGGCCGATCGCGAGCGAAAGCTGCTGATCCGGCACCACCACCTCGATGCGCTCCTTGTCTTCGTCGAGCACCACCTTGGCCACTTCCGCCGGCGCTAGCGCGTTCACCACGAAGGTGGCGATGTCCGGCGACCACGGAATGATGTCGATCTTCTCGCCCTGCAATTCGTTCACCACCGCCTGCACGCGCGAGCCGCGCATGCCGACGCAGGCGCCGACCGGATCGACCGAGGAATCGCGCGAAATCACCGCAATCTTGGCGCGCGAGCCGGGATCGCGGGCGACCGCCTTCACCTCGACGATGCCGTCATAGATTTCCGGAACTTCCTGCGCAAACAGCTTGGCGGTGAATTGCGGATGCGTGCGTGAGAGGAAAATCTGCGGACCGCGCGGCTCGCGCCGCACGTCATAGATATAGGCGCGGACGCGGTCGCCGTTGCGGAACACTTCGCGCGGCAGCAACTCGTCGCGCCGCACGATCGCTTCGCCGCGGCCGAGATCGACCACCACGTTGCCATATTCGACGCGTTTTACGACGCCGTTGACGATCTCGCCGATGCGGTCCTTGTATTCGGCATATTGCCGGTCGCGCTCGGCTTCGCGCACCTTCTGCACGATCACCTGTTTGGCCGATTGCGCGGCGATGCGGCCGTATTCCAGCGGCGGCAGCGGATCGGCGATGGTGTCGCCAACTTGCGCGGCCGGATGGCGCTTGCGCGCGTCCTCCAACGTGATCTGGTTGGACGAATTTTCAACCGTCTCCATCACCATCATATGGCGGGTGAGGCGCAGATCGCCGGTCTTCGGTTCGATCTCGGCATGCATGTCGGTTTCCGCGCCGTAGCGCGAACGCGCCGCCTTGGCGATGGCGTCCTCCATCGCGGCAATGACGATGCCGCGGTCGATCGACTTTTCGCGCGCCACCGCGTCGGCGATTTGCAGCAATTCGAGCCTGTTGGCACTGACAGCCATAGCTCAGTCTCCTTCTTTCAAAGTTTTGCTCATGATCATTTCCGAAAACCGGTTCCCACTTTTCGGGATCATTCGCGAATGGCACGCCCGGACGGGCCGGACTTGAGTCGTCGTAGTTCACGTTTCGCTGCGCGCGCCTCGCGCTTGGCGGCCTTCTCGCGTCGCAAAGCCTCAGTCACCAGGTCGTCGGTGAGCACCAGCTTGGCTTCGCTCATTTCTTCGATCGGAAGCAGAACGTCTGCTTCCTCGCCTGCTTCCGTGTCGTCACGGCGAATGCGCGCGGCGTTCCCCTCGGTTCCGGCCAGCTGGCCGCGGAAACGCTTCCGTCCATTGACCGGAATCTCCATCTCGATCTTGACCAGATGGCCGGCGTAACGGTCGAAATCGGATTTCCGCACCAGCGGCCGGTCAATGCCGGGCGAGGAAATCTCCAGCCGGTAGGCGCGCTCGATCGGATCGGCCACATCGAGTACCGGCGAAAGCGCCCGCGAGATGGTCTCGCAGTCTTCCACCTTCATGCTGCCGTCCGGCCGTTCCGCCATAATCTGCACGGTACAGCCTTCGGAGGCCGACACTTTCACCCGCACCAGCCGGTAGCCGAGGCTTTCGATCATCGGCTCGGCGATGGTCGCGACACGGGCAGGCAGCCCGGGCTCGACGATCAGCCGCGGTTCGGTCTCGTTGGGCGCGGCCGCGGGGGCCGCGTTTGCATGGTGCGCGTGGCTTTCGGCCATTTTGGTAACAAAAAAGAGCGGGTCCGGAGGGACCCACTCTCAAAACCCGTTCGGTTATGAGGGTGTCTTAGTGACAAGCGGAAATATAGCGATTTTCAGGCCTCATGCAAGGCCGGCAGGCGTTTTCGAGGGCTAACCCTTCCTTCAGAATCTGCCCGTAATTTGCGCAAAGCCGCTGATCCAGCGAATTCCACAGGCCGTTTGTGAGTGTTGTAATGGGTGCTCCCGCGTCGCTGCTTCCCGAATTGGAAGATGTCGTTCAGCATGGCTCGGCGGAAAAACGCGCCGAGACCCTGCGCCGCATCACCAGCCTGTTCCTCGATAGCGCCCCGAACTTCAATGAAGACCACGTCGCGCTGTTCGACGACGTTATCGGCTGCCTGATCGAGGAGATCGAGGCCAAGGCGCTGGCGGAACTCGCGCGCCGCCTCGCGCCGGTGCCCAATGCGCCGGCCGGCGTGGTACGCGCGCTGGCCAAGAGCGACGATATCGAAGTCGCCGGCCCGGTGCTCAAGGCCGCCAAGCTCGACGATCCCGATCTTTTGTATATCGCCGAGACCAAGAGCCAGGCGCATCTGCTCGCGCTGGCGAGCCGCAGGGGCATCAGCGAAGCGCTGTCCGAGGTTCTGGTCGGTCGCGGCGATCGCGAGGTCGCGCGCAGCATCGCCACCAATCAGAACGCGCGGCTGTCGGAAAACGCCTTCACCACGCTGGTGCAGCGCGCCGAGCAGGACGGTGTGCTGGCCGAGCGGGTCGGCATGCGCATCGATATTCCGCCGCGTCTGTTTCGCCAATTGCTGATGCAGGCGAGCGACGTGGTGCAGAAGCGTCTGCTGGCACAGGCCAAGCCCGAAACCCAGGCCGAAATCCGCCGCGTGCTGGCGAAAGTGACCGAGGAGGTCGCCGCCAAGGCCGCGCCGCGCAACTATACCGCCGCGCTTGCCGCCGTGCGCGCGCTGCACAAGGAACGCAAGCTCGGCGAGGCCGACATCGCAGAATTCGCCAAGGCCGGGAAGTACGAGGAGACCATCGCCGCACTGGCAACGCTGTGCGCGGTGCCGATCGAGGTGGTGGACCGGCTGATGAGCGGCGAGCGCGCCGATCCGGTGCTGATCCTGGCGCGGGCGGCCGGCTTCGGCTGGCCGACGGTGCGGGAGGTCATCAGTGCACGGCCCGGCGCCAAAGCCTCGAACTCGATGCTCGATGCCGCGTTCGAGAATTTCGAGCGGCTGACCGCGGCGACCGCCCAGCGCGTGGTGCGCTTCTGGCAGGTGCGCCAAGGCACCGGCGAATAGCGTCACCGGCGAATGATCACACCCGGCGGAAAATGAAATAAGCCGGCGCGCGCCCTTCGCGCTTGGCTTTCGCTTCATAGCGCGTGCCGAAAAAATCCGGCCACGACCGGCGCCAGTCGTCGGCGCGCTCCGCCGTCCAGACGAAGTGCGGCGAGCGCATCACGCGCGCCAGCGTCCAGGCCGCGTAGTCGGCAATGTCGGTGGCGAAGCGCAATTCGCCGCCCGTTTTCAGAATTCGCGCCAGCCGCTTGAGGCTGTCATCCTGGACGAAGCGCCGCTTCCAGTGCCGCCGTTTTGGCCAAGGATCGGGATAGAGCAGGTCGATGCGCGACAGCGCGCCCGCCGGCAGCCAGTCGATCAGCTCGCTGGCATCGCCGAAATGCAGGCGGATATTGCCAAGCGCGTTGTCCTCGATTGCGGCGAGCGCCTTGGCGATGGCGTTGATAAAGCCGTCGCTGCCGATGAAGCCGCTGCGCGGGT
>DATBZY010000042.1:0-4076 GCA_036512915.1 Pseudolabrys sp. | reverse complement strand
TTGAGCTTGAGCTCATAGCCGTCGGAGAGTCCGCCGGCCTGATCGACATCCATGATGAGGTAGGCGATGTCGCCGTCGCACTCGATGCGCCAGTGGCGATAGCGCGCGGGATCGGTCTGGAAATCGATTGCTGGCATGGTCTCATCCGGCGCCGGGTAGAACCGCCCGCCACCCTTCTCCCTCTATGCATTATTTTGCATATTACTAGCATCGCGGCCACGGCTTCACAACAGCGGCAACGCCGGAAAAGCCGCCGGTTCCACAGCCTGCCGGCCACCGAGCGGTTTTCCTCGGAAAACGTCGATTTTTCCACGAAACATTCGGGATTGGACGATTGCATTCGCGTATCGGCCGCCGCCTATTGCCTGGCAATATAATGCATGTTAACCGATAGGCTATGAAAACCGCCCGCGCCAAGCCGGCCCCAGGCCGCGACACCGAGGTCTATTTGCGCCGGCTCGGCGAGCGCGTGCGTGTGCTGCGCAATCAGCGCGGCATGACGCGCAAGGCGCTGGCCCAGCACGCGCGGGTGTCGGAGCGCTATCTGGCGCAGCTCGAGGCCGGCCTGGGCAATTGCTCGATCGTACTGCTGCGGCGGATCGCCCGTGCCATCGGCTTGCCGGTCACACAGCTGGTGCATGAGGGGGCTGAGCCCGCGCTAGATCTTGTATTGTTGTCACAGTTTCTTGAGCGGCTGCCGCCGGAAATGCTCGTAGAAGCCCGCAAGCTCGTGACCGAGCATTTCAGCTCGCCGGCCGAGGATCGTCGGCGCATTGCACTCCTCGGACTCCGCGGCGGCGGCAAGTCCACACTGGGGCGGCTCCTGGCCGACAGCCTGGGTCTGCCCTTCATCGAGCTCGACCGCGAAATCGAACGGCGCAGCGGCACGACTTTGAGCGAAATCTTCGACATGTTCGGCCAGGAGACCTTCCGCCGCGCCGAACGCGAGGCGCTGGACGAGGTGTTGCGCCAGCACCAACATTTTGTGGTCGCCACCAGCGGCAGCATCGTCACCGAACCCGGCACGCTCGAATTGCTGCTGTCCTCGTGCCTCACGGTGTGGGTGCGCGCCGAGCCGGAAGAGCATATGAAGCGCGTCATTACGCAGGGCGACATGCGGCCGATGGCGAACAGCGCCCGCGCCATGGGGGATCTCATTTCCATTCTCAAAAGCCGCGAGCCGCTTTACGCCAAGGCCGAGGTGGTGCTTTCTACCACCGGCAAGACGCCGGAGCAGAATCTTGCGGAGCTATTGCGCGTCATCACAATTCCCGATAACCGCATCGCGCGCAGGTCGGCGTGACCATCAAAACAATCAAAGCGAGGAGCCGGCCGCTGCCGGGGCTAAAAGAATGAGCGACACGATCAAGACCGACGTACTGATCATCGGCGCGGGGCCGGTCGGCCTGTTCGCGGTGTTCGAGCTCGGCCTGCTCGACATCAAGACCCACCTGGTCGACATCCTCGACAAGGTCGGCGGGCAATGCGCGGAGCTCTATCCCGAGAAGCCGATCTACGACATTCCCGCCATCCCGCTCATCACCGGGCACGGCCTGACCGAAGCGCTGATGCAGCAGATCAAACCGTTCAACCCGACCTTCCATCTCGGCGAGATGGTGATGACGATAGAGAACATCGGCGACCCGCTGTTCCGCGTCACCACCGACCGCGGCAAGGTGTTCGAGGTCAAGGCCGTGGTGATCGCCGCCGGCGGCGGCTCATTTCAGCCGAAACGCCCGCCGATCGCCGGCATCGAGCCCTACGAAAGCAAATCGGTGCACTACGCCGTGCGCAAGATGGATGCGTTCCGCGACAAGCGGCTGCTGATCGTCGGCGGCGGCGACTCTGCGCTCGACTGGACGCTCAATCTGCAGCCGATCGCCAAGCGGCTGACGCTGGTGCACCGGCGCGACGAATTCCGCGGCGCGCCCGACAACGTCAACAAGATGCGCGCGCTGGTCGCTTCCGGCGCCATGGATCTCAGGATCGGCCAGGTCACGGCATTGGAAGGCGCCGACGGACAACTCTCTGCCGTCAGCATCAAGGCCGGTGACGGTGCGCTGACCCGCGTCGAGATCGACGCCATGCTGCCGTTCTTCGGGCTCACGATGAAGCTTGGTCCGGTCGCAGACTGGGGCTTCGCGCTCGAGGATGAACTGATCCCGGTCGATACCGGCACGTTCGAGACCAGCAAGCCGGGCCTGTTCGCAATCGGCGACATCAATACCTATCCGGGCAAGCTCAAGCTGATCCTGTCCGGCTTCCACGAGGCCGCCTTGATGGCGCAGAAGGCGCATCATTACGTGCACCCGTCGAAGCGGCTGGTGTTTCAGTACACCACCTCATCGACCAGCCTGCAGAAAAAGCTCGGCGTAGCGTAACCATTTATGCCGAAAATAACTTACATCGAACATGACGGCACCGTGCACACCGTCGAGGCGGAAATCGGCTCGACCGTGATGGAGACGGCGCTGCGCAACGGTATCGCCAGCATCGTGGCGGAGTGCGGTGGCGGCTGCAGTTGCGCGACCTGCCTGGTGCATGTGGATGAGGCCTGGAGCGCCATTGTCGGTCCGCCCTCGGCCGAGGAAGAAGAGATGCTCGACTCCGCCTTCGAGGTGAAGCCGACCTCGCGGCTGTCCTGCCAGATCAAGGTGACGGAAGCGCTCGACGGCCTGATCGTGCACACGCCGGCCTATCAGGGCCGCTGATCGCGCAGCGCTTTTGGCAAAATCCGGCGACCGCGCAGCAGCGGAACTGCGTGCTGCCGCCGAGCCGACCCCAAAAAAAATGATCGCGTAGTTCGCGCAAATGTTTGACCTAGCGCAACGCGATGAGGGTCGATTTAGGCATCATTATTTCAACATGTATGAGCCGACGGAGCGTCAATTTCCGCATTTCGCGTTCCTGTGGCCGGCGCTGGCCGCCGCCTCGGCGAGCGAAATCGCCGCGTCGGCTGCGAAACAATTCGCCGGTTTCGCATTCGGCGCAGAGGCCAGTCCTGCGCCATGCGAGCCGAAATGGACCACGCCGAATACCATCGCGCTCGAATTGAAGACCGTACGCTTGCGCGATTTCACCACCAGCCAGGACGGCATACCCACCTTGCTGTGCGCGCCGTTTGCGCTGCATGGAGCTGCCGTTGTCGATCTCGCGCCCGGGCATAGCCTGGTGGCAGCGTTGCGTCAGGCTGGCTTGCGCCGGCTGTTGGTGACCGATTGGCGCTCGGCGCAGGCGGATATGCGCTTTCTGGGGATCGACGACTATCTCGCCGATCTCAACGTCCTGGTCGACCAGCTCGGCGGTACGGTTAATCTCGTCGGGCTTTGCCAAGGCGGCTGGATGTCATTGCTCTATGCCGCACGCTTTCCAATGAAGGTCCGCAAGCTGGTGCTGGCCGGCGCACCGATCGACATCGCCGCTGGGCAATCCGGATTGTCTGCCCTCGTGGATGCCAGCCCGTTGGCGCTATTTCAGGAGCTGGTGCAACTGGGCGATGGCCGCGTTCTCGGTCACAAGGTGCTGAATTTGTGGGGACCGGAAATTCTGGATCCCGAAGACATTCATCAATTGCTGCAGACGCCGGAACCGATCGGATCACCCGCTTTCGCCAAGCTCGAAGCCATATTCCGGGCCTGGCATGCATGGACCGTGGATCTGCCCGGGACCTATTACCTCGAGGTCATCGAGAGACTGTACAAACGAAACGAGCTCGCGACCGGCCACTTTGTTGCCTTGGGGCAAACCACCGACCTCGCAAATGTACGAGCCCCGCTGTTCCTGCTGGCGGCGCGCGACGACGAATTGGTGGCGCCGGCCCAGTTGCTCGCCACCGAGCGGCTGGTCGACACCCCGCCGCACAAGATTCGTAAGCAGATGGTGCCATGCCGCCATGTGGGATTGTTTACCGGCAAGGCGATCCTCAACGAATATTGGCCTAGCAGCCTGTCGGACTTAACGGGATAGGAATCGTTTGGGATAGAATCGGTGCGATGATTCTCCATTGCAACGAACGTCGCCCCGATGAACAATTTTTGCACTATTGACCGCCAGACCGGATTTCTTCTGCCGCCGTC
>DATBZY010000041.1:0-6944 GCA_036512915.1 Pseudolabrys sp. | reverse complement strand
AATTATTCGCTACGAGGCGGTGCACGAGATTCACGACTGGGAAGATCTGCGCCGGCGCATCGATCCACCCGACCGGCGCTGCTACGCCTTCTTCCATCCGGCGCTGGTCGACGAGCCGCTGATCTTCGTCGAGATCGCGCTTACGCGCGACATCCCGGCCGCGATCGCGCCGATCCTCGCCACCGGGCGCGAGGTGGCGGAGCCCGATAAGATGCGCACCGCGACGTTCTATTCGATCTCCAATTGCCAGCGTGGCCTCGCCGGCGTGTCGTTCGGCAGTTTCCTGATCAAGCAGGTGGTCGAGGAGATCTGCCGCGAAATGCCGAAGCTTGCGACCTTTGTGACGCTGTCACCGGTGACCGATTTCGCATCCTGGCTCAAGCGCGAACGTGCGGAAGCGAACTCCGCGGCTTTGACCGAGAGCGACAAGAGTGCGCTGGCCGCGCTCGATTCGCCGGGCTGGTGGCGCGATGCGGAGACGGCGTCGCGGCTGGAGGAGCCGGTCAGGCGCGCGGCGGCCTGGTATTTCCTGCGCGCGCGCACGCAGCGCGGGCTGCCCGTGGACGCGGTGGCGCGCTTCCATCTCGGCAACGGCGCGCGGCTCGAGCGCATCAATTGGCTCGCCGACACCTCCGACAAGGCGATGGCGCAAGCGCACGGGCTGATGGTGAACTATCGCTACGAGCTCGACGACATCGAGAAGAACCACGAGGCCTACGCGGAAGGCCGCACCGTGGTCGCCGCCGGCGCCGTGCAGCGCCTGCTGCGTCCGCCGCTCGAACTGGTCCCGATCGCGGGTTAGCGAAGGGCTGTGGCGCTTACGATTTCCCGTATACCGGCACGATCGCCCCGCGGGTCACGCGGTTGTCGGGCGAGGCGAGGAACAGGATCGTCGCCGCCACCTCCTCGACCTTCGGCCAGCCGGCGTGGTCGGCCTTTGGCATGGCGGCTCGATTGGCCGGCGTATCCATGATCGAGGGCGCCACCGCATTGACGAGAATTCCGTCCTTGGCGACTTCCTCGGCCAGCGCCACGGTGAGCGCGGCGACGCCCGCCTTGGCGATCGTATAGGCGGTCATGCCGGCGCCGGTGCGCCACTCCAGCGCCGGCCGCGCCGTCACATTGACGATGCGCCCGCCGCCCGCCGCCAGCATGGCGTTTACCGCGGCGCGGCAGCACAGGAAGCACGAGACCAGATTGCCGTCGATCTGCGCCATCAACGTGACCTTGGCGGTGTCCGCCACCTTGCCCGGCGCGAAACCGCCGGCAATGTGGATCGAGGCCCAAAGCTTCACGCCCGCATAAACTTTTGCGACCGCGGCTTCGTCGGCAAGATCGGTGACCGCGATCAGCTTCACCTTGGCGTCGCCGCGATGCGGAAAGCGCTGCGCCTCCGCCGCATGCAGATAGGGAATGGTGGGTCGCGCCGCCTGCCAAAAGCTCAGCCACCACCGCGGTGCCGAGCGCGCCGGTGCCGCCGGTGACCACCACGTGACGATTCGAGAAATCGATGCTCATCCGCGTCCGCGCTTGACGCGCGTCGGCAGCACCTGGAATTCGACCCAGTTGGCGACCTCGCTGACGCGCAGCTTCTTGTCGAGGATGTTCTTGCTGATGCCGTGCCGCCAAGCGAGCCGCATGCAATCCGGATCACGGTCGAGCGTATCGAGATCGTGCGAGAAGGCTTTGATGTCGGCCGCGTCGGCGAAGAAGCCTTCCTCGATCAATCGCGTGCCGATGCGGCGCACGATCGCCGCGACTTCGCGCAGCGGATATTCCGGATGATACTGCACGGCCCAGGCGACCGAGCCGTTGGTGCGGATTTCAGCGCTTTGCACTTCCGACATCGCGTTGGTGGCGAGCACGGTGGTGCCCGGCGCCAGCGACTCGACCTCGTCGAGATGCACGGTCGGCGCGTTGAACACGTCGAGCTTGCCCACATACATCGGATGCTTGCGCCCGGCTTCCGTGAGCCTGATGCCGCGGCCGAAGCCTATCTCGCGGCCTTTCGGATTTTTCCGCACGCTGCCGCCGGCCGCCGCGGTGATCACCTGCAGTCCCCAGCACGATCCGAACACCGGGGTTCCGGTCGACAGCGCCGCGCGCACCAGATCGACCTGCCGCACCACTTCCGGGCCGGCATTGTAGATGTGCAGGCCCGAACCGGTGATGGCGATGCCGTCATAGCCTTCCAGCGACTCGCCCTCCGGCAGCACCGCGGTGGGGTCGCCCGGATAGCAGATGTCCACCATCGCTCTCGGCAGAACCTCGCGCAGCAGGTCGGAATAGCCCTTGCTCGCCGGCACGCCGCCGACGGCCACGTGTTCGGCCATGGTCTGCCGTGAATTGCCTTCGATGACGAGCAGGCGGGGGGAGGGCATAGGTCTTGTTTCGGGTTCCCTGGCAGGTATCTCGGATTCACTGAAAAAGCGCCGCTAGTGTTGGATATGGCCGCGCCGCGGCCATTTTGCAATCGCGGCCGAATATTGTGGCTTAGCGAGCGATTAACCCGCTCGGTTCTTGAGTGCGCCGCATAAGCCGCCCATTCTGCGGCCAATCACGCTAATCAGCAGGAAAATCTGGAAGCCCATGGCCGACTTCGACCTCGCCATCGTCGGCGGCGGCATCAATGGAACCGGGCTGGCTCGTGACGCCGCCGGGCGGGGCCTGCGCGTGCTCCTGGTCGAGATGAACGATCTGGCCTCCGGCACCTCCTCGGCCTCCAGCAAGCTGATCCACGGCGGCCTGCGCTATCTCGAGCAACGCGCCTTCCGCCTGGTGCGCGAGGCGCTCAGCGAGCGCGAAGTGTTGCTGCGCATGGCCCCGCATGTAATCCGGCCGATGCGCTTCATGCTGCCGCCGCTGCCCGGGATGCGCTCGCCGCTGCTGCTGCGGCTCGGGCTTTTTCTTTATGACATGCTGGGCGCACGCAAGCTGCTGCCCGCCGCGCGCACCGTCGATCTCACGCACAATCCGATCGGCCAGCCGCTCAAGCGCCAGTTCCGTTACGGCTTCGAATATTCCGACTGCTGGGTGGACGATTCCCGGCTGGTGGTGCTGACCGCCCTCGACGCCGCCGAACATGGCGCCGTGATCCGCACGCGCACCCGCTGCACGCGGGTGGAACGGCGCGAAGAGTGGGAACTGGTGCTCAACAGCCGCGGGCGCCGCGACGTTGCCACCGCGCGCGTGCTGGTCAACGCCGCCGGGCCGTGGATCGGCGAAGTGGCGGACACCGTGATCCGGCAGCCGCTGCCGGCGCCGGTGCGCCTGATCAAGGGCAGCCATATCGTGGTGCGCCGCCGCTTCGAGCACCAGTGCGGCTATCTGTTGCAGGCGGCCGACGGGCGCGTGGTGTTCGCGCTGCCGTTCGCGGAGGATTTCACCCTGATCGGCACCACCGACGAGAATTTTGTCGGCGATCTCAAGTCGCCGGCGCCCGATCTGGATGAAATCACGTATCTCTGCGACGCGGTGAACCAGTATTTCCGCGACAAGGTGACGCCCGACGAGTTGGTGTGGTCGTTCTCGGGCGTGCGCGCGCTCTACGACGACGGCGCCGACAAGCCGGAGGACGTCACGCGCGATTACGAGCTTGTGCTCGACGGGCCGTTTCGCGAGGCGCCGCTGCTCACGATCTATGGCGGCAAGATCACCACCCATCGCAAGCTGGCGGAGGCGGCGATGGATCGGATCGGAAAATTCTTCGAAGCCCGGCCGCCCTGGACCGCCGGCTCCACGCTTCCCGGCGGCGATTTTCCCGCCGACGGCTTTTACGCGCTGGTGGCCGAGACGATCGGGCGCTGGCCGTTCCTGTCCGAGCCACATGCGCGGCGCCTGGTGCGCGCCTATGGCCGGCGTGTCGAGCGCATTCTCGCCGACGCACAAAGCATGGAGGATCTCGGGCCGCGCTTCACCGGCGACCTCACCGGCGCCGAGGTGCGCTATTTGGTCGAGAACGAATGGGCGCAGACCACCGAGGACGTGCTGTGGCGGCGCAGCAAGCTCGGCCTCAAGGCCACGGCCGAGCAGCGCACCGCGATCGGCCAGTTCATCGCATCGTTGAGCCGACCGGCGGCGGAGCCAACTGCTTCATAAGCGCCGGCGTGGTTTACCAAGCGTTACCGCGATCGGCGCAATTGCCGGGCTGCGTTTTATCACGCCGCTATAGCTTTGTGTTCTATTGGCTCGGCTATCGCTCGTTTCGCGTAATCCGGACTGCCGATGTCGATTGATTTGAAAGAACTCGCCGCGCGCTTCGCCACCATCAAGGTGCTGGTGGTGGACGATGAGTACTATATGCGCAAGGTCGTGCGCACCCTGCTCATGAGCATCGGCGTGTGCACCATCTACGAGGCGTCCGACGGCCCGGCCGGCCTCGAAATCATCCGCACCATGGCGCCGGATGTCGTGATCGTCGACTGGGAAATGCCCGGGCTCGACGGTGCCGGGTTCGTGCGCATGGTGCGTTCGCCCGAGACCTTCCCGTTCCCCGACGTGCCGATCATCATGCTCACCGGTCACGGCGAGCGCTCGCGCGTGATCGAGGCCGTCCAGATCGGCGTCAACGAATTCCTGCTCAAGCCGGTGTCGTCGAAGGCGCTGCAGGACCGCATGGTGGCCGTGCTGACGAAGCCCCGTGTGGTGGTGAAGTCGGGCGACTATTACGGCCCGGTGCCGCGCAAGCTCGCCGCCGCCGTCCATTCCGACAACGATCAGGCAATCGCCAATCTGGTCTTGCTGAACTAAGCTGCGCGGGGCTTAGCGTCGCGACTTAACGTCGCGATTTGGCGTCGCTCGACGCGCAAGGCCCGGGGACCGTCTTGCCGACCGCACTTATCGCCATCGACCAGGGCACCACCTCGACGCGCGCGATCGCGTTCGATGCGGCGCTCAAGCCGCTCGCCACCGCGCAGCAGGAGCTGCGGCAGATTTATCCGGCGCCCGGCCTGGTGGAGCACGATCCGGAGGAGATCTGGTCGGCGACGGTCGCCACCGTGCGCGCGGCGATGGCGCAGGCTGGGCTCGCGGCGAAGGACATCGCCGGCATCGGCATCACCAATCAGCGCGAAACCACCGTCATCTGGGAGCGTGCCAGCGGCAAGCCGATCCACAACGCGATCGTCTGGCAGGACCGCCGCACGGCCGATCTTTGCGATGCGCTGCGCCGCGCCGGCCATGAGCCGGAGATCACGGCCAAGACCGGGCTGCTGCTCGATCCCTATTTTTCCGCCAGCAAGATCGCCTGGCTGCTCGATCATGTGGAGGGTGCACGCGCATCGGCGGAAGCGGGCCGGCTCGCCTTCGGGACCATCGACTGCTTCCTGTTGTGGCGGCTCACCGGCGGCAAGGTGCATGCGACCGACGCCACCAACGCGGCGCGCACGCTGTTGTTCGATATCGGACGCGGCCAATGGGACGACGGGCTGTGCCGGATGTTCGGCGTGCCGCAAAGCTTGCTGCCGCAGGTGCGCGACTGCGCGGTTGAGTTCGGCATCACCGTCCCCGATTTGTTCGGCTCAGCCGTCCGCATCCTCGGCATGGCCGGCGACCAGCAGGCGGCGACGGTCGGGCAGGGCTGCTTCAAGCCCGGCATGATGAAATCGACCTACGGCACGGGGTGCTTTGCCCTGCTCAACACCGGCTCCGCGCGGGTCGCCTCGCGCCACCGGCTGCTCACGACCATCGCCTATCAGCTCGAGGGCAAACGCACCTATGCACTGGAAGGCGCGATCTTCATCGCCGGCGCCGCGGTGCAATGGCTGCGCGACGGTCTGAAAATCATCGCCAAGTCGTCGGATGTCGGCCCGCTCGCCGAACGCGCCGATCCGGCCGAGCAGGTCTATCTGGTGCCGGCCTTCGTCGGCCTGGGCGCGCCCTATTGGGACGCGCAGGCGCGGGCTGCGATCTTCGGGCTCACCCGCAATTCCGGCGCTGCCGAACTTGCCCGCGCCGCGCTGGACGCGGTCGGTTACCAGACCCGCGACCTGCTCGAGGCCATGCGCGCCGACTGGCCGCAGGCGGCGAGTGCTGCAACGGTCTTGCGCGTCGATGGTGGCATGACCGCGAGCGACGCCACCATGCAATTCCTCGCCGATATCCTGGCGAGCCCGGTGGACCGGCCGGTGGTGATGGAGACTACGGCCTTGGGCGCGGCCTATCTCGCCGGGCGGGCGGCCGGCATTTGTCCCGACCTCGACGGCTTTGCCGCGCAATGGCGGCTCGACCGCCGGTTTGAGCCGCGCATGGGCGTGGCTGAGCGCGAGCGCAAATATTCCGGCTGGAAAGACGCGGTACGGAGAACGTTAACGGCCCGGTGATGATTGCCGAACACAATCGCGCGGTGGTTGGGCAGGGCTCATGACGATCAACGCCAAGCATGTCGAATTCCTGATCCAGCAGCTCAACGTGCTGGTGGTCGACGACAATCCGTTCATGCGCAAGATCGTGCGCAGCATGCTCAACAATATCGGCGCGAAGAAGACATTCGAAGCTGCCGACGGCATCGCCGCGCTCGACATGATCCGCCAGGCCTTGCCCGACATCGTGGTGCTGGATTGGGAAATGCCGCTGCTCAATGGCCCGGAACTGGTGCGCATCGTGCGCTCGCCCGGCGTGTTCCCGATGCCGGACATTCCCATCATCATGCTCTCCGCCCATGGCGAACGCTGGCGCATCGTCGAGTCGGTCAAGATCGGCGTCAACGAGTTCCTGTGCAAGCCGGTGTCGGCCAAGGCCTTGCTCGACCGCCTGATCTCGATCCTGCTCAAGCCGCGCGAGAGCGTGCGCCTCGGTGAATATACGTGTACCGCACCCGGTTCTTTGGACACAAGTTTGAGTTAAGCGGCTTGCTTCATGCTGGCTTGCTCCCAGACGGTGCGGGTTTGGCGCGGACTGCATAGTCCATTTTTCTCGATGAGCCACTCGGCATTGTAGCGCTTGAA
>DATBZY010000040.1:0-15146 GCA_036512915.1 Pseudolabrys sp. | reverse complement strand
CGCCGGCTGCTGCGAATTCCGCGGCGGGCCATATATGGAAACCCGCTTCTTCGGCGAAGGCGTCGGCATCGCGGTCAAGCGCGGCAACGACCTGCTGCGGCAGGCATTCAACTGGGCGCTGTTCCGGCTGTGGGAGAAGGGCCGCTTCACCGAACTGTGGCTGCGCTATTTCCCGATCAGCCCGTATTGAGCCGCAAATTTGACGTTGGCGCGTGGGATTCCTACTGTCCGCGCCCGGAGATCATGATGTCCGTTACCGAAACTGCCGCAACTTTGCGCGAGCTCGCCGAGCAATCGAATGCCTGGCCGTTCGAGGAAGCCCGCAAGATCGTCGTGCGGCTGAAGAAGCAACCCAAAGACGAAGTGATCTTCGAGACCGGCTACGGCCCGTCGGGGCTGCCGCACATTGGCACCTTCGGCGAGGTCGCGCGCACCACCATGGTGCGTCATGCCTTCCGCGTGCTCACCGACGACAAGATCAAGACGCGGCTGATCGCCTTCTCCGACGACATGGACGGCCTGCGCAAAGTGCCGGACAACGTGCCGAACAAGGACATGCTGGAGCAGCATCTCGGCAAGCCGCTGACCAAGGTGCCGGATCCGTTCGGCACGCATCCGAGCTTCGGCGAGCACAACAATGCGCGGCTGCGCGCGTTCCTCGATCATTTCGGCTTCGAATACGAGTTCATGTCCTCGACCGATTGCTACACGTCGGGACGGTTCGATAGCGCGCTGCTTAGAGTGCTGGAGCGGTTCGACAAGGTGATGGCGATCATGCTGCCGTCATTGCGCGAGGAGCGCGCGGGAACCTATTCGCCGTTCCTGCCGATCGATCCGCGCACCGGCATCGTGCTGCAGGTGCCGGTGCTGGCGCACGACGCCAAGGCCGGCAGCATCATCTACGAAGACCCGGATACCAAGGAGCAGGTCAGCACGCCGGTCACCGGCGGGCGCTGCAAGCTGCAATGGAAGCCGGATTGGGCGATGCGCTGGGTGGCGCTCGGCGTCGATTATGAAATGGCCGGCAAGGATCTGATCGATTCGGTGAAGCTGTCGGGCGAAATCTGCCGCGCGCTCGGCGGCTTGCCGCCGGAAGGATTCAACTACGAGCTCTTCCTCGACGAGAACGGCCAGAAGATTTCCAAGTCGAGGGGCAACGGGCTCACCATCGACGAATGGCTGCGCTATGCCAGCCCGGAGAGTCTGTCGTTGTTCATGTATCGCGAGCCGAAGGCGGCCAAGCGGCTCCACTTCGACGTAATCCCGCGCACGGTCGACGAATACCAGCAGTTCCTCGACGGCTACCAGCGGCAAGATCCTAAGCAGCGCCTGTCGAACCCGGTCTGGCACATCCACGAGGGCAATCCGCCTCAAGTAGAAATGCCGGTGACGTTTACGATGCTGCTCACGCTGGTGTCATCGTCCAATGCGGAAAACGCCGAAACCTTATGGGGCTTTATCGGCCGCTACCGGCCCGGCGTGACCGCGCAGACGCACCCTAAGCTCAACGCGATGGTGGAATACGCCATCCATTATTTCCGCGACTTCGTGCAGCCGACCAAAAAATTCCGCCAGCCCACCGATGTCGAACGCGCGGCCTTGATCGACCTGCGCGACGCGCTCGGCCAACTGCCGGCCGGTGCTACGGCTGAGCAAATCCAGGATGTCGTTTATGAAATCGGCCGCCGCGAGCCGTTTCTCGACGAAAAGAAAAAGGCCAAGGACGGCAAGCCGGGCGTTTCGCTCGACTGGTTCAACATGCTCTACCAGGTGCTGCTCGGCCAGGAGAAGGGTCCGCGCTTCGGCTCGTTCGTGGCGGTCTATGGTCTGCAGAACACCGTCGACATGATCGACGGCGCGCTGGCGCGTAGCGCATGACTCTTAACCCCTCCCCCGTTTGCGGGGGAGGGATAGAGAAGTCGCCTAGCTGAACATTTCCACTTTGCCGTCGAGCGCCATCAGGCCGGTCTCGACCGCGAGCTTGGGCTGGCGCTCGGCCACCTGCTTGCGGAATTCCATCAGCACCGCTTTATGCGTCTCGGTTTCGATCTGGGCGGTGGCGACTTTTTCCGCGCCATAGGCGATCTTGGCCGCGCCGCAGTCGCGATGATTCATCGCGATCACTTTCGGAATGTGGTGCAGCTGGATCGAAGCCGCGAGGTTGTCCCAGAACGCCTTCGACCAATCCTTGAACGCGGGCGCGACCACGCCGATGGCGGCGCCGGCGAACGTAAATTGACTGTACTTGCCGACCATGTTGCGGCTCTTCATGTAATTGATCGTCGGCTCGGGAAAGCGCGGATCGATGCAGGTGAGCAGCATGGCGTCGTAATTTCCTTCCGCGCCGAACGCGAGCGAAGGAAAGGCCGCCAGCAATCCGGCGCCGACCGTCACATGAAGGAAGCGCCGCCGATCGAACCGCGTCCGCAGCATGTCGCCGCAGCAGGCGCATGTGGCCGGATGAACGATGGTATCTTGAGTCATGAATGCCCCCCACATTGGCAAAATGATAATAGCGCGAGCTTAGCGGGAGTCGTCGAGCGCGGCCAGATGCCTGCGCGCCGTTGTGAGCTCTATTGGCTCGCCCAGACGATGCGCGCGATCCACACCACGTCGGACATCGGCAATGTGCGGTCGCGGTGCTCGGCATTGAGCGACTTGAGCTCGATGCTCTTGGTTGTCTTGCGCTTGAGTTCCTTGACCATGACTTCGTCGTTCTTGGTCTTGACCACCACGCGGTCGCCCTTGCGTACCGGCGCTGCCGGTGAGACGACGATGACGTCGCCGTCGCGATAGGCCGGCTTCATCGAGTCGCCGGAGATTTCCAGCGCATAGGCGTGCTTGTCGGTGACCGAGGGGAAGGCGATCTCCTCCCAGCCCTTGCCGACCGGGAAGCCGCCGTCGTCGAAATAGCCGCCGGCGCCGGCTTCGGCGAAGCCGATCAGCGGCACGTTCGAAATCGCCACTTTGCCGCTGTCGGTGATCAGGCTGACGAAGGTGTCGACCTTGGTGCCGGTGGCCGCCAGCGCCTTGGCCACCGATTCGGTGGAGGGCCAGCGCGGCCGGCCTTCCGGGGTGACGCGCTTGGACTTGTTGAAGGTGGTGGGGTCGAGGCCGGCCTTTTTGGCCAGTCCGGATGCCGTGAGGTCGGCGCGGGCGGCCAGCCGGTCGATGGCTGTCCAGATCTGATTATGTGTCAGCATGGGGAGGCCGGAGCTGCTTGGGTTCGAATAAGACTGTTATCCAACATATAGGAATTATAGCCGTGAGTCGCCCCCTTCTGCAACAGTTTCGTGCAGGATCGCCTTGAACAAAGCTCGCCCCCCGCCGATAGGGTCGGGAACGCGCAACCCCGGAGCCGCCTGTGGTAATCGGTCTCATCGACCGCCTGTCCCGCCCGCTGATGCGGGCCCTCGACCCGGAGGATGCGCATACGCTGGCAATCAAGGCCTTGCGCTTTATGCCGCTGGCGCGGCCGGCCGCCGATGCTCCTGAACTCGCAGTGCGCGCCTTCGGGCTTAATTTCCCCAATCCGGTCGGCCTGGCCGCCGGCTTCGACAAGAACGCGCAGGCGCCCGACGCGCTGCTGCGCCTCGGCTTCGGCTTCGTGGAAGTCGGCACCGTGACCCCGCGCGGGCAAGCCGGCAACCCGCGCCCGCGCCTGTTCCGGCTCGAGGCCGACGAGGGCGTGATCAACCGGCTCGGCTTCAACAACGAGGGCGGGGCGGTGGCGCTGGCGCGGCTCGCCGCGCGCGCCGGCAATGGCGGCATCGTCGGCGTCAATATCGGCGCCAACCGCGATTCGCCCGACCGCGCCGGGGACTACGTCCAGCTGATCGAAACCTTCGCCGCCATCGCGAGCTATTTCACCGTCAACGTGTCGTCGCCCAATACGCCGGGCCTGCGCGACCTGCAGCAGGCGAGCGCGCTCGACGATCTGCTCGCGCGCGTCATCGATGCGCGCGAACGGGTGCACCCGCACGCCGGGCCTGCGCCGGTGCTGCTCAAGATCGCGCCCGACCTCACGCTGCCCGATCTCGACGACGTGGTCGGCATCGCGCGCAAGCATCGCGTCGATGGCATGATCGTCGGCAACACCACGATCGCGCGGCCCGGCTCGCTGCGCGAGCGCGGCAAGGCGGGCGAGGCGGGCGGACTGTCCGGCCGGCCGCTGTTCAAGCTCTCGACCCGCATGCTGGCGGAGACCTTTGTGCGCACGGAGAGCGCGTTCCCGTTGATCGGCGTCGGCGGCATCGACTCCAGCGCCACCGCCATCGCCAAGATCAAGGCCGGCGCCACGCTGCTGCAGCTTTATACCGGGCTGGTGTATCGCGGCATCGGGCTGGTGACGGAGATCAAGGCGGATCTGGTGGCAGCGTTGCGACGCGGCCATCGCAATTCATTGGCCTCGATGATCGGTTCGGACGCCGCCGACATGACGGCGGAAAGCTGGCCGGGCTGAAAATAATTATTTGCCGCGCGGCGCGTTGACGAGGCGCATGACCAGCCAGATCGGAATCACGATCGCCGCGCCGAGCAGGAAATAGCGCCACAGCCAGCGGAAGGCATCAAAGCCCAAGTCCCAGATCGAGCGGAACAGCCGCTCGATGCTGCGAATGATGTCAAACGGATCGAGCCCGAGCGCCGACAGGATAACGCCGACCAGGATCGACACCAGGACGAGGCGTCCCAGCACCGCCAGCGGCGAGCCGCCGAAAATCCGGGTCACGGTGTCGTTGCTCATGGCTTCCTCAGTCCTATTCGGAGTCGTTTTAATGCTACCACGATTTGTCGGCGGGAGCTTTTGCAAGAGCATGATCTTTTCCGGAAGCCGGCCCCGATTTTCGCGACCATGCCCTACATATGCTTTATAAGCGCCGCCGCCATCCCTTGAGGCTACGCATTGCCGCCGCTGCCGATCCATCTGCCGTCCGGCAACCTGATCGCCGACCGCCGCTTCGAATGGGCGCGCGACCTCGAGGCCAAGGGCGATCTTGCCGGCGCCGCCGATCTGCTCGTGCAGGCCTTGGAACTGGCGCCCGATTATGCCGCGGCCTGGTTCGCGCTCGGCGAGCTGCGCGAGAAGATCGGCGATCGCGCCGGCGCGGTCGCGGCGTTTCGCCAGGCGGCGCAAGCCGACCGCCAAGACCGCCACGGCGCCGCGCTGCATCTGATCCGCCTCGGCGCTCAGCCTGCCGCCGCCATGCCGCAAGGCTATGTGCGTGCGCTGTTCGACGGTTACGCGCTCGCGTTCGACCAGGCGCTGACCGAGGGGCTCGGCTATCGCGCGCCGGAGCTTCTTCTGCACGCGGTGCAGGCGGCGCATGCCGGCGGGCGGATGAAATTCGGCGCGGTGCTCGATCTCGGCTGCGGCACCGGCTTGGCAGGTGCGGCGTTCCGGCCGCATTGCGATTGGCTGGTGGGCGTCGATCTGTCGCCGGCCATGCTCGCCCAGGCGCGGACGAAAGGACTCTATGACCGGCTGGTTGAAGGCGAGATCTTGGGTTTTCTCGCCGATGAGGCAACGGCCAAGGCGCGCTATCATCTCATCCTGGCCGCCGATGTGTTCGTCTATCTCGACGACCTCGCGCCGGTGCTGACAGCGGCCGCACGTGTGCTGGCGCCGTCCGGACTGCTCGCGTTCAGCGTGGAAACGCATGACGGCGATGGCGTAATCTTGCGCGAGACTCTGCGCTACGCGCATGGCGCAGCGCATGTGGGCGCCGCGCTGGCGGCGGCGAAACTTGTCCCGGTCAGTCTCGATTCCGCCGCGACCCGCACCGAAAAAGGCGTAGCCGTGCCCGGCTTGATCGTGGTGGCGGGAAATTAGCGCATGATCCCGAAAAGTGGGAACCGGTTTTCGGATAAGATCATGCGCGATTAAAAAAGTCAGTCCCGCCGGAACACCACGCTGCCGAACCAGCCGGTGAGCAGCGCCATCAGCGAGGTTAAAATGCCGTACAGCAGGCCGTGGTCGCGCGCGGCGTCGGCGACATATTGCTCGAAACCCGCCTTGATCACTTCCAGCGCAGAATTGGTGCGCGCGACCATCGCGCCGTCGGCGAACAGCTTGACGTCGATCGCATAGTTGCCGGTCGCCACGTTGGCCGGCATGGGGATCGCGGCGCGGAACACGGTCGGCGTCAGGAAGGTCACCGCGGTGCCCGATTCCCGGTAAAGACCATACTGAATTTCCAGCCGCACGAACGCGGCGCGGAACGGGTCGTCGCGCACGGTGTCCGCGATGTCGGGGCCGATACGTTGCGGCAGCAGAATATTGTCCAGCCCCACCTGCAATCGCCGCAAGCTATCCTGGTTTGCGATCTGGGCGACCGGGCGGTTGCTCAGCACGGCGAGATAGGACGGCACGCGCACGAATTCGCGCGAATCGACATTGACCCAAATGCCGAACACGCGATGCTTGCGCCGCGTGCGCAGCGTCTCGCGCGGCCCGGTCACGTTGACCACGAGATCGTACGCCGAGCGCAGTGCGGGTTTGCCGGCGTCGGGCTCGATGGTGCCGAACAGCACCAGATCCTCGCCGATGAAACTCGAGGTCACAGCCACCCGGTGGTTCGACAGCGACACCACCAGCCGTTCGGCGGCGGCGGGCTTGAGGCCGCAGGCCAGCAGGACGAGCGCGAGGGTGAGTGCGAGCCGGTGCATCATTCGCTCCCGACGTGGCGCAGCGAATACAGATCGTCCGGCTGCACCCCCAGCTCGTAGGCGAAGCGCAAGCCGACGGCGAAGACCAGCAGGCCGAGCAACAGGCGCAGCCGCTCGCCGCGCATCTTCTGCCCGGTGCGCGCGCCGAATTGCGCGCCGATGACGCCGCCGACCATCAGGATCAGCGCCAGCACCGCGTCGACCAGATGGTTGGTGGCCGCATGCATCACCGTCGCCGACGCCATGGTGACCAGCGTGAGCACCATCGAAGTGCCGATCACGGTCACGGTCGGAACCCGCAGGAAATAGATCAGCATCGGCACCAGCAGGAAGCCGCCGCCGATGCCCATGATGGCGCCGACGAAACCGATAATGAATCCGATCGCCCAGACCGGAATCGCCGATACGTAGATTTTCGAGCGCTTGAACCGCAGCTTGAACGGCAAGCCATGCAGCCAAGTGTGGCTGCCCGGCCGGCGCAGCGTCGCCGGCATGCCTTTGCGCGCGCGGCTCTCTGCACGCAGGCTCTCGTAGATCATGACGGCGCCGACCGCCGTCAGCAGCGTGACGTAGGAGAGCCCGATCATCAGGTCGAGTTGGTCGACCGCGCGCAGTTCGGTGAACAGCCAGACGCCGGTCGCGGTGCCGACGATGCCGGCGCTGAGCAGCATCATGGCGAGCGGAATATCGAGTGCGCGCTTGCGCCAATAGTTGATTGCGCCGGTAAACGAGGAGGCCGCGATGTGGCTCGACACGCTCGCCACCGCGACGGCGGGCGAAATGCCGATGAAGATCAGCAGCGGCGTCATCAGAAAGCCGCCGCCGATGCCGAACATGCCGGAGATGAAGCCGACCGCAAGCCCCATCCCCAGCACAAGGAAGATGTTCACGGGCAGGTCGGCGATCGGGAGATAGATCTGCAAGCGTCGTTGTCCGGCGTTTAAGGCCCATGCTGCCGGTCCGCGCCGCCCGGCAGCTCACCGTGCAGTTAACACCTTGCGCGCGGAATCGTCAGCGATATGGGGCGAAAAAAATATGGCCCAAGAAATCAGTCCCAAGACTTAAGTCGATCTAGACCTGGCTCGATCTAGATCTGGCTCGATCAAGATTCGGGGTCGATCTTAGCGGCGGACGCGCGCGCGATCTCGCCTTTGCGCCCTACGCCACGCTTGTTCACCGTTTTCCCACCTCGAGCGCGCCGAGCGACAAAGGTCCGGCAGGCCGCGGCTTCCCATGCGGCGGCGGCGCGGCGCTGGCGCGATCCCAGCCGCCGGGCGGCTCCGCAACGGCAGTGGCGTCCGCCGGCTGCGGCTCGGGCGCGAAGCTCTTGACCGCCTGTTGGGCGGCGGCGAGCGCCTCGGCGGTCAGATGAGCGGCGACCTCGTCGCGCTTCTTGGCGGCTTCCCGGTCGCCCTGGGCGGCGGCGAGAGCAAACCATTTGTAGGCTTCGTCAAAGCTCCTCTCGGCGCCGAGGCCGCGCGCGCACAGGACGCCGAGATTGTACTGGCTGTCGGCAATGCCCCGCTGCGCGGCCTTGCGGAACCATTGCGCGGCGGTGCCGTAATCCGGCTTGCCCTCGATGCCTTCGGCATACAGCACGGCGAGGTTATGCATCGCCTTGCCGTTGCCCTTGGCGGCGGCGGCGAGATAGAGCCGGCGGGCCTGGGCGAGGTCCTTTTTCACGCCCTGGCCCTTTTCCAGCAGGCTGGCATAGCGGAATTGCGCGGGCGCGAGCCCCTTGTTCGCCGCGCGCTCGTACCAGCGCGCCGCTTCTTCCAGGTTGACCGGCACGCCGCGGCCTTCCGCAAACCGTACCGCCACCTCGTAGGCGGCCGCACCGTCGCCGGCCGTGGCGGCGCTGCGCAGGTGCGGTCCGCCGATGGTGATCGGCAGCCGATCTGACGTTGGCGGGGTCGGCGCAGTTGACGCAGCCGGCGGTCGCACGGGCCGGGCGTTGGCGGCGGGGCGCGCGATCGACCCGGTGACGTCACCCTTCGATTCCAGCAGCGGGGGGTTCAACAGCGACGGCAAGCCTTGTGGCGTCAAGCCTTGCGGCGCCGGGTTCAAATCCAGCGGCGGAGTGATGGCGAAGAGGTTGCTGCCGGTTGGGGCCGCGAACGGCGCGATCCCGGGCAGCTTCGGCAGCTCGAGCGGATTGGCGGCGGGGGTTGCCGGCACCTCCGGGTTGTCGCTTGGCGTCGCCGTGTCGCTCGGGCCGGTGTCCGCATCGGGGGCTTTCGCGGTTTTGACGTTGGGGACGTCGGAGGTACCAAAGTCGAGGAAGTTGCCGGCGATCTGGATCGATCCGACCACCACGGCGATGATGCTCGCGGCGATGAACAGCGATTTGACCCGCTTCATCAGCTTGCCGCGCAGAGATGACGCCTCATCCTCGTCGGTCTCGACCGGTTCGGGGCGCGGCGCTCGCTCGCGGGGCGCTTGCACCGCGGCTTGCGCGGCGCGGCGGGCGGCGGCGATGAAGCCGGATTTGCCGCCGAGAGTGTCGGCGGCGGCGGCCCGAGCGCCGCCAAGCGCTGCTTCCGAGGCGGCGATGCGCGCGGCCGGATTGGCGCGCAACGGCGGCGGCCCGGACCCGGGCTCGAGCGGCTGATCGGGCGGCAGATCGGGATTGATCGGCAGCCGGCTGGCCGGCGGCAGGCGTTTGGGCGCGGGGGCGGGCGGGGCCGCTGGCGGCAGTACAGCTTGCGGTGCCGCGGCCGGCGGCGGAGCTGCGGCTTGCGGCGTTTCGCTGACCATACGGGCCGCGACCTTGCCGACTGGCTGTTTGATTTCGGCAAATTCGGAGTCGGTCACGGGGCGCGTGCGTCCCTCGCCACGAATATCGTTTTCGATCATGACCAGGCGGTCGACGACGTGGCCGAGCGTGCCGTTAACCGCCTCCAGCGCATCCTGGGTGCGGGCCATGTCGTGCTTGAGCGCATCGACGCCCGGTGAATTCTCCGCGCGCAGGCCGCCGGCCTCCTTGTTCGCGCGCATGTCCTCGATATGAACCAGCAGGTCGGCAAGTCCGCGCTCGATCGCTTCCAGATGGCCGAGACGAGAATCGGAAGCGTCCAGCCGCTCCACCAGCGTCACGATCCGATCCTCGAGATGGCCGACCGCGACATTGTCGCCGCGCGATTGCTGGATCAACTCGATCTTGTCGGACAGCGACTGCACCAGCGCTTCCAGCATGGGCGGCACCGTGCCGCCGTTCTGCGCGCGCTCGGCCAGCGCATCGGAGAGCGCGGCGATGCGATGCTCGAGATTGTTGAGCGCGTCGCTGGCGCCGCCGGACAGCGAGATGTGCTCGACCTTCTCGCCCAGCATCTGCACTTGGGTCGCAAGCCCGCTTACGGCGTCGTTGGAGGCGACGTGGCCCGCCATATCGCGCAGCGTGGTGATGGCGTGCTCGAGCTGCTGAAGGGTCGCCGGGTCTTTCTGCGCGACGATCAGATCGATCTTGTGCGCGAGCGCGGCCACCGCGTCGTTGAAGCCGACCAGGTTTTCCGCCGGCGTCAGTCCGCGCAGCGCATCGCGCACTTCGGCGAGCCCGTGCTCAACGCCGGAGAGCGCGCCGCCGTCGATGCCGGCTTGGCGGCCTTCCGCGATGCGCTGGGTCAGGCCCTGGATCTGCTTCTCGATGGTGTCGATGGCGCGCCGCGGCATCGCGTCGTTGAGCGCGCGGCCGATCTCGCCGAGTTCGGCGCGCAAGGCATTGATCGCTTCCTCGACGCCCGGTTTCCGCAGCGTCTCGATCTGGTCGGTGATCCTGCGAAGCTGATCCTCCAGTCCCGACAGGTCCTGCGTCGGCACCGGCGCAAGCACCGGCGGGGGCGCAGGCGCAGGCATGGGCGCCGCCACCGCGGCCCGCGGCTGTTGCCGCGCCGGGGCCGGTTGGCCGTTGAGCGCGCGCTGGCGTGTGGCGATTTCAGCGATGGCGCGATCGAGCGCAGGCGGCAGCGGCAAGCTCGGCAAATTTGGCAACATGGCCGGCGGCATTATTGCCGGCGTCGGCGCCATCAGGCGCGAGCTATTGACGAATTGGTCGAGCCGCCGGTCGAGGCGGCCGATCAGCTCGGCGATCTGGTTGTCTTCGTTGCGGCTGCGCTTGGGCGCATAGGCCGCAGGCCCGGTGCGCGTGAATTGCTCGATGCGTCGCGTGAGGTCGTCAAGCCGCTGGTGCACGGTGGAGAGTTCATCGCCGCCGCCATCGTCATCGTCGTAGGCGAGCGACGGCGACTGCACGCCGTCCTCCGCCGCTTGATGGAGGATGACGGAGTTCAGCCATTCGCCCAACGACATGCCCGACCGGCGCGCCGCTTCTTTCGCTGTCTCGCGGGCTTCCGGCCGTATGCCTTTGACACTCCACGGGACACCAAATTTCATGCTCACCCACATCCGAGGTGGAGGCGCAAAGAGCCTGGATCGAGCCTCGTGGAACCGGCGCGCGTTAACGCCTGGTGGATACGGGCTCGGTCCTCAGTCCACACACTGACTTTTTGCCGTTCGCGGTAAACAAGCGGTTAAAGTTCGGCCGAAGTGTCGGATTTTACCGGCAGTTTCGCCGCCCGCCCCGGCGCGGCGTGGTTTAACGCTGTAAGCCGGATACGTCATTCTCGACTGGAGCCGGTTGTGGCATCGTCGGGGAAAGCTGCGGCTATTCTTAAATCGGGTGCAACCGTTCAGTAGTTAACGAGTTGTTAACGGCGCTCGCGTGCTACCGGCCCGCGGCAGAATGCCGGGGAGATGAAAATGCCGACCTACAAAGCACCCGTGGACGATGCGTTGTTCCTGCTCAACGACGTCCTCCACTTCGACCGCTACGGCAACCTGCCGGGCTTCGCCGACGCCTCGCCCGACGTGGTGGAGGCGGTGCTGCGCGAGGCGGCGAAGTTCAGCGAGCAGGTCCTCACCCCGCTCAATCGGGTCGGTGATCGCGAAGGCTGCAGGCGCCACGCCGACGGCAGCGTCTCCACGCCGACCGGATTCAAGGACGCCTACAAGCAGCTGGCCGAGGGCGGCTGGATTGGCATCTCGGTGCCGGCCGAATTCGGCGGCCAGGGACTGCCGGCGACCCTGACCGAGGTGATCAACGAATTCCTCTGCTCGGCCAACATGGCCTTCGCCATGTATCCGGGGCTCACGCAAGGCGCCATCGCCGCGCTGCTCGCGCATGCCTCGCCCGAGCTCAAGACGAAATATTTGCCGAAGATGGTGGCCGGCGAATGGACCGGCACGATGAATCTCACGGAGCCGCATTGCGGCACCGATCTCGGCCTGCTGCGCACCAAAGCGGTGAAGCAGGCCGACCGCAGCTACCAGATCACCGGCACCAAGATCTTCATTTCCGCCGGCGAGCACGATCTCGCCAAGAACATCGTGCACCTCGTGCTGGCGCGTATCGAAGGCGCGCCGGCCGGCACCAAGGGCATCTCGCTGTTCGTGGTGCCGAAGTTACTCGTCAATGACGACGGCTCGCTGGGGCCGCGCAATGGCGTTAGCTGCGGCTCGATTGAAGAGAAGATGGGCATCCACGGCAACGCCACCTGCGTGATGAATTACGACGGCGCCACCGGCTGGCTGGTCGGCGAGGAGAACCGCGGGCTACCCGCCATGTTCACGATGATGAACGAGGCGCGGCTCGGGGTCGGCGTGCAGGGGCTGGCGCAATCCGAAGTCGCTTATCAGAACGCGGCGATTTACGCGAAAGAGCGCTTGCAGGGCCGCGCGATTTCCGGCGCCAAATATCCCGACAAGGCGGCCGATCCGATCATCGTGCATCCGGACGTGCGCCGCACGCTGATGACCATCCGCGCCTTCAACGAGGCGGGGCGCGCGCTGGTGCTGTGGACCGCGCTCAAGGGTGACATCGCGCGCCGCTCCGAGGACGACAAGGAACGCCAGGGTGCCGACGATCACATGGGCCTGCTCACGCCGGTGATCAAAGGCGTGCTCACCGACGGCGGCTTTGCCAATACGGTGATGGCGCAGCAAGTGTTCGGCGGCCACGGCTACATCGCCGAGCACGGCATGGAACAGTTCGTGCGCGACGCCCGCATCGCGCAGATCTACGAAGGCGCCAACGGCATCCAGGCGCTCGATCTGGTCGGCCGCAAGCTCGGCAAGGACGGCGGCCGCGCGCTGATGGCGTTCCTCAACGAGGTCGGCGGCTTCATCAAGGAGAAGGGCGCCGACGAGGCGATGAAGCCTTATGTGACGCCGCTGGGCGCTTCACTCGCCCATCTGCAGCAGGCGTCGATGTGGTTCATGCAGAACGCGCTTGCCAAACCCGACAATGCCGGCGCCGGCGCCACCGACTACATGCACATGTTCGGGCTGGTGGCGCTCGGCTACATGTGGTGCAAAATCGCAGCTGCCGCGCTCGCCAAATTGCCGAAGGCCAACGGTTCGGCGCAGCGTTACAACGCCAAGCTCACCACCGCGAGCTTCTTCATGGAGCGCATGCTGCCGGAAACCGCGGCGCATCTCACGCGCATCCAGTCGGGCGCGGCCACCACCATGGAACTGCCCGACGAGCAATTCTGACGCTTCAAGGCCGCGTGATCTTAAACGAGCCGAAGAAGTCGTCCTTCATGCTGGTCGCCGTGCTGTACAGCGTATTGGGAAATTGGATGACCAATACATAGCCGGTGATTTTGGTCCGGATCAGGCGGAAATAACTGCCGTCTTTCGGCTCGGTGAGCGAGAATGACAGCGTCTCCGTGCCGTCTTTATTCTCATGGCGCACGTCCGATACGGTGGCGCCTGGCCTCTTCTTGGCGACCTCCATGAAACTATCGAGTGGCAATGGTTGCCCTTGGATCGGCGTTTCCGTTGCCGAGAATCTGAGCCCCTCGCGGCTTAAGCCCGACAGCATGTGCACCACAAGGGTGGGGGCTTTGGGGTCTTCAACCCTGAACTCCGCATCTTTGTAATCGATCGGAAAGCGGATCGAGAACGAACCGCTGGTCGGGACGGCTTCACCCGCGGGGACGGCGGTTCCATGCACTATTGTTTCGGCATGCGCGGGTGCGGCAAGGACAAGCGCGACGAGGATCGCAGCCACGCGGCGAAATGCTGGCACGGGCAAGCCCCTTCTTGATCGACCGCCACATGATGAAGCACCTTGCGAACCGCGACAATGTGAAATTTCACGCGGCCTGTACGAGCGCCGGCCGGCGGGGTGAGCGCAGCAGCAGCCAGGTCATGATCGATACGTTCAGCAGGTTCCAGCCGACGCCGTTGAGGAACGCGGTCTGGTAGGAGCCGGTGAAGTCGAAGATCGCGCCCGACAGCCAGCCGCCCAGCGCCATGCCCAGCAGCGTCGCCATCAGCACCATGCCGAGGCGGGTGCCGGCTTCGCGGGCCGAGAAATATTCGCGCACGATGATGGCGTAGCTCGGCACGATGCCGCCCTGGAATAAGCCGAACAGCGCCGAGATGACATAGAGCGAGAACAATCCGTCGAACGGCAAATAGAGGAACAGTGCCACGCCCTGCAGCACCGAGCCGAGCAGCAGCGTGCGCACGCCGCCGATGCGGTCGGCGATGAAGCCGGAGGCCACGCGACTGACGATGCCGAAGCCGAGCATCAGCGACAGCATCTCGGCGCCGCGCGCGGCGCCATAGCCGAGATCGCCGCAATAGGCGACGAGATGCACCTGCGGCATCGACATCGCCACGCAGCAGGCGACGCCGGCTGATGGTGCTCGATCCGCCGACGCAGCAGGAAGACGAGCGGCAGCATGGTGGCGAGCAGGAACAGGCCGATGCCGACATGGGTCGCGCGCCAGCCGGCCACCGAAATGAAATGCTGCACCACCGGCGGCCAGATCGTGCCGGCGAGATAATTGCCGGCGGCGGCGATGGAAACCGCGATGCCGCGGCGGCGCATGAACCAGTGCGAGATGTCGGCCATCAGCGGCCCGAACGTGGCCGAGCAGCCGGTCCCGATCAGCAGGCCATGGGCGAGCGCGACCTGCCACAGGCTTGAGGCATGGCCGACGGCGAGATAGCCGAGGACGAGCAGAATCGTCCCGAGCGCCAACGGCACGGCGACGCCGAAGCGGTCGGCGAGCCGGCCCATCGCCACGCCGCCGCAGGCGAAGCCGATCATGGCGAGGGTATAGGGCAGCGCGGCATCGGCGCGGGCGACGCCGAAATCGGCCTGGATGGCGGGCAGCGCCACCACCACCGACCACATGCCGACGCCGCCGATGGTGCTGAGCAGCACGGCTAGCCCCAAGCGCAGCCAGGCGGCGGCGGAATCGGTCGGCTCCGGCCCGGCAGGGCCGGCGGCGGCGTGCGATGGAGTCACGGTGCTGACCAACCCGGCTGTTAGAGCATTTTCCGATTGATTTCACGCATAGCCTGCGTGCCTGAAATAGTTGGCGCATTCGCCTTCAGAGAACTCGGTGAGGAGTTCGCCGATCTTGTCCCACAGTCCCGCGACCGTTCGTTCGGCGGCCTTGCGCAGC
>DATBZY010000039.1:0-8228 GCA_036512915.1 Pseudolabrys sp. | reverse complement strand
ACCGCAACGAGCGGGCCTGGCGTTTCGCTCATGCAGGAATTTCTCGGCCTCGCCTATTTTGCCGAAATCCCGGCTGTGATTTTCAACGTCCAGCGCGGCGGGCCATCGACCGGCATGCCGACGCGCACGCAGCAATCCGATCTCCTCCTGTGCGCCTATGCTTCGCACGGTGATACCAAGCACGTCCTGCTGTTCCCGGAAGGGCCGACGGAAGCCTTCGAGTTCGCGGCGGCCTCCTTCGATCTCGCCGACCGGTTGCAAACGCCGATTTTCGTGATGCTCGACCTCGACATCGGCATGAACCATCACCTGTCCCAGCCGTTTTCCTGGGACGACTCCCGCGCTTACGACCGCGGCAAGGTGATGACGGCGGCGGAACTGGAGGCCGGTAAGGAGTTCGGCCGCTATCTCGACGTCGACGGCGACGGCATTCCCTACCGCACCTATCCCGGCACGCACCCGACCAAGGGTTCATTCTTCACCCGCGGCACCTCGCGCGACCGCTATGCGCGCTACACCGAGGAAGGCGCCCCTTACGTCGACAACATGCAGCGGCTGGTCCGCAAGTTCGACACCGCCAAGGACCTGGTGCCGCGCCCGTTACAGGCCAATGCCGGCAAGCCCACCAAATACGGCGTGATCTATTACGGCTCGACCTCGCCATCGATGGATGAGGCGATCCATATGATCGAGGCCCGCGGACACGCGCTCGACCGCATGCGCATCCGCGCCTTCCCGTTCCATTCCTCGGTCAACAGCTTCGTCGCCGATCATGATTTCGTGTACGTGGTGGAACAAAATCGCGACGCGCAATTGCGCTCGCTGATCGTGAACGAGTGCGGGATCGATCCGGTGCGGCTGGTGCCGATCCTGCACTACGACGGCACGCCGATCACCGCGCGCTTCATCGCCACCGCGATCGGCGAGCATCTCGATAAGCTCAAACTCACACCGCTCAGGGTGGTTTCATGACCTATCTCGTCAAGCCGAAATTCCATCATCCCGAGCTGCCGACGAACGCGCTCGGCTACACCCACCGCGACTATGAGGGCTCGGTCTCGACGCTGTGCGCCGGCTGCGGCCACGACTCGATCACCGCCGCCATCATCCAGTCCTGCTTCGAGCTCTCGATCGAGCCGCACCGGGTGGCCAAGATTTCCGGCATCGGCTGCTCGTCGAAAACGCCGACCTATTTCCTCGGCAATTCGCACGGCTTCAACTCGGTGCACGGCCGCATGCCGTCGGTGCTCACCGGCGCCAATCTCGCCAACCGCGATTTGATCTATCTCGGCGTCTCCGGCGACGGCGACAGCGCCTCAATCGGCCTCGGCCAGTTCGCCCACAGCCTGCGCCGCGGCGTCAACATGGTCTATATCGTGGAGAACAACGGCGTGTACGGCCTCACCAAGGGCCAGTTCTCCGCCACCGCCGACCGCGGCTCAAAATCCAAGCGCGGCTTCGTCAATACCGACAATTCCATCGACCTGGGGGCGATGGCCTTGCAGCTCGGCGCCAGCTTCGTCGCCCGCTCGTTCTCCGGCGACAAGCAGCAGCTGGTGCCGATCATCAAGGCGGCGATCGCGCACAAGGGCGCCGCCTTCATCGATATCATCAGCCCTTGCGTTGCGTTCAACAATCACGCCGGCTCAACCAAAAGCTTCGATTTCGTGCGCGAGCACAACGAGGCGGTCAACCGGCTCGATTTCATGTCCAGCCGCATGCCGATCGAAGTGAAATACGAGCCCGGTACCGTCGAGGTGGTCGAGCAGCACGACGGCTCCAAGCTCACGCTGCGCAAGCTCGCCGCCGACTACGAGGTCAACGACCGCACGGCTGCCCTGGGGTTCTTGCAGCAGCACGCGGCCAAGGGTCAGATCGTCACCGGGCTCCTGTTTATGGAGAAGGACTCGGAAGACCTGCACGCGCATTTGCACACGGTCGACGCCCCGCTCAACACGCTGAGCGAAAAAGAACTCTGCCCCGGCCAGGCCACGCTCGACCAGTTCAACGCCAGCCTGCGTTAGGTTGCGCAACAGTCATGGAATTGCGCAGGCTCGGGCAATCCGATCTGCAGATCGCGCCGATCATGCTCGGCACCAATGTGTTCGGCTGGAGCGCCGATGCGGCGACCTCGTTCGCCTTGCTCGACGCCTTTGTCGATGCCGGCTTCAACGCCATCGACACCGCCAACACCTATTCGCGCTGGGTTCCCGGCCACCAGGGCGGCGAATCCGAGACCATCATCGGCAACTGGCTGAAAGCGACGGCAAAGCGCGACCAGGTGGTGATCGCGACCAAGGTCGGCGAGGACATGGGGCAAGGCCGCGGCCTGAAGACGAGCGACATCGTTCGTGAGGCCGAGGCCTCGCTCAAGCGCCTGCAAGTCGAGCGCATCGATCTCTACCAGACGCATTTCGACGACACGAATACCGCGCTGGAAGAGACCTTGCAGGCCTATGCGCAACTGATCGCGCAGGGCAAGGTGCGCGCGATCGGCGCCTCCAATATCAGCGCCGCGCGGCTGAAGGACTCGCTGGACGCCAGCCAACGGCTCGGCATTCCCCGCTACGAAAGCCTGCAGCCGCTCTATAATCTCTACGACCGCAAGCAGTTCGAGCAGAACTACGCGGCGCTCTGCGCGAGCGAGCGGATCGGCGTCATCACCTATTATTCGCTCGCCGCCGGCTTCCTCACCGGCAAGTACCGCTCGCCAGCCGACACTGCCAAAAATGCGGCGCGCGGCGGCCGCGTGAAGCAATATCTCGACGACCGCGGCTTGCGCATCCTGAAAGCGCTCGACGAGGTCGCCGCCCGCCGTGCCGCCACGCCGGCACAGGTTTCGCTCGCGTGGCTGATCGCACGCCCGAGCGTGACCGCGCCGATCGTCAGCGCCACCAGTCTCAAACAGTTGGCCGCGATCCTGAAGGCGGCGCAGATCAAGCTCAGCGCTGAGGACATCGCCACGCTCGACGCCGCGAGCGCCTGAGGTCGCCGCCGGAGTTCCAGCGATGGAACTCTGGCGCTGGCCAAGCGTTAAGGGCTGACAATGCCAGCGACTCCAGCCTCCAGCCCGCAAAAGCAGCGCGACCACACCAAGGCGCAGCGCCAGGGCAAGGCTAAGGGCACGGCCAAGGGCATCACCGAGCGAGAGATCGTGGACGTGGAGGGGCTGTCGTCTCCCCGCACGCCGGTGATCTACGAGGTGGTGCGGCGGATTGGCGACGAGGAAATGCAGCGCCCGGCCACTTCGCTGTGGTGGTCAGGTGTCGCTGCCGGCCTGTCGATGAGCTTTTCGCTGCTGGCGCAGGCGATCCTGGAAACCCACCTGCCCGACACGCCGTGGCGGCCGCTGCTCTCGGGCTTCGGCTATTGCGTCGGCTTCCTGATGGCGGTGCTGGGACGCCAGCAACTGTTCACCGAGAGCACGATCACGGTGGTGCTCCCGGTGTTCGCTGATCTCAACCGGGCCAACATCTGGCGCATGGCGCGGCTGTGGACCATCGTGCTGGTCGCCAATCTCGCCGGCACACTGATCGCCGCGCTGATCTGCAGCTATACGCCGGTGCTGCGGCCCGACTTGCTGCACGGCATGTTGACCATCAGCCGCGGTCTGCTCGCGCTCAGCTGGTGGGACATGTTTTTCCGCGCCATTTCGTCCGGATTCCTGATCGCCGCCATGGTGTGGATGATTCCGAGCGCGGAAAACGCGAAGTTCTCCGTGATCACGCTGATGACCTACCTGATCGCGATCGGCGGCTTCACCCATATCGTCGCCGGCAGCATGGAAGCCTACATGCTCGTGCTCGCCGGCGATTGGGAATGGTGGCGGATGATCGGCCAGTTCGTGGCGCCGGTGCTGCTCGGCAACATCGTCGGCGGCACCGCGCTGTTCGCGCTGATCTCCTATGCGCAGGTGATGGAAGAGATCTGAGCGCATAATCCCGAAAAGTGGGAACCGGTTTTCGAAAAAGATCATGCGCAAACGAGAATGCGCTACTGATTAATACAGCTTCCGACATAGGCGTTGCGGTCGCCGGCAGCCTGGCCGTAGACTCCGGCCTGGTGCGCACAGCGCGCCGCGCGGTCCTGATAGGTCTCGGCGCCGCCCGGCCCTGAGCCCGATATCGCCGGCAGGTTCGGCAGCACTTGGCCGGTCTGCGGCACGTAAATTGGCGGCGGCACCGCGGTGCGCCTCTGCGGCGCCGGCGCCGGCCGCGGGATCACCACATGCTGGCGGGTGCCGCGCGGCGACTTGTATTTCGGCGCCAGCCAAGGTTCCGGCTTTTCCGGCCGCATGATGCTGTAGCGCTCGTCGTCGGATTGCGCATGCGCCGGCATCGCCGACCCAACAAGCGTCAGCGCCAGCAAAGCTATTAGGCGATATCCGCGCGCTATGGACATTCGAGCGAGCATGATCTTTTCCGAAAACCGGTTCCCACTTTTCGGGATCATGCTCTAGATAGGAAGCCCGCGAACCGGCCGCTACTCCTCCTCCGGCGCGTCGACGATCGGGTCGTAGCGTGTGGCGTCGAAGCCGAGCAGGTTCCAGGACTGCTCCATATGTGGCGGCAACGGCGCGGTGACGTCGATGGTGCCGCCGCGCGGATGCGGCACCACGATGCGCCGCGCCAGCAGATGCAGCTTGTTCTGAATGCCGCCGGGCAGCTCCCAGTTCTCGATGTTGAAATATTTCGGATCGCCGATGATCGGGTTACCGACATGCGCCATGTGCGCGCGCAATTGATGGGTGCGGCCGGTCACTGGCTTGAGCGAAATCCAGGCCAGCTTTTGCGCCGCCGTCTCCACCACCGCGTAATAAGTGACGGCGTGGACGGCGTCCTTCTCGCCATGCTGGGCGATGCGCATGTAGGAATCCTCTTCCTCCTCCTGCTTGGCGAGGTAGGTGGAGACGCGGCCCTGTTTCGGCTTCGGCACGCCGACCACCAGCGCCCAGTAGATCTTGCGCGCCGACCGCGTGCGGAAGGTTTTGGCCAGCGCCGCCGCCGCAAAGCGCGTCTTCGCCACCAGCAGGCAGCCGGCGGTGTCCTTGTCGAGCCGGTGCACCAGGCGCGGACGCTGGGCGTCCACGCCGGGACCGCGCAGCGCGCCGAGCATGCCGTCGAGATGGCGGGTGGTGCCGGAGCCGCCCTGAACGCTCAGCCCCATCGGCTTATTGAGCACCAGCACGTCGGCGTCTTCGTACAACGTGATCGATTTGATGAAGGCGCGGTCCTTCTGCGCCGGCGGCGCATCGTCGCGCAGCTTCGGCGCGTCGAGCTTGAGCGGCGGAATGCGGATGGCCTGCCCGGCTTCCAGGCGGTTCTTCGGCTCGGTGCGCTTGCCGTTTACCCGCACTTCGCCTTTGCGGATGATGCGCTGGATGTGGCTGAACGACAGGCCGGGAAAGCGCGCCTCGAAAAACCGGTCGACGCGCATGCCGTTCTCGTCCGGCGTGACGGTGACGGTCTGCACGGCCGCCGAAAATTGCGCCGGCTTTGGCGCCTCAACCGGCGGCGGCGCGGGCTGAAAAGCGACCGGCTGCTCGCGCGGCGGACGGGCGGCAAGGGCGCGGCCCCTGCCGCCTTCGCGCTTCGGCGAATGCTTCACGCGCAGATCGGATTGACGCGGATTGGAGCGCTCTTTGGATCGCTCCTTGTTTCGCTCATCGCGATCGCGGCCGTGACCGCGACCGCGCGGAGCGGCCGTCTTCTTGCCACCGCCATAGCCGCCCTTGCGCATTCTCATGTCAATTCGTCCATCTCAACCGAAAGTAACCGTGTCGTTCATTGACAGCGCCGCAACTCGCCGCACGCGCCGCGGTCCCAGGTGACGACAAGCCCGCCGGCCTGCCGGCGCAGGGATACCGGGATCGAACGTTCTCCGCCATCGCCCCAGCACCGCGCCTGGATAGGCACCGTATCGCCGGTCTTGTAGCTGCGCTCGATCCGGCAGGCATTGGCGGACCAGCGCAAGGCCGTGTCGGTCACGATCAACGGCGACTGCGCCGCCGTGGCGCCGAAGCTCCAGCACAACGCTGGGTCAGACGGTTTCCGCCGCATGCAGCGGCGCCGAACTCAACGCCGCCAGAACGACAAACACTGCCGCGCACCTTAAGACGCTCATTCCCCGCCCCGCTCCTTGCGCAGCTTCGCCCAGTAGTCCAGCCGCTTCCGGATCTCGCGCTCGAAGCCGCGCTCGGGCGGATCGTAGAACTGCTGGCGGGGCAACGCGTCGGGGAAATAGTTCTGCCCGGAGAACGCCTCGTCCTGGTCGTGATCGTAGGCGTAGCCGCGGCCGTAGCCCTCATTTTTCATCAGCGTGGTCGGCGCATTGAGAATGTGCTTGGGCGGCAGCAGCGAGCCAGCCTCCTTGGCGGTGCGCATGGCGGCGCCATAGGCCGCATAGCCGGCATTCGACTTGGGCGCGGTCGCCAAATAGATCACCGCCTGCGCGATCGCCAGTTCGCCTTCGGGACTGCCGAGAAAATCGTAGGCGTCCTTGGCGGCATTGGCGATCACCAGCGCCTGCGGATCGGCGAGCCCGATATCCTCGATCGCCATGCGCACCACCCGGCGCGCGAGGTAGAGCGGCGGCTCGCCGGCATCCAGCATGCGACAGAGATAATACAGCGCGGCGTCGGGATCGGAGCCGCGCACCGATTTGTGCAGCGCGCTGATCAGATTGTAATGGCCGTCCTGCGCCTTGTCGTAGATCGGCGCGCGCCGTTGCACGATCTCCTGCAGTTGCGCGGCGCTAAACTTTTCGTCTTTGCGGGCGGCGCGCCAGACTTCCTCGGCCAGCGTGAGCGCGGAACGGCCGTCGCCGTCGGCCATGCGTTCGAGTGCCGCGCGCGCCTCCTGGTCGAGCGGCAGCGGCTTGCCTTCCATCCCCTCGGCACGCGCGAGCAGCTTCTCGATCGCTTCCTGATCGAGCGGTTTGAACACCAGCACCCGCGCGCGCGACAACAGCGGAGCGTTCAATTCAAACGACGGATTCTCGGTGGTGGCGCCAACCAGAACGATGGTGCCGTCTTCCATCACCGGCAGGAAGCTGTCCTGCTGCGCGCGGTTGAAGCGGTGGATCTCGTCGACGAACAACAGCGTGCCCTGCCCGCTGTCGCGGCGCGCGCGCGCGGCCTCGAATACTTTCTTCAGATCGGCAACGCCGGTGAAGATCGCCGAGGTCTGCTCGAAATGCAGATCGGTTTCCTGCGCCAGCAGCCGCGCCACCGTGGTCTTGCCGGTGCCGGGCGGTCCCCAGAACACCAGGCAGCCGAGCGAACGCGTAGAAAGCATGCGGGTGAGCGCGCCGTCGGGGCCGAGCAGATGGTCTTGCCCGACCACCTCGTCGAGCTTTTGCGGCCGCAGCTTGTCGGCGAGCGGGCGCGGCGCGTCCTTGTCGAGGCCGGCGGCCGCGAACAGGGTTGGGCCGGCGGCTTTGGCGCGCGGGGTCATCCGCTGAACACCGCGGAAATCTTCTGCCCGCCGCGCAGGATTATGATGCGCCAGGTGGCATTCGGCACTTTGGCCACGCGATCGAGATCGCGCGTCTTGGCGATGCGCTCGCCGTTGACGGATTCGATCACGTCGCCGCGCTGGAACCCGAGATTGCTGGCATAGGAGCCGGCATCGATATCGAGGATGACGATTCCGTCATCGACATTCTGCAGCTGCAATTCGTCGGCGAGCGCCGGCGACAGGTTCGCCACCTTGGCGCCGGAAAACGGCGAGCGTGAGCGGATGGTGATTTCGTCGCGCGGCGTCTCGGGCGCGGTCTGCAAGGCCACTGCCGCCATCACCTCGCGGCCGGCGCGCATCACACCGAGCTGCGCGTTGCCGCCGAGCGGCTTGGTGGCGAAGCGATAGTCGAAGGCATTGGGATCGTCGACCGCCTGCGCGTCGACCGACACAATGAGATCGCCGGCCTTGAGGCCGGCCTGCGCCGCCGGGCTGCCCTGCAGCACGCTCGCGATCAGCGCGCCGGCCGGGCGCTTGAGACCCATGCTGTCGGCGATTTCGGGCGTCACGACCTGCAGCTTGGCGCCGAGCCAGGGCCGCTTCACCGCGCTGCCGCCGCCCTTGGCCGAGGCCACCACCACCCGCACCATGTTGGCGGGGATGGCGAAGCCGATGCCTTGCGAGCCGCCCGAGCGCGAGAAGATCGCGGTATTGATGCCGACCAGGCGCCCGGTGAGATCGACCAGTGCGCCGCCGGAATTGCCCGGATTG